>CAMCLY010000023.1 GCA_945875805.1 uncultured Myxococcales bacterium | reverse complement strand
ATGAAGCATGCTCCCCTCTCCCAATGGGAGAGGGGCCGGGGGTGAGGTCGGGGTTGGGTGAGGCCTTTTTGTTTTTTATGAAGAATGCTCCCCTCTCCCAATGGGAGAGGGGCCGGGGGTGAGGTCGGGGTTTGGGGGAGGGCTTGTTGTTTTTTGTTTTAGCGATTTCGTTTTTGCGAACTCATCTGGACGTTATCGGTCTGATTGTGCGATCTCATGTCCCAACCCAAAGTATTTCTCAAAAAATGAAGACAGTTTCTCGATAATATCTTTTTTCTTTATATCGCGCTGTCCGCCGCCAAATCGCGACATGCGAGGCATGAGTTTGTCGATATCCGTGCCTGTCGTTTTGAGTGTGCCGTTATAAAATGCGTCGTCAATGAACTTGTGCGTCTCAGCGGACTTCAATTTTTCATCTTCGATAATCTTAGATATATCTTTTTCTTTTTGTTCGGATACGTACTTTATCCATTCCTTATCAATATTTGTGTCGATACCCACGGTTTGGATGAAATTCTCAATGAGCTCTTTTTTACTGCGCAACTGCATGCTTGAACCGATGGCTTTGTCTATCGTGATGAGGATTTCTTTATCCTTGCAATGACCGTGTTGATATTTGTTTACAAGGGCTAAAATGTAATCAATGTTGATTTCAACCTGCCTGATGAGTTCAATTTCAAACACGATATCTTCATTAATCTTTTCCTTTTCACCGGTCGTTTTTTGGGAAAATTCATTATGTAAATCGAGATAATTGCTCGTGTAATCTTGAAAATCCCGACTGGATATCACATCATTTTCGTCAAACGCATCAAACGAGGTCAGGATGTTTTTTAACCGGACGATGGCACCAAACAGTTTGATAAAACTTTTCTGTGCCTGTTCCCCGACGATGGGTTCTCCAAGCGGAAAACGCGCTTTCAAATCTTCGATGAGCTCCACATAGCCGGAGTGATGTTCGCCGTTTTCTTCATAACCCCGGTAATAGTCCTCATACCTTTTGAGAAGGATGACGCCTCCGGCATCCTTGTTGCCAAACAAAGACAAGGCATCGTCTGTCGCCTTCTGCAAATCGCGAAAACACACGATATTGCCGTACGTCTTGACGGAATTTAAAATCCGGTTTGTTCTGGAATAAGCCTGAATGAGCCCGTGCATCTTGAGATTCTTGTCGACCCAGAGCGTGTTGAGCGTCGTGGCGTCAAAACCGGTCAAAAACATATTGACGACGAGCAACATATCCACTTCGCGTTTTTTCACGCGCAATGACAAATCTCGATAATAATTCTGAAACTTGTCCGAAGAGGTGTCAAAATTGGTATTGAACGCAACGTTATAGTCCTGAATGGCGCCTTCCAAAAAATCGCGATCCGACGGCTCGAGGGTGTCGGTATCAAAACCTTCCTCTTGCAAAACGTCTTCGGGGGCATTCGCGTTGGCGGCATAGCTGAAAATGGTGGCAATCGTCAACGAACGGTGATTCTCCGCTATCTGCCTTTGAAATTCCCGATAATACTTCTTGAGCATTGAGATGGAACTGACGGCAAACATGGCGTTAAACCCCGCCATGCGTTTGGCATTCAGCGTGTAGAAACTGTTGCGTTTCGTCTTTTGATCAAAATGATCCAACGTGTATTTGACGATTTCGCGAATGCGTTCGGGCGCTCCCATGGCGCGTTCGACATCGATGGCAGAGACCTGCTTGTCCTGGATGTTCTCCTTTTCCTTGACCGTGTTCACATAGTCGATGCGAAACGGGAGGACATTGCCGTCATTGATCGCATTCACAATGGTATAGGCGTGGAGCTGCTCGCCAAACGTCTGCGGCGTGGTCAACATATCAGGATGCGCCCCTTTCCCGGCATTGTCGGAAAAGATCGGCGTGCCGGTAAAGCCAAACAAATGGTAATTCTTGAAAGCCTTGACGATCTTGGCGTGCATATCCCCAAACTGGCTACGGTGACACTCGTCAAAGATGATCACACAGTGTTTGTTAAACACTTCATGCCCCTTGTTCCTGGTCACAAAATTGTCCAGTTTCTGAATCGTCGTGATGATGATTTTATATCGATGAAACGCGCCTTTGTCGTCCCTGTCTTCGAGCTGTCGTTGCAAGACTTTTGTCGAGGCATTGCTGTTGGCCGATCCTTTTTCGAACCGATCGTATTCTTTCATGGTCTGATAGTCGAGATCTTTTCTATCCACCACAAATAAGACCTTGTCTATGTAAGGAAGCGCAGACGCAAGCTGTGCTGTCTTAAAAGAGGTCAGGGTTTTACCGCTCCCAGTGGTATGCCAGATATAACCACCGGCCTCGATCGTGCCCATTTTCTTGTAGTTCGTCGAGACTTCAATGCGGTTCAAAATGCGCTCCGTCGCCGCAATCTGATACGGACGCATCACCAACAACATCTCTTCGGACGTAAACACACAATATTTGGTCAACACATTTAAAATCGTGTGTTTTGCCAAAAACGTCTTTGTAAAATCGATCAGATCCGAAATAACCTTGTTTTTTCCATCCGCCCAAAATGAGGTAAATTCGAAACTGTTGCTCGTTTTCTTCGATTTCGGTTTGGAGGGATCGCCATTTTCCTTGATGTGGCTGTTGCGAGTGGTATTGGAATAATACTTGGTATGCGTGCCGTTGGAGATGATAAAAATCTGCACGTACTCATACAAACCGCAGGACGCCCAAAAACTCTCTCGCTGGTACCGTTTGATCTGGTTGAATGCTTCGCGAATGACCACGCCTCGCCGTTTCAATTCCACATGGATCAGAGGCAACCCGTTGACGAGAATGGTCACATCATAACGCGATTCGTGTTGTCCCCCCTCTTCCTCGTACTGGTTGATCACCTGCAAACGGTTGTGATGGATGTTCTTTTTGTCGATGAGCTGGATATTTTTGCTCGTGCCGTCATCCCTGCGCAACACCTTGATGTGATCGGTTTGAATCGTGCGGCTTTTTTCGACCACCCCTTCATTTTTGTTGGACACCGTTTCTTTAAAAAAACGCGCCCACTCGCTGTCAGTAAAGGTGTAGTCGTTCAGAAGCTCCAGCTGCTGTCTCAGGTTGGCAATCAGACCGGCTTCGTCATGGATGGGAAGGTACGCATAGCCCTGTTCGGTCAGCAGGCGGATAAACTCCTTTTCAAGAGCCGCTTCGCTCTGGAAACTGTCAGAGCGTGCGCTTTCCGGCGTATATTCCGCTACAACGGTGCTTTCGTCGTTCTCGTTCTCGGCAATGATGTTGTAAGTGCTCATGCGGCATCCTCCTTCGTTGGGTTACTGCTTTTTGAAAGTCAGCAGCTTATCTCGGTAATATTCGTATTGCTTTGACCGTGCTTCGATCTCTGCCGGTAGGCCGGAAGAAATGTCATTGCAGAGGATATTAAAGCGATCGAGAATTGAGACGATTTGTTCTTGCTCGGGAATCGATAGCATATATTTCTCCAGATTTTCGCATCAACAAATGATATAAATATCTGTTGAGTACCACATTTTCTTTGGGGATAAATTTTCCAACTCGTTGATTAAGGTAATAGTTTGATGTGGTGGTGTTCACACCTATCTTTCCGGTTGTTGCACCAGACATAGCAACGACAATATCCCCTTGTTTTACGATATACGACGACAAGTTTTCTTTGTAGTCTATCTCATCAAAGTAAACTAAATTATCTGTCGAAACTTGGTTATCCTGAATATTTGCAATTCTTAAAATTGCTTTTCCAGTCTCCTTAAACAAGCCACTCTTAAATGCAAAACCATTTTGAAAGTCAAATATATCACCAAAATTCATCTGAACGGCATTTGTGCTTGTTTCGAGAAGTTCTTCACGATAATGTTCATATTGCTTCTTCCTCGCAGTAAGCTCCGCTGTAAGCTCTGTGAATGCGTCGAGAATGCGGACGATTTCTTGTTGTATCGGAAGGGGGGGGACGGGGATTTCAAAGTCTTCTGTTACCTTTAAAGAAATCTGAGGCAGTGAACCCATTCCCAATGCCGCATCTCTGAATTTCCCCATATTGTTCTTCAATACATAGTAGAGGAACTTGACTGCTGTTTTATTTTCGTGTGTGTATGCCCACATCTCGTTTTTGAATGTAAACGGTTTTTCATAATACACGGCATCAATCACGCCACGAGACTGAACCAATACTGCCGGAACTCGTGTTATGTTCGCTTTGGGAATATCTTCCTCATAAGCATCAATGACAGTTTTACCACCTGCAAAAATTCGGACATCACCATCAGCTCTTTCGATTTCTTTCATTTTAGCCGCTGTGATTGGCGTTCCTTTCAGCCTTTGGTAAACTTCCTTGATAGGCTTAAATGCAACTCCGTTCGGACAGTATTCCTGAATCAATTCATCAAGTCTGCTCATTTCTGGTCCCGCCTTCCTCTATTTGAATCGGATGCTGCATATAGAAAACCGCTTTCTGTCGTTCAATTTCCTGTTTCAGCTGTTCCTTTGTAGGCAAATAAGTCAGATATTTCGACATAAACACTTCATTCTTGAAGCCAAGAAATTCTGCAACCACAGGGCTTTTTACAAGCTCGAACTGTGTCTTGGAGAACTGGGCGGTTTTCCGCTGCATTTCTGCGATAACAGTATTCTTTTTTGGAGCCTGCAAAAGGCGATAATAATACTGTGTGCTGATATTGCGATCAAGCGTCCGCACATTCCAGTTTTCATGGGCAGCTTCGCTCATGTACCAAACTCTGGCATCCTCGTCCGGCACTCGTAAAAGGCTGCGAAAATGCGTCCATGTCAGATTGTGAACGCATGCGTTCACAATCTCAATATCCGGAAAGCATTGGTAAAATTTGCGAAAATACTGGAGATTCCTCTTGGAGTAGCTTTTCCCATATTCTTTCGTCAGTTCTGCCGCCAGTGCGTCCATCATGGCTGTGCCGTATTCGGCTCGCGGATTGCCATTCTGCTCCTGTTCCACAATGCGTTTGCCCACATTCCAATAGGTCAATACCATTGTACGGCTTATGGCATGGTATGCGCTCTCCATGCCGGAGGAAATAATGCCTTTTACATCATCAATCACCGATTGGTAAATTGTCAGCGCATTTGCCATGATCACACATCCTCCTCTTATATTCAACTCCGTTAGGACAGTATTTCTGTATCAATTCATCGAGCTTACTCATTTTTGTCACCATCTTCCGCCGAATCGCTGGCCGTGGCTACCGATCTATGATCGGGCAAATTTTTTGCTGTGCCTTCGTCAATTTGGAGTAGGTGCTGTATGCGGTCAAGCGTCCTCACATTCCAGTTTTCGTGGGCAACTTCGCTCATATCCGCCAGTCTACTCATTTTTGTCACCGTCGTCCTCAAATTCCGTAGCATCGATCAACTTCGGAACTTCTTCTATGATAGGTGTGAGCACCTTGTAAGTTCCCGGCAGTTCATCGGCTGTACGATAAGTCGCTACGCCCATTGGTTTGGAATAATCACGGATGGCCAGCTCCACAACGCTTTTATTGGCTTCACGGCATAGAAGAATACCGATAGCCGGGTTTTCTCCGCTTTTGCGTTCTTTCTCATCCAAAGCGGACAGATAGAAGTTAAGCTGTCCGAGGTAAGAAGGTTTGAATTTACCTTTTTTCAGTTCAATCACAACTAGGGCTTTTAAGTCTCTCTGGAAGAACAACAAATCGGCGAAAAATTCCTCTCCATCCACTTCAATACGATGCTGATTTCCAACGAAACAAAACCCGGAACCGAGACACTGTATAAAATTGCGAATGTTGTTGATGATTTCCTTCTCCAAAACTCGCTCGTCCAAATCCTGCGGATCCGTTAAATCCAGCTCCTCTGTATTGATAAAATCCAGAAAGTATTCGTCCTTGAATGTCTGGATTGCTTTCATATATTGCTTATCATCGGGCATGGTTAGAGAAAAGTTATTGGTAAGCGCACCCTGATGTTGATACAAATTTTCTTTCAGTCTGGTTCTCAGAGCATACTTGCTCCAATGTCCACGAGCACATTCTCGAATATAAAACAGTCTTTCGTCCAGTTCCTTGGTCTTATGAAGGATTTCCATATGATGTGTAAAGCTGATTTCCGTAAATGCTTCCATCGGGAAATCGATAGCCACTGGCAACCGTTTTTGTAAAATAGCCAAAGCTGTATCGTCCATCTGTTTCAAATCGATAGCCACGGCTACCGATTCACTGTCTGGCAATGCCTCAGCGTTTGTCTGAAAGTAAGGCTGCCATGCTTCAAAAAATTGACGCATCAGCTTGATATTTCCTGCCGAAAAACCACGTAATCCTGGAAGTTCTTTTCTTAGACGTGAACTGATTTCATCAATTGCCCCCGTTCCCCATGTGCCTTCTCTGGAATTGCCAGAAACATAACCACCAATCGCATAATACAGGGAAAGCATTTCATAATTTGTATATTTGGCGGCTCTGTTTTGACTTCGCAAAATCGCTGTCTTTATGGTTTTGACCGCTTCAAGATACTTTTCATTCATACATCACACCTCGATGTCTGCGATAATTTTCGCAATTTCATCACGAAGCACTTGCTGGCGGGCAACGATTTCCTCAATCTCGGCATTGAGCTTCACAATGTCGATTTTCTCTCTGGTATCTCTGGCTTCCACATAGGTGGAGACGGACATGTTGTAATCGTTTTTGACGATTTCTTCATAGCTCGCCAGATGGGAGAAGTGTGTTTCCTCGGCACGCTTGGCAAAGGTCTCCACAATTCTGTCCATGTTCGCCTTTGTCAGCTTATTGTTGTTCGTCACCTTGATGCACTCGTTGGAGGCATCGATAAACAGGGTATTGTTGTCGATTTTTCCTTTTTTGAGCACCATGATGCAGGTGGCGATGGAGGTGCCAAAGAACAGGTTATTCGGCAATTGGATGATGGCGTCGATATAATTGTTATCAACGAGGTATTTTCGGATTTTCTGCTCTGCGCCGCCGCGATACATGACGCCTGGGAAACAGACGATGGCCGCGGTTCCGTTGGTGGCGAGCCATGCCAAGGCGTGCATGATAAACGCGAGGTCGGCCTTGGATTTGGGGGCGAGGACGCCGGCGGGCGAAAAACGCGGATCGTTGATCAACAAGGGGTTGTCGTCGCCCTTCCATTTGATGGAATAGGGGGGATTGGACACGATCAGTTCAAAGGGCTCATCGTCCCAGTGCTGTGGCGCCGTCAGCGTGTCTTCACAGGCGATGCTGAATTTATCGAACCCGACGTCGTGCAAAAACATGTTGATTCGGCAAAGGTTGTACGTCGTGATGTTGATCTCCTGCCCGTAGAATCCATTCCGGATGGCCTCTTTGCCGAGGATTTTTTCCGCTTTGAGCAGCAGGGAACCGGAACCGCATGCAGGGTCGTACACTTTGTTGATTTCGGTTTTTCCCACCGTACCGATTCGGGTCAGCAGTTCCGACACATCGGCCGGCGTAAAGAACTCGCCGCCGGATTTTCCGGCAGAAGAGGCGTACATGGTCATCAGGTATTCGTAGGCGTCGCCAAAGGCATCGATGTCGTGATCTTTCACATCGCCAAGGTCCATGTTGGCAACGCCGTGCAGGAGTTTTGAAAGGCGCTCGTTCCGCTTGGGGAGCGAGGCGCCGAGTTTGTTGCTGTTGACGTCGAAATCGTCAAAGAGTCCGGAAAAACTGCATTCAGACGTCGAACCTTTGGCTGAGGCTTCGATATGGGCGAACACGGATTCCAGGGTCTCGTTGAGACGTTCGTCTTGGTCGGCCCGTCGGTTGACATTGCAAAAGAGTTCAGACGGCAGAATGAAGAACCCTTTTTCTTCGACGAGGCTTTCGCGACCTTCCTCGGCTTCGCTGTCGGACAACTTGGTGTAGTCAAAGTCCGTGTCGCCGGCTTCCCATTCTCCGGCATTGATATAATTCGTCAGATTTTCGGAGATATATCGATAAAACATGGTGCCGAGGACGTAATTTTTAAAATCCCAGCCATCCACGGCCCCGCGAAGTTCATCGGCGATAGCCCAAATGGCACGGTGCAATTCCTCTCGTTCCTGCTCTTTTTTATTGTCAGCCACGGTCTCGTTCCTTTGAGTACAGGGCCAGTCCATTCGGGCCCGTTTCCGTTTATAGAGAGTTGTTCGGAATGTCCACTTTTTTTATGTTCATGAGATTGCGAAGCGCGGGGCGAGAGACAATCTTGTCAAATATTTTCACAATAGTTGTATTGAATACACCGCCGTTTGTCATGGTTTTCAGTAAATCCACTTCTTTCTATCCCTTGAGCATACCATTCACGGTGGGCGTCGTCTCATATCTTGGGAAACAAAGAACTACAAACCATTCTTTGTACAAACGCTACGACGCCTCATCCCACAGTCATTGGAGATAGCGTCCATCACCGCGTGAGTTTGGTTCGACAGAATCAATTCTGGTGATGGCGCTAAAGCCATTGGATTGTTTTTCTAACACCCAGATTTCATCGGGGTCGAGGGCATCCAACAGATAGGGTTGGTGTGTGGTGACGATGACTTGTGCATGCGCAAGCCTTCATCTCGACCGGCCCGCGTGTGGCGGGCGTGTGGGGGATTATTCGACGATTTCAGGGGTGAAGGTTTCCAGACATTCGCATTCTCTTAAGCCGCTTTTATAGCATCCGATGAACTGGCATCCTGGGAAGCGGGCATAGAGTTTTTGGATATCGCCATTGGGATCGGGTTCGCATTTCCATGGTCTGAACTCGTCTGACTGTTCGTCGCACAGTTGGCGCTCGTGCCAGATACCATTTAGGCATTGGCTGATATAATTGGGTGCAGGTGGTGTGGTGATGCATCCGTTGGTATAGACGGTCAGGCCTTCGCGCAGGCAGGCGTCTTCGCATCCGAGACAAAAGCCTGCGGAACACGCGACCGCCAGGCAGAGAGGGAGGAGGAGAGAAAGTTTTTTCATGGCGTGATTCCTTTGGGCGATGGCTGCATTACGGGGTGTATGTGATGGAAAAAGCGGGGGAGATGCTTCTATGTATCATGAGGAGTCCTTCTTCGCTGATGGTCAGACCCACCATATAGTTTTTAGAAATGGCGAAATGGAAGCCGAGCTGCAGTTTAAAGGCGAACGAGCCTTGTCCGTTGTCGCCGCTCATGGTCTTGCCCACATAGACGATGGGTCCACCGCCGACAGAGATATGGAAGACATCGGTCACGGGGATAAAGCCGATCAGCATGAGGCCTACGCCGCCGAAGAATCCGTCCCATTCGCCTTTGCGGTGGGCTTTGTATTTAAAGCATCCGAGGTCGCAGTAGGAAAATTTGGTGTCTTTATAGGCGTAGGCGGAACGCGCCATGATTTCCACGTAGAGGGCGAGAGCCTTCCAGTGGTATCCGATATCGACGGTGGCCTGAAACCCGGCGGCATTGGTCGTAAATTTGTCTTCATGGGCCAAAATTTGTTCGGCGAACGCGATGGTTCCGCCGACATTGGCGAAGAGCGAGAAGCCTTTTTGGTCTTTATATGGAGAACTTGAGGAGGATTGAGTCTGGGATTCGGGGACTTGCGCGGAGTCTGTCGTTTCCTGCGCCATGGCGGTTGCAGGAAAAACAAGAAGTAGTGCGAATATGATGAATACGGACGCTAGTCTCATGCCGTAAATCCTTTTGTCAACAGTTTAACATAAACGGAAAAAGTATAGAAATGTATCCTGTTTATGTTCTTTTACAGAGATAGAATCAAGGCATGATGAAAGAAAACGCCCGGCGTATCGGAGATAGCCGGGCGCCGGGGGCGTATCCGCCGGAAGGCGGATAGCCCCGGGGCAAGAAAAATAGAAAAAGGCGTCTCCGAGGAGGCGCCTTTGAGCGAGTATCTATTAATAGATAAACAAATTATTTTTTCATGGCCTCTTCGACGGCGACGGCGGCGGCGACGGTGGCGCCGACCATGGGGTTGTTGCCCATGCCGAGGAAGCCCATCATTTCGACGTGTGCGGGGACGGAGGAGGAACCGGCGAACTGTGCGTCGGAGTGCATGCGTCCCATGGTGTCGGTCATGCCGTAGGAGGCGGGGCCGGCGGCCATGTTATCGGGGTGGAGTGTGCGGCCGGTGCCACCGCCGGAAGCGACGGAGAAGTATTTTTTGCCCTGTTCGACGCATTCTTTTTTGTAGGTGCCGGCGACGGGGTGCTGGAAACGGGTGGGGTTGGTGGAGTTGCCGGTGATGGAGACGTCGACGCCTTCGAGGTGCATGATGGCGACGCCTTCACGGACGTCATCGGCGCCATAGCATCGGACTTTTGCGCGTTCGCCGTCGGAGTAGGCTTTTTCGCGGACGATTTTGACTTTGCCGGTGAGGTAGTCGAATTCGGTCTGGACGTAGGTGAATCCGTTGATTCGGCTGATGATGAAGGCGGCGTCTTTTCCGAGTCCGTTGAGGATGACGCGGAGTGGGGTTTTGCGGACTTTGTTGGCGGAGCGGGCGAGTCCGATGGCGCCTTCGGCGGCGGCAAAGGATTCGTGACCGGCGAGGAAGGCGAAGCATTTGGTATCTTCGCTCAGGAGCATGGAGGCCAGGTTTCCGTGACCGAGGCCGACTTTTCGGTCGTCGGCGACGGACCCAGGGATGCAGAAGGCCTGGAGGCCCTCGCCGATGGCCTTGGCGGCGTCGGCGGCTTTGGTGCAGCCTTTTTTGATGGCGATGGCGGTGCCGAGGACGTAGGCCCAGCAGACGTTTTCAAAGCAGATGGGCTGGATGTCTTTGGGGATTTTGTAGGCGTCGATGCCCTTTTCGAGGCCGATTTTCTGGGCTTCTTCGAGGCTCTTGATGCCGTATTGGGCGAGGACTTTCTCGATTTGAGGAATGCGGCGCTCGTAACTTTCAAACAATGACATGGTGTAGTCTCCTCTGATTAGTCCTTGCGGGGGTCGATGTATTTGGCGGCGTTCTCGAAGCGGCCATAGTGACCGGTGGCTTTTTTGAGGGCTTCGTCAGCGGGCGTGCCTTCTTTGATCCACTGCATCATTTTGCCGACGTGGACGAATTCGTAGCCGATGATCTCGCCGTCTTCGTCGAGGGCGCAGCGCGTGACGTATCCTTCGGCCATTTCGAGGTAACGGGGGCCTTTTTTATTGGTGGCGTACATGGTGCCGACCTGCGAGCGGAGGCCTTTTCCGAGGTCTTCGAGTCCTGCGCCGATGACGAGTCCGCCTTCAGAGAAGGCGCTCTGCGTGCGTCCGTAGACGATCTGCAGGAAGAGCTCGCGCATGGCCGTGTTGATGGCGTCGCAGACGAGGTCCGTGTTGAGGGCTTCGAGGATGGTCTTGCCGATGAGGATTTCGGCGGCCATGGCGGCGGAGTGGGTCATGCCGGAGCATCCGATGGTTTCGACGAGGGCTTCTTCGATGACGCCGTCTTTGACGTTCAGCGAGAGCTTACATGCGCCCTGCTGCGGCGCGCACCAGCCGATGCCGTGCGTCATGCCGGAAATGTCCTTGATTTCCTTGGCGCGAACCCATTTGCCTTCTTCGGGAATGGGTGCAGGACCGTGGTTGGGCCCTTTTTTTACCGCACACATGTGCTCAACTTCTTGCGAGTAAATCATTCGCTTTCTCCTCCTGTAAAATCACGAGTCCCTCGCCACAACGGCGAAAGGGCGCGCATTTCTAGCACAGTTTGCCGGGCTGTCAAAGCGCGCGTTGGCTTTATAAAACCGCTGTTTTTTTGTTTTTTGTGCGTGGGGGGAAGTGTCCCCCCGCCGTCGCTATGTCGCCCGTAGGGCTCCATACGCGCCGCCCCCCTCGTGGGTGGCGTTACATGTCGATCATCTGTCGAATGACCTCTTGCATGGTATCGATGCCTGTGGCGCTGTGTGGACGGGCGAAATATCCGACGACGAAGATGGCAGTGTCACGGACGACGAAGGCATAGGTGGCGACGGCGATGGGGATTTCTGAGGCTTGCGCCTCGTATTCGGTCCATGTGCCGATGCGTTCCTTGGCGTTGACGAGCATGAAGGTGCGTTCTTCGGGGGCTTTGGTCTGGACGAAATTGTTTTTGAGGAGCTGTTCTTGGAACGCCTGGGTGAGGGTGGCGAGGTGCTGTGCGCGCACGATGCGCATGGAGAGGATTTCGATACGGCTTTCGGTCTGCGGGTCGACCCATGCGGCGATGTGTGAGGCCGATTCGGTGGTCTCGGCGTTCCATGCGGCGGGCTTGACGGGGATGACGGGGGCGGTCTGGGCAGACGCGAACGGGGCCAGACCAAGGAAGGCGAGGGCCAGGAAGCAAAGGCACGTGACAAAGGATTTCATGGGGATACCGATAGGGTTATGGCGCCTGGGGCGCAGGGGTGGTGGAAACGGGGGGATCTTTGGGTTCGTCCGGATGTTTTTTGGGTTCGTCCGAAGGTTTTGGGAGTTCGTCCGGATGTTTTTTGGGTTCGTCCTGGGTGTCTTTGGGTGAAGATTTTTTCGTCTTGTCGAGGATGAACCCGAGGGTGGTCTGAACCATGGACATGATGGGGACGGCCAGGATGAGGCCGAGGACGCCTGCCGCATACTCGCCGGCCAGAAGGGCAAAGATGATGAGGACGGGGTGGAGGTTTGCGGAGGAACCGACAATTTTGGGGGTGAAGAAATTGGTGTCGAGGAAGTGAACCAGGAGGATCCATGCGAGGACGAGGATGGCGGTGAAGGGGCTTTGGACGAGGCCCAGGAGGACGGCGGGAATGGTGCTGATGATCGTGCCGAAGATGGGGATGATGCTGAGGATGCCGGCGATGAGTCCGAGCAGGAGTGAGAAGTCGACGCCGAAGATCCAGAGCCCGATGCCGGTGAGGGTTCCGTTGATGCAGCAGATGATGAGCTGACCGCGTACGACGCCGGAGAGTCCGTGGAGGAGTCTTGATTTGAACTCGTCGAATCCGGTGGCGTTGCCCTCTTCATTTTCAAACAGGGCGTGAATGCGCGTCATGAGGCGTGGGGCGTCGATGGCGATGAACGCGGCGAGCATGAAGACGAGGATGAGCTGGACAAACGTGTTGATGATGAATCCGATGGCGGTCTGAAGGAAGGTCAGGGCACTTCCTGCGTAATTGGTGCTGGATTCGAGGAGTCCGGTGACGGCGCGGTTGACTTCGCGTTCCAGGTTGAACGTCGACTGGGGGGGACGCGTTTCGTTGTACGGGGTGGTTTTGAGGGTGAGGGTTCCTGCGGCATCGGTTTCGAGTTTGATCTCGCGGTTGCCGGGCAGGACGTCGAAGTGTCCCGGGGAGGATTCGCGCAGCTGGAAGAGGACGGGGGTGTCGTCGGCTTTGGCGAGTGGTGTGGTGACGGGATGGGGTCTTGTCCCGACGAGCAACGGCTGGGCGCCGGTGGTGTCGACGTCGGGCGGGTTGAGGGTGTCCATGTCGCGCTGAACCTGGTCGGCGGCGGCATCGATGGAGAGTTTCGCGGTATGGACGGCTTTTGCGATGTCCTCGTGGCTGTGTCGGGAGAGGGTGAAGACGATGTCGTCGAGTTTCTGACTCCATCGTGGGATGTCCTCATTTTTGACGCGCATGAAGTATTCGGGGACGGCTTCGGAGGCGGTGGAGATTTCGCGCGTGAGGGAGGGGATGAAGGCGAAGCCGATGCCGGTGAGGGTGGCCAGAAACAGGAGGTATGTGACGATGACCGCGAGGCCCCTCGGGATTCGGAATTTTCCGATATGCCGCTTGTTCATCCATGTGACGAAGGGTTCGATGAGGTAGACGACGATGATGGCGATGACGAAGGGCTGGAGGATTTGGTGGAAAAAGACGACGAGGATGAAGAAGACGCATGCGGTGATGAGCAGCAACGCATGGTCTTTGGAGAAGGCGGCAAGTTTTTGGAACATGGGGGGGCTTATTCGAGGGCAAGGTGCCAGTGGAGCCTGGCGCCGAGTTTGAAGGTGGGGGCACGTCCGACTTCGTCGGAGGTGTTTTGACCGGTGAGGTCAATGAACCAGTTGTCGTTGAAATAGTATTCGGCGGAAAGGGCCTGTTCGTTCCCGTCGGAACCGCGGATGGAGACGCCGGCGGCGATGCGCAGGGCTTTGGTAATCTGTTTGACGTAGACGAACTGGGCCGCGCCTTCGGTGAAGAGGAACTTGAACTGGTCGGCGTTGATGAAGTTGTCGAGTTGTGAAGAGAAGAACGGGGAGAGAAGCGACTCCATGGCGATGTCGTTTCCGGAAAAATCCTCGATCGTTTTGCCCGTGAGGATGAGGGCATAGATGTTGGCATCGGAGAGGTAGGGCGAGGATTCAAAGCTCCAGGTGGGGGCAAACAGGGAACCCGCGACGGTGAGGGTGATGGAATACATATCGCTGGAGGCGTTGGATGAACTCGTCGAGACGCGTTTTCGGCGGTCGAGGTCGGTATTCCCGGTGATGGCGCCGAAAGCACTGGAGTCGGTGTTGATTTCGGCCGATGCGGTGATGTCGATTTTTCCGTCCAGAGACCCGTTGAAGGCGATCTGGCTTCCGTTCTGAAAGTCGAAATCGTTCCCGCTCATGCTGAATAAGCCGGAATTGATGGCGAATATTCCGGTGGGGGCGATGTCGAGGAGCGTCCCACCGATGCGGGTTTGCGTGCCGAGTTCGAGTTCGACCTTGGCGCCGGCGATCTGCACATCGACATTGATGGAATTTTCGGCGGTAACTCCGACGTCGAAGCGGATTTTTCCGAGGTCCGGCATTTTGCGCAAAAATGACGGCGAATACGTGGATGAGCGCCGGCGCGAGTCGACGAAAACCGACAGGATTTGTTCCTTGAGGAAGTTGGACGAACCGTCGTCAAAATTTTTGTGGTACTTGGCTTCGCTGATTTCGATGTCGCCGCCGATTTTGACGGTTTCAAAATTGGCGAGGTCTGTGGCGGTGATTTGAATGTCCGGCGAGACAGTGATGGCGAGCTCGTCTTTCATGCGGAAACCGAGGTCGTTGGCGGAGATGGTGAGGTTTCCGCTTTTGGGGATGAAGACGTCGCGGACGATCTCGCCAAAGATGAGGTAATTCCCGCCCATGAGGCTTCCTTGGAAGGCGCGATCCTTTGGAATGACGATGCACGACTGTTTGCTGGGGCAGACGGCCCCGTCGGCGATTTGCACGATCCCGTCGTCGACGGTGATGGGATCGTTGAGGGAGCGCAGTTCGAGCGATATGGGCTGTTCGATGGCCACGTGTCCGTCGGCGTCAAACCGGGCGAGGTCGATGTGGACGTTTCCGGCTTTGTCGACGAATTTTCCGGAGACGTGAAGATCGAGGTCGACGAGTCCGCTTGCGTCGGACATGTCCTTGACGAAGAGCTGCGCGATGGCGGCGTTGATTTTTCCGGACAGTCTTGTGTCGAGGTCGCCGTGGGTTCCGGCAAACAGGGAGAGTTTCACCCACTGGTCGTTGATGCCCAGCGTGAAGGGTTGGTCGTCCGGGGTGTAGAGGCAGATTTCATTTTTGGCACATCGCGGGTGATGGTTGTCGATGAGGAGAAATCCGCGCGGCAGTTCCAGGGGGGAATGCGTCAGCTGGGTTTGTATCTGGATGGGATCCCTGACGCCGAGGTATCCTTCGAGATCGAGGTCGTTGAGGCTGAACTTTCCGTTGTGGAAGAGGTTGCCGTGTGCGGAGACGTTGACCGCCAGAAGTCCCGTCGACTGGGACACGGATGACACAAAGGAACGTGCGAGGGCGGCGTCGATCTCGCCGTTGACATCGACGTCAATGCGTCCGTCGGCATCGCCGCTTCCGCTGAGTTTGAGGACGGAATCCCGGTACTTGAGTTCAAGGGCGTTGAGGGTGACCGCCATGTTGAGGACGTCGAGTCGAATGAAGGCGGGTTGGGCCAGCATCATAGGGTATCCAAAGACGCCCGCCTCAAACGTATCCAGAATGACCGAGAGCCGAATGTCGTCAAAACTGGCCATGCAGACGCCGATGGATCCCGCGATGCGCGCATCGCGAATGTTGAACGCATTGGCTAGTTCGGTCATGTCGATGCCGATATCCTTGAGCGTGTCGAGAATGGCCAGGTCTGGAAAGTTGAACGCCAGGGACGCGGTGAGGCGCGGGTAGGTGCGCACGAATCCCGACAGACCGAAGATGTCGAAAAAATTCCCTTTGATGAGGGTGTATTGCGCCGAGCGCGACAAATGCATGTCGATATTGCCCAGGGTGAAATCGGCGTATTGGAGTCCCGTCAGGAGGATGTCGCCCTCGATCCATGTGGCGTGCGCATTTTTTCGGGAGGAGTCCGTTTTCCATCCCCCGTTGAGGATCCAGTTGAGGTCGAGATTGACGGCGAGGTCGAGCGCCGCCTGTCCTTGCAAAGGGATATTGAGGTCGCGGAAAGGCTTGAAGTCGTTGGGGGACGTGGGGAGCAGGGAGACGTTAAAGATGACCGTATTTTTGTCGAGGTTGTAGGTGAGGGTGTTGATGGAGAAATCCGGAGTTCGGCGCATGGCACGCGCCACGCGCCGTTCGTTCCAGGCGGCTGGGGAAGGGGGATCGTCTGGAGACTGGGTTTGTGCCCGTGCTTTTTCTTCGGCCTCGATTTGCGCTTGGATTTCGGCCTTTCTTTCTTCGGCTTCTTCGCCCTGGAGTTCGGCCGGTGCAAACCAGATGTTGAGGGCGGGAACGGTGACGTTGTGATTTTCGTATCTTGCAAAGAGGGAGATTCTCGAGGCGGGCACTTCCATGGCCTCAAAATCTTCGAGGTTGAAGATAAAATTTGCCTTTATTTTATCGATGGGGCCGTCGACACGGAGCGTCCCGGCGCCTTTTCCCTTGAGTCCGAGTGAAGCCAGCGCAGGGATGTGGGGTTCGGCGTGTTGACTCATGGACTCGAGGTCGATGTCGGTGAACTCGACGTCGGCGCGGAACGGCGCCGTGGTGGGGGCCATGATCTGGCTTTGGGAAAGCTGCCCCGTCAGGTTGGCCCCCACGTTGAGCATGTTGGACTGGATGGCGAAGGTGCGGGTTTTGACCTGCGAGTGGTCGAGGGCGACGTCGATGTCAATGGAGGGCACCTCGACGCCCAACGCCTGGATGTCGTGGGCCTGAACTTTGAGATTTCCGCAGAGATCGCGTTGACACGTGTCGTAAGAAAGTTCCAGGTCAAACGGGCCCGAGGACAGCTGTTCGACCCCAAACGCCTGTGCGTAGAGGGCGGGATCGGCGACGTGAACCGCGAGTTCGGCCTTGGAATGCAGGAGATCGTCGAGGTTGACGCGGAGCCCCGGGGCGATGCGTACGGCATCGTCCCCGATGGCGAGGTGAATCCCGGCGGGCGATTCGATGAGATCCCCCTGGTAGGTGGCGATGCAGGGCGACTTTGTGTGGACGGCCGACAGCTGGAATTTTTGCACGCCCATGAGGGGTTCGTCGAGTTTGTAGACGAGGGGATCGGGGAGCCACGCCGAGATCTTGCCGTCCTGGGAGGTCGCCTTGAGATGGGTCGAGAGCGTGCCGGAGACGCGTTTGATGGGCCCGTCAGGCAGGAAGGCAAGCGGGATCATGCCTTTGGCGAGTTTTTGGCCAAAGTCTTTGGAGATATAGGCGAACCGTTCGGCGTCTGGGACGTTTCCCGTCCAAAGGTCGATGTCGAAATTGCCATCCATGATGTCATAAAACCCGGCGACGGCGGCCGATCCCATGACGGTTTCGGCTTCGAGGGCGTGGATGGTGACGCGCTGTCCGTCCATGTAGGCGCGCAGGGCGACGCGATCGACGTCGATGTCAAAGGTGTCAAATTGGGTGACGTCGAGGGCGATGTCGCCCGAGACGCGCGCGAGGTCGCCGCGCATGCGCGCCTGGAGGTGAAACGGCGTTTTTCCGTGCAGGACGTGCCCCACAAAATACGTCAGGATGGGATCTTCCACGCCCAGGTCGAGGTCAAAACGTTCGACCGACCACAGAAGGCTTTCTTCGGGGAGAAGGCCGGATGGCGTGTGGTTGTATCGAATCTGCATGTCGTCGATATCGGTTTGCGTCGGGCCGACGTTCATCATGCCACGGACCATGCGCATGGTCCCCCCGTCGCCAATGCGCGACTCCATGAGGGGGATTTCCATGGTGTTTCCCTTCCAGTGAAACCCGTCGACTTCGGTGTTCTGGAGGGAGACGACGAACTCGCCTCGCATGTCCGGGGCTTCGCCGAGCCGATCGGCATACCTGGCGACGGGCCTGAGCATGTTGGCCATAGAACGCGACATCATGTCGAACGCGTACCCGAGTTTTCCCGCCGCCTGTGCGCCGCCGCTCATGACCAGTCCTTCGTCGGCATCGCCGACACTCGCCAGGGCAAACGAAAAAAGCGCGGGGTTGAACTTCAGGGTCGTCTGATCGACGCGCACGGCGCGTTTTCCGTTGTTGTCCTCCGCCGTGGGCGAGGTCATGGTCAGCACGGATCCCGCACGCAGGGCGTAGTGATCGACGTCGACGCCGCTGAGGTCGATGCGAAACCCGTCAAAGACGAGATGGACGTTTCCGCGCTGGACGTTGAGATCCGAGAGAAAGGTCACAAAATTGCCCGGCGTGGGATCGGGCGGTTCGGGGGCACTGAAATACGGCAGGACGACTTTGAGGATGTTGAGTTCGCCGCGCGAAAAGTCGAGCAAGACCTCGGGTTCGTAGGCCGTAATGCGCCCAAGTCTGAGCGTCGTGTCGGTGACGAGATCGACGAGTTCTTCGATGGGAATTTTGGCTTCCAGACGCGGCGCAAAGACGACGGCGTCGTCGTGTCCCGCCTCGGAGAGGCGGACATTGGTCAGCGTCAGACGGCGCAGCAGGGCGTCCGTCGACAACGTGTCGGCAAAAAAATCCCCGCGCAAAAACTGGCTCAGCTGGGCATGGAATATCGCAGGCCCGTACGAACTGTTGAGGATAAAAAACAATAGCAGGTAAATCGAACCTACGACGACGACGGGAGTCAGAATCGTGACGAGCAACGTATTCGTCCAGCGCTTCCACCACACGGCCCGGTCGGCCGTCTTGCGCTTCTTTTCTCGTCTCTTTGAACTGCGATCCTGTTTCACGTTTTTGTGTGTCCTCGTCCAGAAATCGTCGATCCGTGTCATTTGCCAGACAAAACCGCTCTCTATGACACGAAGCCATCCAAAAATCAGGTATTTTCCGCCCAAAATGATTGACAAAAACGATGCGTCTCTGAATGCTTCGGGGCCATTTGTGGCAGAAAGGACCGCTTTGGGTAGGAACGGAACGAGGGGGTAGCGGCGTATGCGCGCAAGGGCCTTTGGCCCGAGCACATAGCCGCTCAGGGGGAGACTTCCCCCACCCCAAAAACGCACGCGATGTATGGGACATTTTGAACGTTCCGTGGATAAAAATTTTATGCGTTAATGTATGTCGGATTTAGAATGAGTGTGAATTTTTTGAACAAATCTGTTCATATTATTGCATCTGTGGCGTTTTTATGCGGATGCAATACAACGGACGGGGAGCGTTTTCTTGCACAGGAGGAGCGCTATGTGCTGTCTCTGACGACGTCGACGCTGACGGCGTATGGGGCGACGCAAATCGAGGATTCAGGCGAGGATATATTTCGTTGTCCGTCGGTGTCTGGGATGGCGAGTGAGTCGGGGTTGACGGTGTTTCGGGCGCGCGCGCATGTGCCGTATCCGCATTTTACGCTTTCGAGTGCGCATGGCATCCGCAGTGATGCCACCGGGGCGATTGCGGTGTCGCTGTCGGATTTTCCGGTGGGTCTTCTCGATATTTATGAGCGGTGCAATTCGACGGCCTCGGAGCGCTATGTCACGTCGTGTCCCTACACGTATGAGATCGTCGAGACGTGCAGCGATGCGTCCGAAAATGCGCGAGAATGCGTGCAGGTTTATTCGGGGACGCACCAGCTCGTCGTCACGGCGACCGCTGACAATTCGCAGACGTGCATGTCGGAAGAAAGCGACCGATCGCCGTATGTGTCGTCCACGACGCCGGAAATCGCGTATGCGTGTGACGCCTTTTCGCCCATCAAGGTGGACGCGGCCTATCGCGGGGATGTGCCTGCCGACAACTGTTGCAGTGAGTCCGACGCGTCGACGCTCGATTTTTGTCTGCGCCCGTGCGGGTGTCGCACGCTCACCGTTCAAATCGTGCCCAAAACCGACGAGGCCGGTGCCCTTGCGCTTCCCGACGAAACCGTCAGGATTGCGGTGTTTGCGAACGTCAGCGGTCACAAATCGTCGTTTCGGGATTTGTTGGCGAGCATCAAGGCGCACGAGGTCGATTTTGTGGTGAGCCTTGGCAATCTCACGAGTGACGGGACGTCGGGGCAGTGGCGCAGTTTTGCCGAACTCGTCGACGAAGCGCTTGTGGATCGCGACGGGCAGCTGGCCACCCAGGCATGTCAGACGGACGCGTCGGGCAACATCTGTTGCGACGCTGCCTCCGAACGCCGCCTCCCGACCTCATGCAACGCCGTCGTCAAAAAAACGCCGTTCATTTCCGGGCTTGGCGAAAACGAGCTCTCGACCAACCTGTCCACATACAACGCGCTTTTTGGGGCATCCAACGTGTCGACGTTTATCGGCAATGTGCAGATTCTTCTTCTCGATACGGCCGATGGCGGTCTCAGTTCGGTGGAACACCGCTGGCTCGACGCGCAGCTCTCCCGCAATGCCCACCAGCCATGCACCATTCCGGCCCCGACCGGGTTTGACGAATGGCCGACCCTCTTTGAATGCGCCGAACGCCTCGATGCCTCCAAAGAAACGACGTGTCGCGAGTGCATCGGCGAAGAAGCCTTCTGCATCCCGCCGTCCGTCGATCGTTCCGAAACGGCATACGGCCCCGAAAACTGCGTCTGCGTCCCGGCGACGTCCAAAATCTGCCCCGACAATCAGTGGTGTAGCCGCATCGACGGCACGGAAGGCGTCTGTCAGTGCACGCGCGATGGCGACTGCGGCATAGGGGCCAGATGCGTTGACGGCACGTGCCAGCCCCCGTTGCGTCTCGTGTTCAGTTACACCCCGCCCTTCGATTCCAACGGCCTGCGCAACAATGCGTTCACGTCCAAATCCCAGGCGGCCAACGTCATGTCGCTCTTTTCCAAATCCAACGTCGCGGCCCTCTTTTCGGGGCGCAGCGTCGACTACGACGTCTATTCCAAAGCCGGGGTCAAAATGTACATCACGGGCGGCGGCGGCGCCCCCATGGCGAGTTTTTCGGACGTTGGACATCATTGGCTCCTGGTCGAAATCCCCAACGCCTATTCGACCCCCGGTTCCCCCAAAATTGAGGTGGTGAAATTCTAGGCGGCCCGGCTATTTTGCCCTCGCTTGCGCGGGGCTTCAATACGCCGGTCCAGCGCGCTATTGCCTTCGGCAATACGCTCGCTTTTTATGGTGTGAAGCCTCACCGGACGCCATGGTTTACGGCCGGATGTCGAAGGGGGTTCACGCCCAAAACCCGGTATTCGCAATCGGCACGTGTGCATCCCCCTGCAATCGTGTTAAAGGTGGTTTTCAGTTTCATCGTTCCCGTTTGGAGGTCGATATGTCGATATTAAATGTGCTGGCGATCGTGGGGGTGGCCGTCGGGGCCATCGCCTTGGTTGGAGAGCTTCGTTATAAAGGCAAACGTTCGTTTGGTCTCATCATCAGTCTGATTGTGGCGTCAGCCCTGCTGTTTGTGTTTTCTCAGCTCGCGGCGGATCGCCTTGTGGCCGAATCGTCGGCGTTAAAACTCGCCGTGGCCGATGGCGCGCCCGCCGCCGCCGATGTGGCCGCCGATGCCAAAGTGGCGCAGGATGCGCCGGTTCCCGCCGTGGCCGATGACGCGCCCGCCGCCGCCGATGTCGAAGTGGCGCAGGATGCGCCGGTTCCCGCCGTGGCCGATGGCGCGCCCGCCGCCGATGCCGCCGATGTCGAAGTGGCGCAGGATGCGCCGGTTCCCGCCGTGGCCGATGGCGCGCCCGCCGCCGCCGATGTGGCCGCCGATGCCAAAGTGGCGCAGGACGCGCCGGTTCCCGGCGCGGCGCCCGCCGTTGTGCCTCCGACGCCCGCCGTGCCGAACGATCCCGCAGCGCCGCGCGCCGATGCTGGTTCTCCGGTGGATGATGGAAAAATTAACGAAAAAATCGCTTTTTCGGCCAAAAAGTCCAAGAAAAATCCAAAGGGTTCCGAAATCGTGGCTTATACTTGGGATTTTGGCGATGGAACCTCCGAAACCGGTCGTGACGTCAAACATGCCTATACTCAGGTTGGCACGTATGAAGCGCAGGTGCGCGTCGTCGATGCCGACGGACGCGTCGCCGTCGCCTCACGCATGGTCGCCATCAACCGCCCCGAATCCAAAATTCATTTCGTCTCTCGCGCGCTCAACAATCTCGACAACGTCGCCAAGGCGGACGATCCCGTCACCGGCACGATCACCAAAACGTTTACCGGATCTCACATTTATATCGACGCCAGCGGTTACATGTTGAGCACCGAAGGCTGTCGTTGTGAGATCGTCCTTTCTCTTCAGGGTGCCGCGTGTGCCGCGACCAAATCCAAGTTCGTCGAAAACGGCGGCGAGGGAAATATTTCTGTCAAAGCGATGTGCAAGGCCGAACCGGGCGAGGTCACGTGGAAAGTCGAGCGTCGTACGAAGGGAACTTGCGGGTGTACCTGGACGGGGATCAAGTACGACGTGTCCGAAGGGTAACAGCCCCGGCCCCTCTCCCATGGGGAGAGGGGAGCATGCTTCACAAAAAGCCCTCACCAAAACCCGACCTCACCCCCGGCCCCTCTCCCATGGGGAGAGGGGAGCATGCTTCATAAAAAACAAAAAGCCCTCACCAAAACCCACAACACACCAAGCCAAACACAACGCCCCAAGCCTCACCACCTCATGAATTGCGAAAGGGCCGTGCGGCAACGCCGTGCGGCCCTTTCGCAGTTCGGTGGGCGTGGGGGGGGACTTTGTCCCCCCCCACACAAAAAAACTATTCGCAATATGCGATGCTCAGTCCGTCTTTATCCTCGCCATACGTACAGGTTTGCGAGGATTTGCACGGTGAATTTGACGTTTTGTCTGTGCCGGTACATGTCACGACGCTATAATTTCCGACGTCTCCGCCGCAATAACTTTTGGCGGTATAATAGTGTTCAAAGGCAAAACCGGGTTTGTAGATCATTTTCTCACAACGATAGATATCGATGGTAAAGTTGGTGCCATTGGCTTCGCATTGGGTGTCGTCGATGATGCCGTAGTTATCTTCGTTGCAACTTATGTCGTTATAGAAGCAACTCACATAAAATTCTGTATCGATATTGCAGAAGGTATTTCCCGTACATTTTTTGTCCAGGACATATTTGTTTGTATCGGGATCGCAGACGCAGACGTCATTGCCACAGCAGTCAAAGGGGTTGTCTTTTTCGGAACATGGAGCGTCCAGCTTGACTCCGTAGGCTTTGGGTTTGGTATCGCATTTCTGTGCATCGAGACAGTCTGCGTATTCGTTTCCGGCCATGCACTGGATGGTGGTGGTGGAGAAGTCGTGATACCAATATTTTTGAGTTCCGTCTGAGGTGTCATAACACTTTTCGGTTATCGAGGAGGCATGTCCGTAGCCGTCAAAATCGGAATAACATGCGGTGCGAGTCTCTCCGGTTTTTGTGCAGGTGTTGCTTTCGAGGACGCAGTCTGCAAGGGGCAGATCGCCATTGATTCCCGACAACGTTTGGCATCGGTAGGAAGGGGAGCATGGCAAGATTTGGACGGTATTTGTCAAGGGGTTGCAGTAGACGGCCGTCGTGCCTTTTGCGTTGGCATCGCAATATTCCTCAAATGTGTTGGGGTTGCATGTGTCGCCGGCGACGGGGGGATTTTTGCACTGGCCGTCTTCGCATGTGTAAGGGCACGGCTTGGCGGCTTTGGTCGTTTCGCCTGTGGCCGTGTTGCAGGTGAGGACATATTTTCCATCGCAAGCATTTTTCGTGCATTTGGTGGGTTGCGATGCGCATGCGTTGTTCTGGCATCCGTTGGGGCATTCCTGAGACGTCAGATTTCCGTTGGTACATGTTTTGAGGGTATTGCCTTCACATCGCGCGCCCTGGAACGCGCATTTGGATTCCGTGGGATCGTTTTTGCACTGTGCCGTTTGGGGGTCACATCCGTCGGGGCATTCTCGGGAGGTCAGATTTCCGTTGGTACATGTTTTGAGGGTATTGCCTTCACATCGCGCGCCCTGGAACGCGCATTTGGATTCCGTGGGATCGTTTTTGCACTGTGCCGTTTGGGGGTCACATCCGTTGGGGCATGTGTCCTGGGAGGTGACGAAGCCATTTTGACATACGAGGAGGCGATCTTCCTGACACGTCGTCTTTTGACATGTGTAAATTTCTTTGGGATCTGACGAGTCCGAACAGGCTTGAGTTCCAAGCAGCACGCCCAGGGCTGAAAAGATCATAATGTACTTGTGTTTCATGGCTCACGTTTCCTTTTCATTTTAGAGAGAAATATGGGGGTAATTTTTTCGCATGGTGCGCGAAAAGCGCATTTTTAAGCGAAATGTATGCCTATCGAGTTTTTGTGTAGAGGCGTGCGAGGCAAGATGTTCCATGGGGAGGGGGGATTTTATTTGTTGTGTTGTTTTTGTGAGTTTGTGGGCCATGAAGTTTTGCGTCTTTTGTGTGGTGGGAATTTGTGTTCCCCCGACGGGGGAGCCTTTTGAATAGGGATCAGAGGAGGGGGTAGCGGCGTATTGAGGCTCTGCCGAAATAGCCGCTCAGGGGGAGGCTT
>CAMCLY010000022.1 GCA_945875805.1 uncultured Myxococcales bacterium | reverse complement strand
ATGCTCCCCTCTCCCCATGGGAGAGGGGCCGGGGGTGAGGTCGGGGTTTGGGTGATGGCTTTTTGTGTTTTGTGAAGCATGCTCCCCTCTCCCCATGGGAGAGGGGCCGGGGATGAGGTCGGGTTTTGGTGGAGCTTTTTGTGGTTTTTGGTGGAGCTTTTTGTGGGGTTGAGTGGGGCTTTGGCATTATCGTCGATTTTTCAGTCCTTTTGTTTTGGGAGGGAAAACATTCATCTCCTCATGGGAGAGGGCTAGGGGGGGAGTTTTGTGTATGCTTTTGTATATCGCGAATGACGAACAAGGAGATTTATGCAAACGATAGGATTGATTGTCGCCTATGACGGGACGCCATTTTCGGGGTGGCAGCGTCAGGAAGGGAGCCGGACGATACAGGGAGAGCTGGAAAACGCTCTGTCGCGGATCAACGCGATGCCGACGCAGGTGCGCGGGGCGAGCAGGACGGATGCGGGGGTTCATGCGGAATGGCAGGTGGCGGCGTTTGAAACGCCTAGAAACTATGCGCCCGAACGCTGGGTCCAGGCGATTAACGCGACGACGCCCCCGGAAATCATGGTGCGGCGGGCATTTGTGGCTCCCGATTTCTTTCAGCCGAGGTTCGCGAGTCGGGGCAAACACTATCGGTATTTGGTGTGGCAGGGAAACTTCGTGCCGCCGCATCTCGTGCATCGTGCGGCGAGGACTCGCGTACTCGATGTGGAAAACATGCGCAGGGCAGCCGCGAGTCTGCTGGGAGAGCATGATTTCAGTGCGTTCCGGGCGATAGACTGTCAGGCAAAGAGCCCGGTGCGCACGTTGACGCGTCTGGACATATCGGTGTCGCGCCCGCACTTTGAGTATCCGTGTGAAGATGGGGGCGCGCTCATCCAGTTTGACGTCGAGGGGACGGCATTTTTGAAGCAGATGGTGCGCATCATGGTGGGAACGCTGATCGAGTTCGGGACGGGGCGTCCGAGTGAGGAGATGGCGGAAATCCTGGAATCGCGCGCCAGAGTCCGGGCGGGCCAGACGGCGCCGGCGTGCGGTCTGACCCTGATGCGTTCGTTTTGTGACGACGCGTTTGGTTCGGTGGGATCCGAATAAGAAGGCGCCCGGCGTATCGGCCAAAGGCCGATAGCCGGGCGCGCGACGCGTATCCGCCACAGGCGGATAGCGGAGCGACAGGACAAAAGACACGATTCCGGGCGATTATTCGGAATTGCGGGCGTCGATTTGTGTTTTGAACCACTCCCGGAGGCAGTCATTGCAGTCGGCATCGACGGAGCCGAGATTCATGCGTTTGATGCGCCGCGCGGTCTTGCATTCCTTGGATTTGACGCGGCTCATGGGGAGGATGATGTGTTCGTAGAATTCGTCGCTGATGCCGTTTTGTTCGACTTTCTGGAAGATGTCGAGGCGTAGTTCGCACTCGGCTTTGCCGGGACGCCAGATGTCGACGCCGATGTTGAGCCAGTCGGGGACGTCGTCGTGGGGGAGGGCGTCAAAGACGGAGATGAGGCGTTTGAGACGGAGTTCGTAACGGTCGTAGGGGGAGAGGATGACGAGCCAGGCCATACCGGTGGCGGAGGCGTGTTTCTGGAGCGTGTCGAGGGTTTTTTCGTGATGGTCGCTGCTGTTGACGAAATCAAAGATGATGTCGCGGACGTAGGGGTTTCGCGGGGCGTCGGGGACGGCGGCCATGAGTTGCCCCATGATGTCGAGGATTTCGTCGTAGTCGCGTGATTTTTTGGGTACGTCGTAGAGGGCGACGAGGTACAGGCGCAGGAAATTCGGGTGTGAGAGGTATTTTTGTTTGACCGACTGGAGGGAGGCGACGGCGTCCTGGGCGTTTCCGGCAAAGAGATTTTCGGCGGCGGAGAGGATGTTCTGGTCTTTGGAGAGCTCGGTGTCGTGAGCGATTTTGTACTGTTCCTGGTAGTTGAAGGGCTGCGGGCGGCTTGGGATGAGGCGGGCGATGGGGGAGGGGCGCGGGGTACCGTCGGGGCTGGTGGAGGCGGCGTTCTGGGCAGAGGTGAGGAAGACGAGGAGGAGGACGATGGCGACGATGAGGAGGAAGGCGGTGCCGAGAATGAGGAGGAAAAAGGCGCGGCGCTGGCGCTTGGTTTTGGGAATGACGGCGATGATGTCGTCGCGGACGGCGGAGAGGCCGTCGGCAAGGGAAAGTGGCTCGTCGTCTGAGGGGGCGGCCGACGTGTCGGGGGCGGGGGAGAGGGTGTCGCGTTGGAGGGGAAGCGGGGTCGGCGCGGGTTTGCCGAGAAGCGCCAGGGGAATGGCGGCGGATCCGGAGGCGCGCACGGTGGCGATTTCGACCGGATCCTGCGACAGGGCCAGGGTGATGTCGTCGAGGGCCGCGTTGACGTCGTTGGCGCAGGCGTAGCGGTCTTCGGGCTTTTTGCTCAGGAGCTTTTGAATGATGGCGTCAAACGCGGCGCTCTGCGGGAGATCCGGGGCCACGTGAGGGGGCACCGCACTGAGGTGCTTGTGCAGGAGTTCCACGTAATTCTTCCCGGTGAAGGGCGGCTCGCCCATGAGCATCTCGTAGAAGACGACGCCGCTGGCGTAGAGATCGGTGCGGTGATCGACCTTGTTGCCGACGACCTGCTCCGGGGAGATGTACTGCGGCGTTCCGTAGATTTGACCGGCCTGCGTGAGGGTGCGCATGTCCCCGTCGCAGTGTTCGTCATGGGCGATGCCAAAATCGAACAGTTTGACGATGTCGTCGATGCCGTTGCGGGAGACGAGAAAAATGTTGTCGGGCTTGATGTCGCGGTGGACGATGCCCTGGTCGCCGATGCACTGGAGGGCGCTGAGGAGCTGGCGCATGATGCGGACGGCATCGATGGGCTGGAGTCTGCCCGCGCGCTCCAGGCGTGTGCTGAGCGGTTCGCCTTCGAGAAGCTCCATGACGAGGTAGAAGTCGCCGGATTCGAGGACGTCAAAGTCGATGACGGTGCAGATGTTGGGGTGTTCCAGAGAGGCCGCGGCCTGCGCCTCGCGGCGGAACCGCTTGACGATCTCTTCGTTTCTGGCCGCCTCGCCGTGCAGGATTTTGATGGCCACAGGTCTGTGCATGAGCTCGTGTTCGGCCCGGTAAACCGTGCCCATGGCGCCGCCGCCCATCTCGCAACAGATACGGTATTTTCCGGCGATGATGTCGCCTGGCTTGTACGTATTCATCCCCTATCCTCGGTGGAGCCCTTCGCCTGCGGGGGCAATGGCGCCGCTATTACCACATCGTCCCCGCAAAAGAAACCGGTTTCGGGGCGGCATGGGTCGCGTGAAAACAGGCTCTGGCGCGCGCTTAACAGGTGGACTTGGATAAAAGTGTGTGGTATCTACACCTACATGTCGTCCGGACGGAATCTTGCGGGTGCGTGCGCGTCATCAGGTTGCGTCTGTCTTGCTTTTACAAAGGGGTGGAGTGTGATAGAACCGGCGGTCGATGGGCAGCCGGCGGATGTTTGCGCGTGTGCGAAGAAAGAAGGCATGTCGTTTTTTCGTGCGAACGGTCGGCATATTAAAGTTTTTTAGGGATTCATAAAATAAAGGCTCCATTCATAAGGAGAAATCATCAATGGACAGGTCAGAACTCATATCGATGACGGTCAAGGCGTTGAGGGAGCGAGCGGATGCGCTTGGAATCAAGCGCCTGAGCTCGCTAAAGAAAGCCGAACTCGTCGACGCCATTATTGAGGCGGAAAAGAAGGTTGCGTCGTCGGCGTCCAAATCCAAAGGTTCGCAGGCATCGGGCGTTCGTGGGAAAGACAAGGCTGCCCAGGTGGAGGCTGTCGTCGAAGTGGTCGAAGAAAACGACGTAAAAAATGGAAAAAGTCCGGATCCGAAGTCGGACAAAACGACAAAGTCCAAACAGGCCTCCAAATCGGCAGCCAAAAATATCAAAAAAGTTTCCGTCGACGGGAAAGTGAAAGACGACGTCGACGAGCGCGAGTCTGCCGATGAGGCCGATGAGGCCGATGAAAAGGTCGCCGCCGATGCGCTTGAAGCGGACAAGGCCGCCGAAGAAGACGAAGCGGACAAAGACAAAGACGTCGAAGCCATCGTCGAAAAGGAACCTGACAGCGTGTTTATCGACCGCGGGGCCGTGTTGCCAGAATATGTGCCGGGGACGTGTCTTTATGCGCTTGTGCGCGACCCCGGGACAGTTTTTGTCTACTGGAATGCCGAGTTTGAGAGTGTCCATGGCTGGCTTCTGACGGCGTATGATACGGCGGGCAATGTACTCCAGTCGTTTTCGTCGCCGGCCCATCGCAACGGGCGCGGATATTTCCGCGTGCCGTCGATCCGCGTGGCGCGCGTGACGCTGGCCAAGGTGGAGGACGGCGGTGCGTCCCGGGTATGCCTGGAATCCCGGATTCGTCTGGCCCAGCAGTCCGGGCTTGCGCCCGAACTTCCCGGTCCCGGTGAGCGCTGGGTGGACGTGCAGAATCATGAGGTGGTGTATGAGGCGCCGGCGCCCGGCCGCGCGCCCGAACAGCCCGAAGTCGTCCAGACAATGCAGGCTCCGTTTGTGGGCGGCGGATACGACCGTTCCATGGATTACGCCGTCGTCGACGAACACGGCACCGTTTCCACCTCCTCCCGTTTCGGTTCCCTTTCCTCCTCGCCGTCCTCGGATTCGCTCGTCGGAAGTTCCCATCGGATCGTGCGTCACTGAGCTTTTTTGAATGTCTGACGGCGCCTCGCGCCCGTTCATATATTAAGGATGAATCTTATGAGTTTACAAGGCTATCTCAGCATCGTCCTGCATGCCCATCTCCCCTTCATACGCCACCCGGAGTATCCCGATTTTCTCGAGGAAGACTGGCTGTTTGAGGCGATGACCGAGACCTATATCCCCCTGCTGCGCATGATGCAGCGCCTCAATGACGATCACATTCGGTTCCGCCTCACGATGAGCCTGACGCCGCCTCTGTGCGAAATGCTGGCCGATCCCCTTCTCCAGGAACGTTACGTCTCCCATATCGACAGGTTGTCCGAACTCGCCGAGCTCCAGCGTCGCGAAAAAATGGGCACCCCGTTTCAGGATGCCGCGACGGCACAGGCCGACGAGCTCCTCGAGACGAAACGCCTGTTTGAACAGGTCTGGAACCGCCAGCTTCTGCCCGTGTTCCGAAAATTCCAGGACCAGGGCGACCTCGAAATCATCACCTGCGGCGCCACCCACGGTTTTCTTCCCCTCATGGCGACCGACGAGGCGCGGCGCGCGCAGATCAGCATCGCCGTGGCCAACTACAAAAAGCACTTTGGCCGTGCGCCGCGCGGCATCTGGCTTCCCGAATGCGCGTTTGTGCCCGGCATTGACGCCCTGCTCGCCGAAAACGGCATCTCCTTCTTCATCCTCGAATCACACGGCCTGACCCAGAGCAACCCACCCGCGCGCTACGGCACCTTCCGCCCCGTCGTCACCCCCAGCGGTGTCGCCGCCTTTGCCCGCGATCTCGAGAGTTCGCGCCAGGTCTGGAGCGCCGAAATCGGTTACCCAGGCCACCCCGACTACCGCGAGTTCTATCGCGACTGCGGGTTTGACCTTCCCTACGCCGAAGTTCGTCCCTACCTCCATTCCGACGGCGTGCGCCGGAACACCGGCCTCAAATTCTTCCGCATCACCGGAAAACTCCCCCTCGATCGCAAGGAACCCTACGTCCCCAATTGGGCCGCCGACCGCGCCGCCGAACACGCCGGAAACTTCCTCTTCAACCGACAGGCCCAGTGCCGCTACCTCAAGAGCGTCCTCGGCACGACGCCGCACATCACCTCCCCCTACGACGCCGAACTCTACGGCCACTGGTGGTACGAGGGCCCGCGTTTCCTCGAAATGCTCATGCGCAAGGCCGCCTGCGATCAGGACGAAATCCAGATGATCACCCCGAGCGAATACCTCCAGGTCGAGACCGTCCACCAGGAAGTCATGCCCTGCCTCTCGAGCTGGGGCGCCAACGGCTTCTTTGAAGTCTGGCTCAACGACGGCAACGACTGGATCTATCCCCATCTCCATTGCGCCGAGGAACGCATGGTCGAACTCGCCACCCGTTTCCCCGACGCCCAGGGCGATTTGCGCCGTGCCCTCAATCAGGCCGCCCGCGAACTCCTCCTCGCCCAGGCTTCCGACTGGGCCTTCATCATCACCACCAACACCTCCGTCGAATACGCCGAGAAACGCACGCGCGACCACATCTCTCGCTTCAACGGCATCTACGCCCAAATCACCGAGAATCGCATCGAACCCAACTGGATTTCCGAACTCGAATGGAAAGACAACATCTTTGCCGAAATCGATTATCACGCCTATTCGCCGATTCATCGGCATCCCCATGCCGGCGCGGTGTATATTTCAAAAGATAACGACTGATCGTTCGGAGCGGTTTGACACGGGCACCCTTCGGGGTGCCTTTTTTTATATATTCTGATGCCTTTTGGGCATTTGGCCCGGCTATTTCATACGCCGGGCCGGCGTCGCTATCGGGGGCTTGCCCCCGATACGCGCCGCCTTCTTTGGTTTTCGGAAATACGTATGGATTTGTGGGTGTATATATGACTTGTATGTATTGATATATGTGCGTGAGATGCGTTTTATTTTTTTTATGAATATTATTTTTAATGCGAGTTCCGATAAAATGTTTTAATGGGGATTTTGGATGTTCCGAAAACGAGAGTTTGTGTGTATTTTTGTATTTTATAAAAAAGATTGGGAAGGACATGGCGATATATTTTGCAGTATTCCGGTGGATGGACGAGGGATGCGTGGTTTCATGGCCGTGCCTGGCAGGACTGAAATAAGGAAAAACACATGAGTGATGTACTTCAAACCTTGACAGAAACGCTCGAAACCGCCTGGGCGGAACGCGAAAGGGATCCGGAAGGTGGGGCGCGTGCGCAGTCGGCCTTTGAGCGTTTTCTGGAACTTCTCGAATCGGGGTCTGTCCGTGCGGCCGCGCCCGACGTGCATGGCGAGTATGTCGTCGACACGCGCGTAAAAAATCTCATTTTGTGGGGATTCAGGATTGGGTGTCTTGTCGAGAGCGGTGATTGTGCGCCTTTTTATTTTTGTGACAAACACAATCTGTGGCCGCGCGCATCCGGACTGGCTGCGAAGTCGGTACGCATTGTTCCCGGAGGGACGAGCGTGCGACGCGGGGCGTGTCTGTGTGCCGGTGTGACGGTCATGCCGCCGGCGTATGTCAACATCGGCGCGTATATCGGTGCAAACACGATGATCGACTCGCATGCCCTCGTGGGGTCGTGCGCGCAAATCGGGAGCGGGTGCCATATTTCCGCCGCCGCGCAGATCGGCGGGGTTTTGGAACCCGTGGGCGCCATGCCCGTCGTCGTGGAGGACGGGGCGTTTGTGGGCGGAAATTCCGGGGTTTATGAGGGTACGCACGTCGGCGCGGGCGCGGTGCTGGCGTCGGGGACGATTCTGACGCGCTCGACACCTGTTTTTGATCTCGTCCACGAGACTGTGATTCGTGCGGTCGACGGGGTGCTTCGCGTGCCCGAACGGGCTGTCGTGATTCCCGGGGCCAGGGCGATCGCTTCCGGGTTCGGGCGCGAATACGGGCTGAGCGCGTATGCCCCTCTCATCGTCAAATATCGCGACGAAAAAACCGACGCCTCCCTTGCGCTGGAAGAAGCGTTGCGCCCCGGGGCAATCTAGGCCCAGCGGCAGGGGTTGATCTGGCGGTGAGCCTTGGGTAGAGGCGAACGATATTCGCAGGAATGATAAAGAATAATCAGAAAATTCATGCGCGTCATCGCGCATGTCTTGGATATGGTGGCGGTATTTGGACTACCGTCTTTTCGTGGTTAATCTCATCCATTGAGGAAAGCGTGATGAAGAAAGTGTTTGTCATGATGGCCGTGGGTCTGATGTGTTCCGCATGTGGGACGATGGCCGGTTCTGGAAATTATAACGAGGGCTACGTCGACTATTCGTCGAACGGTCCGATTCTTATCGATCACGGGGGGCCGCGTCGGCCGCCCGTGTATTGCGGGATGGATGGCGTGGCCTTCAACAATCTGGCGCAGCTCGTCAAAAAGAGCTATCCCGACAGAGACCGGCTTTCGGTCGCGCTGTCGGCGGCCAAGACGAACAACATGACGTCCGCGCAGGTGCTTGCGATCATGCAGCAGTTTGATTTTGACGACGCCAAGGTAGAGTTTGCCAAGACGGCATTTCCCCTTGTGTGCGATGTGAACAACTGGTTTGTGGTGTACAGCGCGGTGACCTTTGACAGCAACAAGAAAGTTCTGGAGGGGCTTCTCGACGCACACTAGCGCATGTCGTGTTGCGGGGCATACAGACAGGCCGCCATGTTCTGCCGAACATGGCGGCCTGTTTTGGTATGCGATGGGGGAAATGCGGTGTGTCATCGCGTATCGCGGAGGGGGTAGCGGCGTATGCGCGCAAGGCCCAAAAGGGCCGAGCACATAGCCGCTCAGGGGGAGACTTCCCCCTCCAAGAAGCCGTGCAGATTTCCTTGAACTGGCGTCATGGGGTGTTTGGCTGTGTGCAAAAATGGCCGGGAAATTTTTTTTGACATATATTTAATGATATTGTGGCGTAATGTTGTGCAATGAGCACACTGAATAGGTGAAGATATGAAGTGTTTGGTTGCGGCCGGAATTGGTGGGTTGGAAGAAACTCCAAGGTTCATTTTCGGCATCGACCATGTGGATTGAAGGGACGACACAGGAGAACAAGGATGAAACAGAATACGTATTATGGAATCCTCGTGGCTATGTTGGCTTGTGGATGGATGGGGTGCAACGATGATGCGAAAGTGACGACGGACGGCGTGCCCGAGAATACGTCGGCGGCGTGTCAGGACGGGAAGGACAACGACGGGGACGGCCAGGTGGACTGCAACGACGAGGAGTGCCAGGATTTTGCGTTCTGTGCGTCGGCGGAGGATGGCAAGGAAAACACGCTTGCGGCGTGTCAGGACGAGAAGGACAACGACGGGGATGGCCTGGTGGACTGCGACGACGAGGACTGCAAGGCGTTTGCGGTGTGTCAGGCGCAGGTTTCTGAGAATACCCCGGAGCGGTGTCAGGATGGGAAGGACAACGACGGGGACGGCAAGGCGGACTGCGATGATGAGGACTGCAAGGCGCTGGACGTTTGCATGAATTCGGAGGTGACCCTTTCCGAATGTACGGATGGGAAGGACAACGACGGGAATGGCAAAACGGACTGTGACGATCCTAAATGCCTCATTCACGAGGTGTGTGCCGATCACCGGCAGATAGAGAACACCCCGGCCCTTTGTTCGGACGGTTATGACAACGACGGCAACGGCAAGGTCGATTGTGACGAACTCGGCTGCAAAGCGCTGGATATCTGTCTGTATGGCGGCAAGGCGGGAGAACAGTCTTCCTGCAATGACGGACTGGACAGCGATGGGGACGGCCTTGTCGATTGTGAAGATCCCGAATGCGTGGAATATGAGTTCTGTCGCGGCAAGTCCAAAGACAGTATTGCGACGGAAGAGACGTGCAAGGATGGTCTGGACAACGACGGGGATGGTTATATCGACTGTGCGGATGCCGACTGTCAGAAGTTGACCGACGTGTGTGTCGATGCATGTCCGAAGGATCCGTACAAATTTGTGGTTGACGAATGTCCCTGTGGGGAAACCTGGGTTTATGATGAGATGAGCAAAACCGGGGAATGTTATATCAATATTGCCACGTATGATGATTGGAAAAAACATTTTGAGAGCGGTGCTGTTTCCAATAAAAAGTTTATATTAAAGAATTCGATCGATTTTGGCGAACGCAATGACTGGCCTGAAATCGATTTATACAATGTCGTTATCGATGGAAATTATAAACGGCTTAGTGGAACGTTTCATCTGGATGGTTCAAAACACCCCAATGGCGTTGGGTTGTTTAACAGTATTCAACAGACGGAATCTGGAGCAGAAGCTGGGGTGAAGAAGCTCCTTCTGAGTCTCACTCTGAACGTGAACAACTTTACGCCCGGGGACACTCGTGGTGTGGGTGGATTGGCGGGATATGTACAAGGCGAAGAACGTTCGGGTTTGTATATTTCCGATATATATGGTGGGGTCAAAGTCTATGTCAACAACCTCAAAGGGGTGATGAACCGGTACATTGGAGCGGTTGGCGGACTTGTGGGGGTGGCGAAGTATACGGATTTTAGTGCGATCGAGTTGCGCGGCAACACGACGCTGGAGATTGAGGAACCCACAGTGACGATGGCCAGCGATGTGACCAGTCCGTATTCCAAGGAGGTGCTGTATGTCGTGGGCGGTCTGGTCGGGATTTTGGTGGGCGAGATTTCGAGCATACGCGAGGTGTCGTCGTATGCCAACGTGACGGTGAAGGCTAAAAAGAAGGGTGTCTCTAGGATGCGCCCTGTAACCCAAATACCTGAAAATAATTTGGAGACCCCTCCGGAATTTGCCGTGGGTGGCATTGTCGGAACGACGGATGGCAATATCATTTCTGTCGTGAATCGAGGTAATGTTAACGTGGATACGGAAAGCCTTGATGGCTTTCAAAAGAGGGATAGTTATAATGATATAGATAATTATTATATATCGGCGAGCAATTATGTCGGAGGAATTGCGGGCCGTAGCCGTCTCGTGACCGGAAGCGCTTATACTGGCGATATTTCGGTGGAGTCCTTGGAACTTGAGAGTTTGAACTCCAAGATTTGTGCCGGTGGTATATCGGGAACTGCAAGTGCTTCGTCGATGTACAACAGAATTTATGTTAATGCTGCATTGGATATTCACTTTATGACTTCACAAGATATGAACTACTACTATGGGTATGAACATGGGGTTGGGAATACTGGAAAAACAGCGGCCAGCCGTTATTATGGGGGGATCGTTGGGTGTTTGGAGAATTCGAAGGAATCGTTTATTGTAAACAGTTATGCAAAGACGTATTTTACAGCCTCAAATTCGTATTATCCACTTGTAGCGTCGGCAAAAGGAGATTATCATCCGAGTGCAGTTTATGTCGGTGGCATTGCCAATGTGTTGGAAAGTAGCTCGGAAAAAGGGCCGTATTTTGTCAACAATACGGCATATACGGTCTACCCAATCGATAAATGGCCAAGGTGGGTGCCTGTTGAGACGCTTGCCAGTTCTTATGCTGAGTATGGCAATTTTGGTGGTATCGAAGGAACGAGTCGTGCGACCATCGTCAACAATTTTGTGGCCGGCGGCATTCGTGCCGACCTGACGCTTCCCGTCTCGAAGGAATATCTCCCGAGGTTCCATGTGACGAACGGCAAGTTTTTGTATGAATCATACTGGAATGAAGAGGATTTTGGGGCGACCAGTGGGGCTGGATTTAAAGACGGTTCGGCTAAAATGTTTGTCTGGAATGCGTCGAATTCGCCGATCATTTCCAATTCCAAAGAGTTTGTGCTCGATTTGCTGAGCTACAACTCCGGACATAACGGCGGCGTGTTGTCGGCCAACATCCCCAAGTTGCCGGGGAGTTATGCTTCGTATGTCACGGAGTATTTGGACTGGAAAACGTTTGTCGATGACGAAAACCATCAGATACCGGTGCCGGATTTTAGCTACGTGGTGTACTGATCGCGCGGGGGAATCCTCCGCGTCCCAAGCCTCACCATCTCATGAAATGCGAAAGGGCCGCGCGGCGATGCCGCGCGGCCCTTTCGCATTTCGGGGGGCGTGGGGGACTTCGTCCCCCTACAAAAAAACTGGACTGCTAGGAAAATGTGTAAAAAAACACAAAAATTTGTAGAAATCGCCTAGATTTACCAAGCTCTGGCGTAGGTGCTGGAGGAGCATTTGTGGAGACGATTTGAAAAGCGAGTGGAAAAAGACATGAATCAGGTATTGCACGGTCATATTGTCCATGCGCCGAAACTTGGGGCGCTGGAGATTGTCGAGAACGGGTATATGCTCGTCGAGGACGGGAAGATTGCGGGGATTAGCGCGTTGCTTCCGGAGGCATGGCGTGGCGCGGAGGTCGTGGATTATGGGGACCGGCTGGTGATGCAGTCGTTTTGCGACATGCACCTTCATGCGCCGCAGTATCCGATGCTCGGGATGGGGATGGATTTGCCGTTGCTGGACTGGCTGAACACGTACACGTTCAAGACGGAGGCTCGGTTTGCGGACGTGGAGTATGCGCGGGAAGTGTACCGTCGGCTTGCGGCGGAGCTGATTGCGAACGGGACGACGCGCGTGGTGGCGTTTGGATCGATTCATGTTGCGTCGACGCTTGTGTTGATGGAGGAGTTTGAGCGTGCGGGGCTGACCGGGTATGTGGGCAAGGTCAACATGGATCGGAATGGGGCACCGGGGCTTGAGGAGACGACGGAGGAATCCGTGCGAGAGACGCTTCGCTGGCTTGAGTCGTGTGGGGATGGGCGTATTCGTCCGATTCTGACGCCCCGATTTACGCCGTCGTGTACGGACGAACTGATGGCGGCGCTGGGAGGACTGGCGCGGGAGCGCGGGCTTCGTGTGCAGTCGCATCTGTCTGAAAATACGTCGGAAATAGCCTGGGTGGGTGCGCTTCATCCGGATTGCGCGCAATACTGGGAAAGCTATGACAAGTACGGTCTGTTTGGCCCGCACACGGTGATGGCGCATTGCGTCCATTCGGACGCGCGGGAGCGCGGCGCGATAAAGGCGCACGGGGTGGTGGTGGCGCATTGTCCGGATTCAAACATCAATCTCGTCAGCGGGGTGGCGCCGGTGCGCACGATGCTGGAGGAAGGGCTCTGGGTGACGCTTGGCAGTGACATCGCGGGCGGGGACGTCTTGCCGATGCTCGGGGTGATTTCGGATGCGATCCGCAGTTCGAAGATCAAGCGCATAGCGTCCGGCTGGAGCCAGGATTTCCTGACGGTCGCGGAGGCGTACTATCTCGGGACGACGTCCGGGGCGCGGTATTTTGGGGCCGGAGAGGGATTTGCGGTTGGGGATGCGCTTCATGCGGTGGTGATCGACGATCGCGGTTTTGTGGACACGGCGCGCCTTTGCGTCCGTGAACGTTTTGAACGGGCTGTCTATCGCGCCAAGGCGGAGCATATCGTGGCCGTGTATAGCGACGGACGAAAAGTTAAATAATTTGGACCAAATTTCCGTTTGGAAAGTCCGGTTTGTGCCTTTGGGTGGAGGGGGGAAGTGTCCCCCCACGCGGCTATTTCGCTTGCGCTCAATACGCCGCGCCCCCCTCGGTGTCGGTCGTCAACGGGGATTGCCGCGTGGGCCGGCTCGCGTGGTTTAAGCCGGGGGTTTGTGGGGTGGTGCTTACGTTTGGATCGCTTTGCGCACAGGGAGTCATAGGAGTATGCGGAATTTACATCGGCGTCGGGTGTTGAGTGGTCTTGTGGCCCTGATGGTGGCTTCGGGATGCGGGATGAAGCCGGAGAACGGCGTCAGTGCCCGTCCGGTGGAAGAAACGGCGCCGTCTCAGTTGGCCCGTCCTTCGGAGGTGGCGCCTGTGGCGCATTCGCTCCGTCTGATGCAGTTTTCGCTCATTTTTCTCAATGCGCGTTATGTCGAACCGGAGCGCATTCGCTGGCGAACTATGACGGTGCATGCGGTGGACGCGCTTCAGAATCTCGTGCCCGAGGTGGTGGCCCGTTTTGACCGGCGTCTGGACGACGAGCCGATGTCGTTTGAACTGCGCGTGGGGGCAAAGACGAAGACCTACGATCTCAAGGATGTCGATTCCCTGTCGCGGGCCTATCAGGTGAGTGAGGATGTCTATCAGTTTGTGACGTCGAATTTGATCGATCCAAAAGATGCGACCGAACTAGAGTATGCGATGATCAACGGGATGTTTGGGACGCTCGATCCGCATACGAATCTGCTTCCGCCGTATTTGTTTGAAGATGTGATGACGGGAAACGGCGGTTTTGCAGGGTGTGGTTTTGTCGTGGGGGTGCGCGACGACAATCTCGTGATCATCTCCCCGATGGAGGGGACGCCCGCGTGGCGTGCCGGGATTAAGGCCGGAGATGTGATTGTGCGCATTGACGATGAGTCGACCGAGAACATGCCGTTGCAGGATGCGGTCGATCGGATGCGTGGTGAGGCCGGGACTCAGGTGACGCTTTACATCCGGCGTCGCGGGTGGACGGAGGTGAAGCCGATCGTCATTACGCGCGAGCAGATTAAGGTTCGCAGCGTGACATCTCATGCGCTTAAAGACGAGAACATTGGGTATTTGAAGCTCAAATCGTTTGATCAGACGACGTCTCAGGAGGTGCGTGCGCATCTGACGTCCCTGCATCAGGCGATGCCCAAAATGAAGGGACTCATTTTGGATTTGCGCAACAATTCAGGTGGGCTTCTGCTTCAGTCGATCGAAATTGCGGAATTGTTTTTGTCCAAAGGCCAGACGATCGTTTCGGTGGAGGGGCCGACGCCGGATTCGCGCGAATCGACGAAGGCGCGGCGCGACGGGACGGAGCGCGATTATCCCATCGTCATTTTGACGAACGAGGGCACGGCGTCGGCGTCGGAAATTGTGTCGGGGGCCCTGCAGTTTCACGGGCGCGCGATTGTCGTGGGTGAGCGCACCTTTGGCAAGGGAAGCGTTCAGGTTCTCAAGGACAATCCCGACGGAAGCGCGATCAAGGTGACGTCGGCGCAGTATCTGACGCCTGGGGATATCTCCATTCAGGGGGTGGGGATTGTGCCTGACATCAAGCTCGTGCCCTCGTTTGTCGATAAGGACGGGGTGAGTCTCATCGAAAGTCACAACGCGCGCCGGGAGAGCTCTTTGGAGCAGTCGCTTCGCAGTGATCGGACGACCCACAGGGAATCGGTGCGGACGTTGCGTTATATTTACGAGACGCCGGAACAGGAGGAGGCGCGCGCCAAAGAACTCGGCCTGACGACGTATGATTTGCGCTCGACCGAGGATTATACGCCCGATGCGGAAATCGCGTTTGCGGCGTCTCTTCTGACCCAGGCAAAATCGTCTGGACGCGAGGAGATCTTGGCGCAGTCGCAGGCATTTTTTGACGAATACAGTGCCGGGTATCGCTCGTCCCTGACGAAAGCGTTGAAGACGCGGGGGGTGGACTGGTCTGGCGTGGTCGGTGAACCATGCCGGGCGTTTGACTGGGGGATGCGCGTCCGTCCTGTGCCTGCCGTGGGGGACGACGGAAAGGCCGGCGCGTCCGAAGTCGCGGAAGATGGGCGCGAGGTCAAACCGTCGGTACAGGATGGCGGATTGCTGGAATTTGCGGCCGACGGCGTCGAGCGCGAACTCGTGATGTGGGTGAAAAATACGTGTGAGACAGGCGAACTCGCACCGTTTTCGGCGGCGTTGACGTCGAACAACAGTGCGTTTGACGAGCGCGAGTTTGCGTTTGGTAAAATTGGCCCTGGGCAGACGCGTGAATGGCCCGTCAAGATAAAGATTCCAAAGTCGATGCCGTCGCGTGACGACGAAGTGTCGATACACTTTTATCATGGCGAAGACGCGCACATCCTGAATCGCGCCGACGAGCAGGGGGGTCGGTTTACGGCGCGCGTCGTGCGCGAGCGTTCGCCGCGGTTTATCTATACGTATTGGATCGATGATATTGCCGGTGGAAACGGTGACGGCCGTCTGTCGCGTGGCGAGCAGGTGACGATGTTTTTGAGGGTAAAGAATGTGGGCAATGTGGCGTCCGAAAAGGTATCGATTCACATTGCCAACGAATCCGGCAGTGGTGTGCTGTTGCAGCAGGGCCGCGCGAGTCTGGAGAAACTCGAGGTGGGGGAAAGCGGGCTTGTCGCGCTCAAATTTGATGTCAGTCGGGAGCGTCCGGCCAAGCCGCCCTCGCGTCGGATCAAGCGCGACAAGCCGTTTAATCCGGATGAGGCGTTGTTGCGTCTGACGATTTCGGACGATGCGTTCAGCGAAACGATCGAGCAGCCGGTGTCCTTTGCGGTCGATGCGCACGTCGAGGAGGTGCCCTTGCGTGGGGAAGGAACACCGGGGACGGTGTCCGTAGGGGCGTCCCTGGTGACGGCGCCCGGTTCGGCGCGAGCCATTGGTGTCGTCCGGGCACCCCTCGATGTCCGGGTATACGAATTGGGGGATGCGCAGTCGGCCGTGTGTTGGGAGGAACAGGCGCTCTCGCCCTGTGCCTTTGTGGCCGCCGGGGACGTCGTGACGCGTGAAGACAAGGCCCCCAAACGCGAGGTGTCCCGCGAGTCGGCCATTGACCCGGCGTTTTTGTATGAGGCCCCGCAGATCGTCTTTGAAGAACGGTCGCATTCCGAGACGCAATCGTCTGCCGTCGTCTCTGCGGTGCTCAAGGACAACGAGGCGCTGCGCGATTATGAGGCGTATGTGTGGACCCATGACGGGTTGAAGCTCAACGTCGAAAAACTCGATTTTTCGCTCGTCGGCGGTCAGGAGAAGCGCATTTCTATCGAGGTGCCGCTGAAGTTTGGGGACAACAGTCTTGTCGTGGTGGCACGCGATCGTCTCGATACCGAATCGGTGGAATTTTTCCATATCCACCGACGCGAAGATGGGAAAAATTCAGATTAGAGTGTGGCCGGGAGGGGGTAGCGGCGTATGCGCGCAAGGCCTTTGGCCTGAGCACATAGCCGCGTAGGGGGAGGCTTCCCCCACCCCAAAAAACACGCCCGGAAACTTTTGAACATGTCGTCTGGAGGACGTCACAGAACGTACGATAAGGGAGCGCACGGATGGATGGGTATCGGACTGCCCGTTGGGCATTTTTTGCGGCCATGACGCTGGTATGGATGTCTTGCGACGACGGGAAGGAAAATGGCGAGGAAGGCGGCGGAGAGGTCGTCGTGCCGTCGTGCGATGCTACGCAGGATATGTGTTTGTCGGACACCGAGGTGCTCCATTGTGTCGATGATGTGCGCAAACGCGAGTATTGCGGGGCGGGGGAGAAGTGTTTTGAAGGGCGTTGCGGTGCGGTGGTGTGTACGCCGGGGGCGATTGAGTCGTGTCTGTCGGACGGACGTTTTCATGGCTGCAACGGTGCGGGGACGGGAATGGGGGATTTTGATTGTGGGTATGGGCTGACGTGTCTGGAGGGGGAGTGCCGGGCGCGGCTTTGCATGGAGGGGAGCGGCAAGTGTCTCGATGAGAACACGATTCTTTTGTGCAACGAGGCGGGCACGGCGTATTCGTTGGAGCGGCCGTGTCAGGAAGTGCAGGAAAAGACGGTGTGCGAGGAGGGCAGGTGCATCCCGATTTGCGAAAAGGCGACGAAGGACGCAAGTTATATCGGGTGCGAGTACTGGGCCGTCGATTTGGACAACGCGATCGACGCCGGCGTCTATGACGCCGCCGGTCAGCCTTTTGCTGTCGTTTTGAGCAATACCCATGACTCGCTGGCGGCACATGTCGTCATCCGTCAGAAGGAAAAGGGCAAGATCGTCAAGGTTTTGGAGTTTGATCTTGCGCCGCACGTGGTGCAGAGCGCCTATCTGCCCAACAAATGTTATGACGGCGGGCTCGTCTGCGAGGATGCCTATCGCATCAACGGGACGGTGATTTCGGACGCGGCGTATTACATTGAGTCGGATCTTCCGATTACGGCGGCCCAGTTCAACCCGCTCAACAATGAGAACGTCTATTCCAACGATGCGTCGTTGCTGTTTCCGACGACGGCGCTTGGCATGAGATATATGGTCATGGGGCGTCCGCAACACTATGATTCGTTTCACGGATTTGTCACGGTGGTGGCGACGCAGCCGGGGCAGACGCAGGTGCGCGTGAAGGCGGCGTGTCGGTTTATGGCAGGGCGCGACAAGTCTGGCGGCGACGTCTATGCCATGCAGAAAGGGGACTCCCAGGTGTTTTATCTCGACCAGTACGACGTGCTCAACCTTGAGACGGCGGCGATGGGGGAGGATCCGACGGGGACGACGTTGACGTCTGACAAGCGCATTGCGGTGTTTGCCGGGAATGAGGCGACGAGCATTCCCGAGACGGATCCCGTGACGTGTTGTGCCGACCACATCGAGCATCAGCAGTATCCCGTGGGGGCGTGGGGGCGCAAATATCACGCGGTCAAACTCAAGCCCCGTGGCAAGGAACGCGATATGTGGCGCATACTTGCTCGCACCGACAACACGCGGATTGTCGCGACGCCCAATGTGTTTGCCGGGGAGGCGCTGACGCTGAATGCGGGTCAATATTACGACATTCTCACCACGGAAAGCTTTGAACTCGAAGCGTCGGCACCGGTGCTGTTGGGGCAGTTCATGACCGGTCAGAACGATCCCCATGCGATCGAAACGGGCACGTATAATCCCGATTCGGCGAACATCGGCGATCCCGCCTATCTGATCGGGGTGCCCATCGAACAATATCGATCGGAATACCGGTTTCTCGTGCCCTCCAAGTATGCCGAAGATTACATCACCATCGTGGCGCCGGCCGGGGTGACGGTCAAGCTCGACGGTAGCGTCCTTTCGACCGATCACTTCTCTTCTTTTGGCAAGGGCGACTACAAAGCGGCTTATGTCCGGATCGAAGACGGCGCGCACTCTATTTCTGCGGATGGCCGCATCGGGCTGTTTTCGTATGGCTTCGATAATTACGTTTCGTATGGGTATCCCGCCGGACTCGATCTCAAGGAGTTGTTTGAATAACTCGCCATAAGAGATCCCCCCGCGCGTGGGCGCTGGCGTGCGGCTGTATGGTTTGTCCGTACCTCATGTGCGGGAGGATCCCCTGCGCTTAGGCGCTGGCGCGCGGCTGTATGGTTTGTCCCACTGCTGTCCCACAACTTTTCAGAACAGCGCAAGCTGAGGATTCACTATGGGTTCAGTCATCTTTGGTATGAGATAATCGTCGAGAATTTCGTTTGAGAACAAATTAATACGTATCCAATTTAAAATTTCACGCATTGGCAGATAAATGCATTGCATTTGTTATGAAATGATATTCATGCTGGTCTCATGGAGATATATGGGGCAGTTTGAATTGTGAGCCTGGCGCAATTGCCTTGCATGACTGCAACATCTGCTGAAAGACATTCTTAAAAAATCTGCACTCCGTTCATCATTCATACGAGAGAGGGCGGAACGACTGACAGGCGACTTGACGCCGAGATGGTAAAGCCTTTTTTGCTTGCTCTTCTGAGCCTGCTCAATCTCACGAAGACTCTTCAAACCAAGTATCTGAGCCATGAGCATCACTATAAACTGGACGTATCGCCTCGACTTGCGTCGCTTGTCTCCCTGCCCGTATTTTCGGTCTAAACGGTCAATTTCATGTCTCGGAAGAATTTTTGCCAATGTGTGAAAAACTGTTTTATATTGTGCCATGGTTCGGAACTCCTTGCAAAAGGCGGTTTTCGCAGATTTCCTTTTAGCAAGAAATCGGTTCCGAACCAACTATAAAGCCACATTTTTGTGGGAAAGCAGTGACCAGGAGCGTCAAAATGAACGGGCAGGAAAAAAAGTGGTTTGAAGAATTACAACGAGATAGAGAAGATATTCGTAAAACGTTGCAAAAACCATCTATGAGTGGTGTTCAGCGCAGTGTGGTGGAAAAGTATTCGGATGAGGCGCACTTTATTTATGAATTGTTACAAAATGCAGATGACGCAAGAGCGACTTGGGTAAAATTCATTCTAGAAGCCGACAAATTGATTTTTATTCACAACGGAACGCGACACTTCAACATTAGCGATCCACAAAAGGAAAAAATTGATAAGGCAAATAAAAGCTTAGGTGATATTAATGCAATAACATCGATCGGTAATTCATCAAAAGAAAGTGAAGAGACTATTGGAAAGTTCGGTGTTGGATTTAAAGCTGTATTTCAATACACTTCAACACCGCGTATATATGATGATAGGTTCAAATTCAAAATTAATGACCTTATAGTACCAACCTTGATCAAATCTGACCATCCTAATAGAAATAATGGAGAAACACTGTTTGAATTTCCATTTAATCACGAATTAATACCAGAAGATGAGGCATATAACGACATTAAAGATAAGCTAAACAATCTTAACCACCCGACGCTATTTCTTGATAATCTTAAATCGATAACATTTGAATGCAATAATAATGATGCTCAGATTGAATACAAAAAAAGTGTTATTGAGGATAGAGAATTTTGCTCTGCTTTGAAAACAAAAACACATGCACAAAGAATAATTCTTACAGAGTCAAGTGATTTAGTTGAATTATGGTTATTTAAAAGGAAATATAAAAATCTAGACTATTGCGTCGCGTTTAAAGTTATTGAGGATGGTTTGGTTCCAATTAAAGAAGAGCCTGCATATTGCTATTTTCCTACACAAGTAGATACAGGATTGAATTTTATTATACATGCTGCATTTTTATTAACAGATAGTCGAGAGGGAATTAAGGCTGGTAATGAGTATAACTATAAAATGATAAACAGATTGGCAGAACTGGCGGCAGATTCAATTGTATATCTTAGAAAAATAAGTGAGTGGAAGAAAATTAAATTGATTAATGAGAGCATTCTGGATATAATTCCAATACAAGAAGAGTCGTATTCTCTATATAACGGAGATAGGATATCCTTCAAACCTTTTTATGAAAAAATCAAGCAAATAATGTGTACAAAAAGAGTATTGCCAACTAAAACAGGATATACCTCGAAAGACCATGCATACTGGGCGGAAACTCCAGATATAATGAAACTATTTTCAGATAAACAGTTAAAGGATTTAACTGGTGATGATAAGGCTGCATGGATTTTCTCTACAAAAGGATCTAAGTATTATCAGCAGGCCAACCGTCCGGCTTTTTCATATATTAAATCGTTGTGTCATGAATTGTTTAATGATTCAGATCAGAGCCTATTTAACAAGCTAAACAATAATCAATTATTTATCCAGGCTCAACAAATCGAATGGTTCAGACATTTATATCGATGGATTTGCGAAGATAGAGATAGAAAAAAAAGAGCGAGAAAACACAAAATATTTATCAACAGATCGAATGAAGTAGTGCCGATGCAGGATGATTCGGGTAAGGATTGTTTATTTTTGCCGTTTAACGATATAAAAATTTCATATTCTGTTGATGACGCATCATTTGTGCGAAAAGATTTTGCAGAAGACAGAGAATTGATAGAGCTGTTAAAAGAATTAGGTGCTAGAGAGTATTCAAAGCGAGACTATGTGTACAAACTGCTTAAGAAAAGATACGAGGATGTTGATGAATTAATTTATGCAACCAAGCACATTTTTGATTATTATTGTGAATGCTCCATCCCTGCAAGAGACTCATTCTTGCAAGAGTATAAAACAGAACTTAACAATTTTCAATGGTTAACTGGTTATAATGAGAAGGAAGAGAATTATGATGAAGGTGTCTCGAACGATACATACTATCCAACGCAAGATTTGATTGACTATTTTAATTTGTGCAGTAATCTGTCCGATAACAATTTTTTGTATATGTCTGAATATGTTGGTATTATAAACAATCGTGAGCCCTCATTTATTGAATTTCTTAAAGATATAGGATTCGGATTTAACCCAAAGCTTAAATGTGAGTCTATTTCTGATGATGAGGCAAAGTCAAGAGGCTTACCGCGAGATTGTTCCAGACACTCAAGCTCATGTCCTGATAGATGGATTGAATATAGACTTATCGGTTGTATTGAAAATATCCTTTATATTGTTGATAATAATAATCCGTTTGAAAAACGAAAAGATAGATCTATTCTATTATGGAATATATTGAGAAATTGTATATTGGATATTAAAGATAGTTGGTGTGGTACGTATTCCTATACATTGTACCACAAACATACTGAGAAGAGTCTACCGTTCGAATCTATTGATATCCAGCACTTAAAAAAATCACCATGGTTAATCAATAACCAAAACTGTTTTGTTCCTGCGACTGAAGTTACGCAACAATCAATGTCGTTAGAGTATGAAAAATCAGAAGAATTATTTGGCTTTCTTGGAATTCGTTCTAATGAAGAAAGATATATTCAGCTAACTGATGAAGAACGAGAGTTAATTGAGTTTGGTAAGTGGATTGAAGCGGAAGGTTTTTCTAGAGATGAACTTAAGTTAATAATTATTAATGAACTTAAAAGTAGAATGAGTCGTAATGATTCTATTTTATATCATGTTAATTCTGTTAATAAAATACGTGAATCAAATGGTGTGGATGAATGTAATTATGATGAGTCAGTTATTACGGATAAGCTAAATATTATTCCTAATTGCAATAAACAATCTAATCAAGTTCGGGTAATTACGAATGATATTGAAATACGAGTAGATAAACTAACATCCAAAAGACATCGCACACCGCACAGTACTGATGTTGATTCTAACAATAGTGAGTTGCAATCATTAGGAAGGGGAGAGCGCTTTGATGATAGAATTGATGATTTTGATGCTGTTGATGAAGAAGATTATGATGACTTTAATCCCAGAATTGTTGATTACCAGAAGAAAATCGAAAAGGAAAAAGATGCTGCAGCCATTCGAATTAGCAAAATCCAAAAGCTTGAGACATTGGAAATTAATGCCAGAAACGGAATTCGTTACTCATTTGAATGGTTTAAAACGCTTCTTGAGATTGAAATGAATAATCAATCTGAAGACGTAAACCGGCGCAAGAAAATAGCTATTTCTTTTGGCAAAATTGAACGAGAACCAGATACTGAACGCACTTATATTCTTCGTTTCCCTAATCGCTATATACCGAATGATATCGAAGAATTATCTGGATTTCCAATGAGTCTTCATTTTGGTAAGCAATCGAGAGATAACATTATTGTTGAGGCGGCTAGTATACGATCATTTACGCTTCGTATAAAATTAAAGGATGTCAGTCAAATTAGCGACATACCGTTAGATAAAGTGCACGAAATTCATATTACTGCAGATAGTCCTGAGTTTTTGTTGAGAGAATTGTATAATAGCTTTAAAGGCCTCGGTCTATCGAGTGATTATGATATGAGAAAGAATCTTACTCCACATATTGAATTCGTCTATGGGCCGCCTGGTACTGGTAAAACCACATATCTGTGCAACAGTTATCTTATCGATTGGTTGACTGGAAATAAGGAGTTTAAAGTTCTCGTACTTACACCGACAAACAAATCAGCTGATGTTGTCGTGAATCGATTAATGAGCACTATGAAACGTGAACATAGTGATTGCTCATATCAAGGAATTATTCGTTTCGGCTCTACTCTCGATGAACAAATTGAAAAGATCGGTATCTATAAAGATCGAATGTTTGAGCTTAATAAATGTCGCCGAGCTGTTGTGGTAACAACGATTGCTAGATTTCCCTATGATTACTTCATACAGCGCGATTCCAAGATTTATCTCAAAGATATTTCATGGGATTACATCGTCATTGATGAAGCATCCATGATTCCACTTGCAAACATAATTTATCCACTTTACAAATCCAAGCCAGAAAAGTTTGTTATTGCGGGCGATCCATTTCAGATTCAGCCTATTGTTACAAGTGATTTTTGGAAAGACGAAAATATTTACACAATGGTTGGGTTAAAATCATTCATCTGCCCTAAGACTGAACCTCATGATTATCCTGTCGAAACCCTGTGTACTCAATATCGTAGTATTCCTTGCATTGGTAAACTGTTTAGTTATTTGACTTATGATGGCGTACTTAAGCATCACCGAGAGTACGGTAACATCAAACAATTGAATTTATCATCTGAAATTAATTTAAGACCATTAACTATTGTAAAATATCCCACGAGTAAATACGATAGCATCTATAAATGTAAACGCCTTAACAATAGCAGTCCGTACCATATTTATTCTGCTTTGTTTGCTTATGAGTTTTCGAATTGGCTTTCCCAAAAGCTCTTGGAACATAATTCAGATACGCATTATTCTATTGGCATTATTTCTCCCTATAAGATTCAAGCCTCTCTTGTGGACAGACTTTTGGCTCGAACTGAAATCACAGACAACGTCGATATACAAGCTGGAACAATTCATGGCTTTCAAGGAGATGAGTGCGATATTATTATTGCATTATTTAACCCACCCCCATCGATTTCAAGCAATTGTTTTTTAAATAATTTGAATATCATTAATGTGGCAATTAGTCGAGCAAGAGATTATTTGATTATGTTTATGCCTGATGACAATACTGAAAATGTGTCTAATCTTAGATTGATAAAACAATTAGAGCAATTAATGTCTAAGAGTGATGAATACGTTTGCTACTCAGCTAGCGAAATTGAGCAAATAATGTTTGATAATCCTCACTTTTTGGAAGATAATTCATTTTCAACGAATCATCAAAGCGTGAATGTCTATGCTAGGCCGGAACGAAAGTACGAGGTTCGATGCGAGGATTCAGCTGTTGATATTCAGATCCATATGGAATGAGAATTCCTCAATTCCTTTGCCCCTAATGATGACTTTGCCATTTAGTACGTGACCGACGGCAACGACGCCGCTGACGCAGAAGATGCGCCAGCACGTACCGCCTGGTCTCAGGCGTGAGACAGCCAGTCTTAAAAGCCAGACTCACCGGCTCACGCCTGAGCCAGCCAGTCTTAGCACACAGACTCACCGGCTCACTTCTCATTGGACGCCACTCAACGCTGCCCCCGTCCCGCTTAGGGGGAGAAGGGGATTTGTGAGGAAGCATGATTCACCAAACACAAAATACCCCACCCCAACCCCACAAAAAGGCTCCACTCACACAACGCCCCAAGCCTCACCACCTCATGAAATGCGAAAGGGCCGCGCGGCATCG
>CAMCLY010000021.1 GCA_945875805.1 uncultured Myxococcales bacterium | reverse complement strand
AGGTCGGGGTTTGCTGGAGTTTTTTTGTTTTTTGTGAAGCATGCTCCCCTCTCCCTATGGGAGAGGGGCCGGGGGTGAGGTCAGGGTTTGAGTGAGGGCTTTTTGGTGAAGCATGCTCCCCTCTCCCCATGGGAGAGGGGCCGGGGGTGAGGTCGGTTTTGGTGGAGTTTTTTTGTTTTTATGAAGCATCTCCCCTCTCCCAATGGGAGAGGGGCCGGGGGAGAGGGCGTCACTTACAAACACCCGCCACACACCGACCAGACTGACAATTGCCATCTTCGTCACAGGATACCCCGGCCGGCTGGGCTTCTACACATATTCCATCCTTATCATATGGACGACTTTCATTATAAGGCTGATCGCCCTTATAACACGCCCCGGATTTACACATGCGGTGATTCAAACACTGCTCATCCAGTTCAAGACGAATCTGACATGAATAACCGTCACAATAGAACTGCGACAGACACTGTTCGTCCACCCTGCATTTGCCTCCCTTGCTTTTCTGCTTCACGCAAAGATAGGTGGCGTCAAATCCATTCCCGTATTGATTGTCACAAAAATAATTCTCGCCACACTCCTCGTGGACCGAACAACCACAAACATCCCCCCAACTCGTCCTCATTCGACAGGAATTGATGCAACTGCCAAATTCTTTCTCACATGAAATCCCCACTTCGCACGAATTCGACGAACAGAAACCGTTGCAACACGTTTTACCAACAGCACAATCCCCAGAAGTCGAACATTCCTGTCCTATCGTCGAGACGGGGATGCACTTGTCATGACGGCACACGGTATATGCTTCACGACAACCCAAAAGCGCACATGCATTTGAACACTTGCCATCCACACAAAGCCCGCTCTCACAGTCCCGGTTTTCAGAACACGATTGATCGACTGCCGAATGTCCAAGTCCGGAACCGTTGTCCCCTATCCCGGTGCTGTCCCGATCGGCACATTTTCCACCCACGCAAATCTTTGATTTGCACTGGGCATTGAGCGTACACACCGAGCCCGCCGGTTCTGATCCGGAAGAATCCGACGGATCCCCACCGCCACCCCAGTTAGGCGTCCGACAGACCTTCCCCTCATAACAGTTCCCGCTGATACACTGGTCGTCAGACGTACACGCATCGCCATTGGGGATCTTATCACTCCCCGAACTTTCACCGCTTTCCAGACAATGGCCGTCCTTACAGTTGCCAGTCTTGCACTCGCTGTCCTTCGTACAGTCATCACCAAGCCCAGCCGATGGTTTTCCCCCTCCACCCCAGTTGGGCGTCCGACAGACCTTCCCCTCATAACAGTTCCCGCTGATACACTGGTCGTCAGACGTACACGCATCACCATTGGGGATCTTGCCACTGCTGGCGCTATCGCCAGGCGCATAACAAATGCCGCCATCACAGTTTTGACTCTGACACTCTTCGTTCGACGTACACCCGTCGCCATTCATGCCACCAATCGTGACGTGTTTGGTCTCGTCAGAACATCCCATCCACACAGCAAACACTGCACTCAACACGACTAAACCAAATGTGCGTTTCATTGTCTTCCCCGTATATTTTAAAAGAAAACCAAAAAATGGGAACGGACGCTTCCGTTCCCCAAAAAAGCCTCCTGTTCCTTGCGAAACAAGAGGTTCCAAAAGCATGAAAACGCAATTCTCATGCCATACAGCTTGTATGATTTTCGCATACGATTCTCAATGATGGAATCTTAATCGAAACGCACGTCGAGAATGACGGGATTGTGATCGCTGTATTCAAATCCGGCATCGATGTGCCGCACGCGGAGGATGCGAATGTTGTCTGACGCCAGAAATCCGTCGATCGTGGCCGTAAAGGATTTGCCGGGCATATATGGCGCGTCCAACAGACGGCTCGTGCCAACCTGAGGATTTTCGGGCTTGACATACCGCATCCCCTTTGGAAGACGCTCCCCCGGAAACGGACGACACCACCCAAACATGCGGGCATCGGCATTCAGACGCTTGACAGAATCGCCCGGCAAATCATGGTTGAAATCCCCAGCACAAAGTACGTAGTGGCCAAGGGCGATTTTTTCAGCCATATCGGACATGAGCATACCAATCTGCGCAGCAGAAATGTCAGGCCCCCCGCCGTACGCGGTCAGATGGAGGTGATACAAATACAACGTCCTGCCATTGTCGACAGGCATGGGCGTCACGCTATAGCCGCGATCGAGATCGAGAATTTTGTTGGGCTTGGTGGAAATGGGCAACTGCCGCCGTACCGAAACATCCATGCGATAACGGCTAAAAATGGCAATACCGCTTTCGGCACTTCCGATAGGATCGAGTGGCGGCCAGAAAAGAAACGACGAATGGTAGTTGGGCATAAAAAGCGCGTCACGATCGCCCCATCGACTTTCAAACCACGCCCATTCGTCGACATCGCGACTCCGGCGACCACGACGATCGACCTCCTGGAGCATGGCAATGTCGACGCCCTCTTTGTCGAGAAGTTCAGCCACACCAAGAATATTGGCACGCACCGCCTCGGACGACCGAGCCACCGATTCCTTGCCGCCATCCATAAAAAAAGAATAGTCCGAGGAATACGCCCCATAGCCAATATTGAACGTGGCAAAACGGACAGACACTCCAGCAGGGAGCTCATGAAGACCGCGATTTTTGGGAAATATCGACACATTATCCTCTATCCTCGAGTAGGAACCATAGATATACGCCGCATACCCAAGAAATGAAACCACCGCAGCCCCACCAATTGAAGCCGCCACCTTCAAAAACGTATGCATGAAACTCCTCATCAAAAAACGGCTTTCACGAACACAGACGTGACCTCCAAAACCTCACGGTTTCGCCTCATACCACGTCTTCTCAAAAGGTTCGATAATTCAAGACATATCTTCCCACTCCCCACTCCCCACTCCCCACTCCCCACTCCCCACTTCCCACTTCCCACGCACCAGATACGAAGCCACGTTTCATCATCTTTTTTCCGACCCTGTTTTATGGTATTAAACAAACCCTTTTTCTCTTTTTTAGGAGATTCGTTCTTTAGATTGAAACACCGAATGATTTCTACACATGAATATTGAACGCCATATTTTATTATTATTTCTGGCCACGGCCATGATGATCACGAGCGGCTGTCAGGGCAAATCTCATGACGCGCAGAGCACACCCACCCCGTCGATGGATTTGAACCATCCTGCCCCTCCTTCGGATAAGGAGTCACAAGCCACCATAACGAAACCTCAGCGTCCAAAGTTCGATGAGGTCTGGCACTCCATTTCGGATGAATCTGTCGATGCCTATCACGCCGCCCTGGATGTGCTCATTCAGACCGCGGACAACCAGATGTCCTCTTCAGTCCGGCTTCAAAACGGCACGCGCCTCGGAGACTGGTTTCTCCTCAAGGTTGCGCCCGCCATTCAAATTCCTGGTGAAACCTCGGCGCGTGAATCTTTTGTCATCGACATGAAAAACAAAATCGTCATTGGACGGGACGGCTGGATATCGACGATGCCTTTTTTTGAAGACTATGTCGAACGTGCCACCACCAACCCGGCGCTCAGAACCCCTGAATTTGTTCTAAAACTCGCCCAGCTCTCCGCAGCCGTCGCGGCAGAAGCCATGGAATGCTTTGTCCCCACACCCGGCGAAAACCTCCCCGACGGGATCGAAGCCCCACGCCTGACCCTCTCCCCGCCCTCATTCAAACTCGTCTGGTTCAGTCGCAACCAGGCCACTCCTCCCACCTATGTCCGTTTTGAACTGGAACGCGTCAACGGACTCACCCTCCATGCCGAAATCGTCGATATCCCATGGCCAATGCGCGTCGTCCCGTAACTCATGGACTTTTTTCTGACGTATGTTTGCGACACCATAACATGCGTGATATGAATTTTGACTGAATAGTCCTTCTATTCGTTTTTTTCATTCTGCAACGCGACTCACGTGAGGCAATGATGCACAGGGAACAAAAACTTTATTTATGTTTGTTTTTCGCCATGCTGGGAATATCCCACGCGGGATGTACACTCGAACATCCCGAAGAATTTGGGCGCGAATGCGCCCCTGTCATCATTGCACAGGATGCGGATTCCATCGACATGGGATATATCCGTATAGATGGAGCGCGATGTTATGCCCATGACGAAATTCTAACCGACGAAGCCGATACGTGCCGCCAAGGGGACTCGTGCTACAACGACTGCCAGCGTTATCGCCCCATCTGGCATCTGCTTTCCGCACAGACAAAATCCGGCGAACCCCTCAATGCCATAGAACGTTCATACGCCCAGGCCGTTTGTCACCAGTCTCAATGCGTCAGCCCAGAAAACGATCCAAACGCCCAATCCCACACCTTTGAAACAGCGAATGGAGACATGGCCCTCAGGATGTGTCCACTCTCCGCCCCTCTGTGCGCATTCGAGATTCAGAACGATGCACTCACTTTCAAATGCACATCACAATGTTCCAAGGATTTGTGCGGATTGGATTGTGTCGATCTCATGAATGATCGCAATCACTGCGGAGAATGCGGAAAACGATGCGCCCCCGGACAACCCTGCGTTCAAGGACACTGTGCCGTCGATGAATGCCCCTCAAACCAAGTCTTCTGCGGCGAAAAATGCATCGATCCCGTTGAGAACAAAGAGTTCTGCGGCGCCACCCTTGGAGGGGCCTGTAACGACGAGGATCCAAGCAGTCCTGACTATCGCGGTGTTACATGTGCGGTGTCATGTCAGAACAGCCACTGCATGGAACTTTGCCCGGAAGGACAAGACGTATGTCCAGATGGGTGCGCGAACCTTTCCGCAGACGCCAAACACTGCGGTTCATGCGACATCACGTGCCAGTCGGGACACGCCTGCGTAGACGGCGAATGCTCGACAGAGTGTCCGGGAACACAGATCGTATGCAACAATCTCTGCGTCGACAAAATGACCGATCCCGGGCACTGCGGTGCCTGCGATAACGCTTGTCCCAACGGTTTTGCCTGCGTGAACGGAGAATGTTCGCAAGATTGCGCGGCCGGCTCTGAACTTTGTACAGACCGATGCCTCAATTTTTCGGATCTCCATCTGGTTTCATGTGACGCATGCGCCGAAGGGTACTGCGACACCGACAACAACTTCCTCAACGGATGCGAAACCAATATCCTCGGCTCCGATTCCAAAAACTGCGGCTCATGCGGGACAAGCTGTAAATCCGGCGAAGCCTGCGTCGACGGCGTCTGCCAAACTTCTTGTCCGGGAAGTCAAATAGTCTGCGGCGGAAATTGCGTAGACATTCAAGTGGACAACTATCATTGCGGAGCGTGTGGCAATACGTGTCCCGCCGGTCAGGCTTGCGTAGAAGGAGCATGCACGGCCAATTGTGCTGAAGGATTTACGCTGTGTAGCGGAAAATGCCTGAATCTCTCCGACCTCCACCTCGCCTCGTGCGTGGCATGTGCCGAAGACTTTTGCGACAACGACAGTAACAAAGCCAACGGATGCGAGTCCTACGCAAAAGGCACAGACGCTAAAAACTGCGGCTCGTGCGGCACAAGCTGTAAATCCGGAGAGGCATGCGTCGACGGCGTCTGCCAGACCTCTTGTCCGGGAAGTCAAAAAGTCTGCGGCGGAAATTGCGTCGATCTCCAAACCGACAACTACAACTGCGGCGCTTGCGGCACACAATGTCCTTCCGGACAGGCCTGCGTCAACGGAACATGCTCCACCTCATGCGCCAGCGGCACCACAAATTGTGGCGGGAAATGTCTCAACTTCTCCGACCTCCACCTCGCCTCCTGCACCACATGCGCCACCAACTACTGCGACAACGACAGTAACAAAGCAAACGGGTGCGAATCCAACGCTAAAGGAACAGACCCCAAAAACTGCGGCTCATGCGGGACAAGCTGTGCCTCAGGTCAGGCCTGCGTCGACGGCATCTGCCAGACCTCATGTCCGGGAAGCCAGGAAGTTTGCGGCGGAAACTGCGTCGATCTCCAGACCGACAACTACAACTGCGGCGCATGCGGCAAACAGTGCCCTTCAGGTCAGGCCTGCGTCAACGGAACATGCAATACCAACTGCGCCGAAGGATTTACACTCTGTGGCGGCAAATGCCTGAATCTCTCTGACCTCCACCTTGCCTCCTGCACCACATGCGCCACCAACTACTGCGACAACGACAACAACAAAGCCAACGGGTGCGAGTCCAACGCTAAAGGAACAGACCCCAAAAACTGCGGCTCATGCGGGACAAGCTGTAAATCCGGAGAGGCATGCGTCGACGGTGTCTGCCAAACCTCATGTCCGGGAAGTCAAAAAGTCTGCGGCGGAAATTGCGTCGATCTCCAAACCGACAACTACAACTGCGGCACATGTGGCAAGCAGTGTCCGTCCGGACAAGCCTGTGTCAACGGGACATGTTCGACCTCATGCGCCAGCGGTACCACAAATTGTAACGGCAAGTGTTTGAATTTCTCCGACCTCCACCTCGCCTCGTGCACCACATGCGCCACCAACTACTGCGACACCGACAACAACAAAGCAAACGGGTGCGAATCCAACGCCAAGGGAACGGACCCTAAAAACTGTGGAGCTTGCGGGCTGAGCTGTGCCTCCGGACAGGCTTGTGTCGATGGTGAATGCCAGACCTCTTGTCCGGGAAGTCAGAAAGTCTGCGGCGGAAATTGCGTCGATCTCCAAACCGACAACTACAACTGCGGCGCTTGCGGCAAACAATGCGCTTCAGGACAAGCATGCGTCAACGGAGCCTGCTCCACCTCATGCGCCACCGGCACCACCAATTGTGGCGGAAAGTGCCTCAATTTCTCCGATCTCCACCTCGCCTCCTGCACCACATGCGCCACCAACTACTGCGACGCCGACAACAACAAGGCCAACGGCTGCGAGTCCAACGCTAAAGGCACAGACCCCAAAAACTGCGGCTCATGCGGGACGAGCTGTGCCTCTGGCCAGGCCTGCGTCGACGGCGTCTGCCAGACCTCTTGTCCGGGAAGCCAGAAGGTCTGCGGCGGAAACTGCGTCGATCTCCAAACCGACAACTACAACTGCGGCACATGTGGCAAGCTATGTCCGTCTGGACAAGCCTGTATCAACGGGACATGCTCGACCTCATGCATCAGCGGAACCACAAACTGCAACGGCAAGTGTTTGAACTTCTCCGACCTCCATCTTGTCTCCTGTACGACATGCGCCACCAACTACTGCGACACCGACAACAACAAAGCCAACGGCTGCGAGTCCTACGCTAAAGGCACAGACCCCAAAAACTGCGGCTCATGCGGGACGAGCTGTGCGTCTGGTCAGGCATGCGTCGACGGCGTCTGCCAGACCTCTTGTCCGGGAAGCCAGGAAGTTTGCGGCGGAAACTGCGTCGATATTAAAAGCGACAACTACAACTGCGGCACATGTGGCAAGCAGTGTCCGTCCGGACAAGCCTGTGTCAACGGGACATGTTCGACCTCATGCGCCAGCGGTACCACAAATTGTAACGGCAAGTGTTTGAATTTCTCCGACCTCCACCTCGCCTCGTGCACCACATGCGCCACCAACTACTGCGACACCGACAGTAACAAAGCCAACGGGTGCGAGTCCTACGCAAAAGGCACAGACGCCAAAAACTGCGGCACATGCGGGACGAGTTGCGCTTCTGGTCAGGCATGCGTCAGCGGAATCTGCACCACCTCATGCCCAACCGGACAAAATGTCTGCGGAGGAAAATGTGTGGACTATCAAACCGACAAATTCAACTGTGGCTCATGCGGATCGATATGCCCCGCCGGTTCGGCTTGCGAAAACGGAACTTGTGCCGTTTCTTGCCCCTCGTCACAGACGGTATGCAGCGGTATATGCGTCACCACGTCGACAGATGCAAAACACTGCGGAAAATGCGGAAACTCATGCGCAACCCAAATCTCCAATGCCAACACCGATGCCCTCACATGTCTCAGCGGTACTTGCAAAGTTTGGAAATGTAAATCCGGCTACTCCCCAAATTCTACAAATACAGCCTGTCTCAAAGATGCCATCACAGGATGCTCTTCCAATTCTGACTGTACTTCCACACAACAACCAATTTGCAACACATCCACAGGTTTATGTGTCCAATGTTTAAAAAATACTGACTGTTTAGTAGAAATTGGACAAACTGCTCTATGTAAAAACTATCGATGTCTCTTGTCCGTCATCGACCCCATAAAGCCCATTGATCCCGGCGATCCCCTTATTCCCCTCGAATAACAATCGAACCACTTAAAATACAAAAAGCCCCACCTTCGGGGCTTTTTCTTTATAAATTATATTTTTAATCCGTGTTTTCCGGGTGGGGGAAGTCTCCCCCTGAGCGGCTATGTGCTCGGCCTCTGGCCTGCGCGCATACGCCGCTACCCCCTCTTTTGATCTTCACCTTATCAATCCCGCATCGGCAACTTCAATGTACACACGGATTTATACATATTTACTCCACCACATCGTACACATGAACACGACACGTCAAATCCATCCCCACACTTTCTGGTAATGATGATGCTGGAATCCAGGTGACAAATACATCCCCCGGCGCCACCGATGTCATAATATCCATCCAAATGCCAAGTTTTTCGGTGAGTTCCATCACGTCATGACGACCACGCAGATAAGACGCGTCGATCAGGTCCTGTCCGTGCCAACACGCCATCTCCACTTCAACAGCCTGTCCTGCCTCAAGTTTATTGCCGCCAGATGCCACTTCATACTTTAAACGAACCTCCTCCAGAGCAAGGGCATCCCGTGGAGGCTCCGTTGCGGGAATCCGAAGCCCTTCCAACACTTCCTCAATCCATATATCTTCTACGATATCTTCTTTGTGTGAAAGGCGATCCCCAGGTATCCAGACACGGATGTGTTCACCTTCACGCATGGCCAAAAAGATATCATGATGCACGGGATCGGCTTTCTTCTGTGCGTCGTTCATAAACAGGAGCATCCCCTTTCCTGCGCGCGAACTCTCAAGAATTTCGCCTGCACGATTCCACCGCGTCACATGGACGCGCAGAGCCTGCCCTTGACTTATCTTTTCACCGTTTCCCAGCTCTACCACTCGCCACTTCACATCTTCAAACGACGACAGCGCCTGGGCATCCCCAGGCGGTTCCGCTACATCCGACGGCGGCAAATAGGCTTCATTGACCGAAATCATCTCGATTTCCCATATCCTTTCTTTAGACTCACCCCAAACGCGGACCGTTTCCCCCAACGACATCAAAGGCAAAATTTCTTCAAAGAAAGGCGAAGAATGCGCAATTGCCATCGTCCCGCGCGCTTCATCGGTCACGACTCCCTCCAGATTGCGCACGCGGAGCATGACGTCGACGGCCGTTCTGGGATCAGGCTTCTCGCCACTGCCCGGCGAGAGCGAAATATAGGCAAGCCCGGACGGGGTGCGACGCGCATCCTCGGGAACCAAAAGAATGGATGCTTCGGACTCTAAACGTCTGGAATCGGCATGATGTGTTTCCACATCTTGAACAGGTGTCTGAAGCGGTGCGGGCGAATGACATGACACCATACAAAAACACATGGCACATGCCGACACGATACTGTTCTTTCGCATGAATACCCCCCAAAAATAGAAAAGACATGAATATTGGTCAAGGAGGGGGCTTCGGGGGCACGCCCCGGCGCCAGTTAAATACCCGTCGCTTATCCGCCCCGGGGTTTATTGCCCGGCGCGCCGGGCGTTTCCGCCCCAGGGCGGATAGCCCGCGCCCCGTATAATCATCCATAAAAAAGCCCCCGACTGGCGAGGGCAAAACAATGGGAAAATAGAAAACTACTTGACGAGATTTTTAAGTGTCGTCAGCGCGTGGCTGTAACGAGCGTCGAGTTCAGGACCGTCTTTGAGTTCGGGCTCATTGTTCATCGAGACAAAGGGTATTTTGATGCCGCGCACTTCGATAAATCCAGACTCACGGCCACCGGTAAGTTCCTCAAAATCGGTCTCGGAACTAAAACGTTCTAAACTCTCGTCAGGGAGTTTGTGCGCAAGAATGGAACCCTTGAGAGCTTCCTGATAACGCGCCTCGTTTTTACGACGAGATTCGGCATACGAAACATTGATATAAAGGATGGCCGAACGTTTGAGAATATCATCATCAAGGAGTTCATAAGCATGACGATAACCACCGTCAAACTTGCCGCGCGCAAACTCAAGCAATACTGTATGATCGTCATAGAACCCCGGCTTCTTCATGTACTTTTCATGAACAGCCACGTTGAATTTTTTCATACAAAGATCGAGAAGCCGGTCATCGGTCGTCTGAACATAACCAAACTCATGCGTGCGCGAATAAATGCGCTTTTCTCCAAGGGATTCCCAAAGATCGTCTTCGACAAACTTTTCCCACAGCCATACGAAATCGTCTTCCTCAACCATTTCGCCGATGTGGAAAAGCTCACAGCGCTTTTCGAGCGGGGTCTTTTTGATAAAATCGATGAGTTCGGATTTTCCGCCGCCAGGACGACCGTTGAGAATAATATGATCAAAAGTTTCGCTCATTTCAGAACTTCTCCACTGATAAAGAAAACATCAGGCACCCCATTGCGCCCAAAACGCAGGTATTATAGGGCTTTTTGCCATCTCCTTTCAATCGAATTTTGTGCAATTTTGATCCCAATTATGGATATAATGTAATTACAACACACACATGTCATACCTTTACACACCTAACCTGTGGCATATTCCCGCAAAAAAAAAGCCCCGAAAATGGGGCCTTAAACGCACAAAGCCATATCACTTTAGCGTCACCGTGCGCTTAAAAACAGCCTTGCCGTTCGGATATCGAAGTCGGAAATCGAGCTTGGAAACATTGCCCACCATCGCCTTGATTTCATATATATCAAATTCAAAATAAATCCGCTTGTTGCCTTCCTGCCACTGGAAATCATAGCTCTTTAAAGGCGTTTCGCTTCCACTCGCTGAAACATCGAGTTTGAAATAATTGAGTTTCGCAGCCTTGGGAAGAGAAATAAACGCATATATCTTGGATGTACTCTTCGGAAATTCATCATCCACTTTTTTCTTATTATATGTACTTTCGGTCGAAAACTGAAGAGTGTCCTCAACATCAATAGTTCTTCTCTCAAACGTGGGAAGCGCGTTAAAAACAACCTGAGATGCCGCAGCCCGGACGGCCTCGCGAAGTACACTGCGATCTGAAACGGTTTCATACGGATCCGATTCGTAAACTTTCGTATATTCATCCTGGAGCATCACCACATTCGTCTTTACATCCACAACGGATACATGCGTCGACACTCGGGCACTCCAGTATGAACACCGATACTTGACATTCTTATAATGATCGATAACTTTTCGCCCCTCACTGTCACGTACAAAATGCCCATTCTCATCTCGCAAGTACACAGGCTCTTCCCGCTCACATATCGTCTCCGCCAAATCGATAAACGAATCCGTCATATACGCTTTGAGCATCAGACCATTGGCCTGAACCTGAACCTCATGATACATCACATCATCATCCGAAAGCTCAGACAGGGAGTAATCCGCAAACGCCATGGGAATGCGCGTCTGAAGATCCTGAACAATGCCGTTCCTAAACTCACCATAAAGCTGTGGATCCGAAATCGATCCTATCGGCGCCAGCGCAACACGATCGTAATTCGTCGCACTGTGCCAGTACGACGGATAATATACAATGTTGAGTGACGCCTTCTCTGAACACCCCCATAAACACAAAGCCGCACCCATCCCCGCAATCATTTTCACGACATTTCCATGAAACATGGCTATTCCTTCTTCTCACTCCCAAAAATTAAAAAAACTTCAATGCTCCCAAGGGCATATCAATCCAGGACCCTCCATATTTTATGCCAACTCTTCACCCCTAACTCCCCCCTCGATTCCTCTCCAAGCTCCATCCTTCCAACACGCTCCCCGTCGTTATCCCCAAAAAGAGCCGTCGCATTACACAATGAACAATAACTACGACAGCCCTTCAGAATTAAAAAATAGAATACAAATCATACTTTGTATAATATTAGATATAAATTTCCTCTTCATTGCAAAAAAAATGAACCCGTCAGGCCTTCCATGATTCTCCATACAGACTTCATCTTCATTGCAAAAAAATGAACCCGTCAGGCCTTCCATGATTCTCCATACAGACTTCATCTTCATTGCAAAAAAATGAACCCGTCAGGCCTTCCATGATTCTCCATACAGACTTCACCATCGAAAACCCGAACGAGCCCCACCAATGTCTGTCAATTCTCTCACCCGCAACGTTTCAGGGCACTCTGAAGCGTCTGCTCCATCAGGGTGATGACCGTCATCGGACCGACCCCGCCAGGCACAGGCGTGATGTAGGAGGCTCTGGCCGATGCCGCATCAAACTCGACATCCCCATAAATTTGCCCGTCAATCTTGGTAAAACCGCAATCCACCACGACGGCACCGGGTTTGATCCATTCCCCCTTGACAAGTCCAGGTACCCCCGCAGCCACCACGACAACATCTGCCCGACACACATGTGAACCCAAATCTCGCGTGCGCGTGTGGCACATCGTCACCGTCGCATTCCGCCGCTGAAGCATCAAACTCACAGGTTTGCCCACAATGTTGCTCCGACCAATCACCACAGCATCAAGACCGGAAAGTTCGATCTGATACGCGTCGAGAAGACGCAAAATCCCACGCGGCGTACAGGGCTGAAACGCATTCGATTCGCCCAGTAAAAGCGCACCCATGGCCGCACGCGTCAGACCATCCGCATCCTTGTCGGCACGAACGCGGTTCGGAAGCGCCACCGCATCCAGATGGCGCGGCAAAGGAAGCTGGACAAAAACGGCATCGCACATGGGATCGGCATTGCACGCGTCAATCCGAGCCTCCACCTCGGCCTGCGTCACATCCTCGTCAAAATGATAAACCTCATGACGAAAACCAAGCTTCTCCGCCATTCGGCATTTCGTCTTCACATAACTCGCACTGGCCGGATTCTCTCCCACCAGTATCACACACAGCCGAGGCGCATTGTCCGGCAAAAAATGCCGCGCGACTGTCTGACGTATCTCTTCCTGTATCGATGCCGAGACGGCCTTGCCGTCGAGAAGCGTTGCCATTGCGTTTCCACCCCTTATCCTTGATGTTATCTCTCTTTTGTGCCGTAGCTTCAAGCCTCACCCTGACCCACAGACACCTCAGGATTGTCCAGCACTCGCGTATTTCCTCAGTTCCCCGAGTATCGCATCAATGGGCATTCCCGACGGATTCCACGGACGCTGCAACGAAAGCAACCGCCCTCCGCGAGCTTCCCATCGGGGACCATATCCCGCACGATCGTCAATAAGCCACGTCCCCGGCTGCGCACAAATCTCCTTGGGCTTGCCAATGAGAATATGGTTCGTATGAAGCTGTTCGCTGACCCACTGATATTTCCCGGCCGCACACTCGGGAAACGGTGCCGGCGTCGTCAGAACCACACATTCCGCCCCAGTGTCGAGCGCCGCCTGCCACAGCGCATCCGCCCAAGGAAGCTTGGGCAAATTCACCCACCACTGGGCCCCCTGAGATCGCACCCTGCCCCAAAAATCCCCCTTGGGAATCGAAAGCCCCCATTCCCCAACCTTAGACCAATCCTCGTCAGTATACCTGTCCGGATCTTCCCCAAACAAGCAGACCAACGCCCGATGAAGATCGACAAGCACGCCGTCAAGATCCAGACAAATCACAGATGGTTTCATCATTGACTACTCTCCCGGGCGCATCGCGCGCCCTCCACCCTGCAAGGACATCTTACCCCCATCACCAAATCCATTGACAACTCCCAACCCTACGCCCGCATAAATGATTCCAAAACCGCCCCCATGTTGGCCGGACGATCAAACGCCCTCGGCGAAAGACAGGCCTCTATCGTACGCGCCACGCCCGCTGGGACCCGAGGATTGAGCGACAAAATGGGCTGAAATATCCCGGACTGCTGCGCCGTATATATCGCAACCGCCGTCGCCCCGGTAAAGGGTAGCGTCTGCGTAAAACACTCATAACACATCACACCAAACGAATAGACATCCGCCAGTATCGTGATAGGCTCCCCACGAGACTGCTCCGGAGCCATATAACTCGGCGTCCCTATGCCCTGTCCGGCTATCGTCAGCATCTGAGAATCCGGCGCACTCGCAATCCCAAAATCCATCAAATACGGATGAAAGGAATCGTTCTCTATCATGATGTTCGCAGGCTTCAAATCGCGATGAACCACCCCATGCGCATGCGCGGCTATCAACGCCTGCGCCACCTGCGGAAGAATCCGAAGCGACATCATCAGCGACAACGGACCCTCATGCAACAGCTCGCTCAGATTCCGGCCGTCAATGTAACGCATCGTAAAGAAATACAAACCCTCCAGCTGCTCAAGGTGATACGCCTGAAGAATGTTCGCATGCTCCAAATCCCGCGTAATCTTGAGCTCACGCTTGAACCTCTGAAGCCACGCCGAGTCCGCCACAAGCTCAGGACGCAACACCTTCAGGGCAAGAATCTCCGACAGCGTCGTATCAAGCACCTTGTATACCGTGCCCGTCCCACCTGAACCAAGCTGATCGAGAATCTGATACCGCGATCGCGCCAGAATCTCCAAAGGCGACGCACAGAGATCCGCACGCAAGCTGGGATTAATCGTCCGGAAACTCCCTGAACTGCGATGAAGTATCCGGGTCTCCGGCGCATCAAACGATGGCGACGTCAGCGTGTCCTCCATACCCATGCACCCAGACGTCGCACGGCCAGGAGACGATCCAGGCGTCCGACCACTGGACTCACCAAGACGACTCGACATCCGCTCTATCGACTCGCGATTGAGCGTCGAATATTCACCCGACGACAATTCTCCAGATATCGTCGGAAAATCACCGGTGATCAGACTGATCACGTCACTGCGATACTCACAGGGCACCGCCGGAGGATAGTCGTCAAACATCCCCGACAAAAAATCCGCACGAACCTCACACGGCACATACGAACCAAGCTCAGAAATCACATGCTCAAGCGCCTGCGCAAGCGCTCCGTAAGTCCCATAACGCTGGGACGGACGCTCCGCAAGAGTACGCTGGAAAAATTGAAGCATCCCCAACAGTGAATCCCCGGGTATCCCCGCCCGGTCAAACACATCCATCATCCCCATCCAGCGAGGCTCCCACTCGTCCGGTTGAAACGCGTTCGTTATCCCCTGATACAACAAAGCTCCAAGCGCATAAACATCGCTCTCCACTCCCACCGATTCGTGACGACGGATCTCCGGCGCATCAAACTTCTCGTTCAGCTCCGTGTCAAAATGAAATCGACGTCGCATCGCCGACTCGATAAAACCAGTGACATACACATCCCCGTCCCGCGATATCAAAATATGATGAGGCAGTACCCCAAAATGACACAACCCCTGCCGACTCGCCTCGTCAAGAATCCGTACCGCATCCAGTAACACCGACGCACAAAAACACGGCGTCATCTTCCGATGCGCTCGAGCCACCTCCGCTGCCACCTCTCCCACACGCAAATACGGAAAACGATACGGGTAAACCACATAGACCCCGTGCGTCCGACTCTGACCTATCTCCTGGATCGGAAGCACCCCGTCCACCCGAACATGCGCTTCCGCACGACACGCATCCTGATAGTACAGACGCAATTCCACCGTATGACACAACTCTCGGCTCAATGCCTGAATGATGCACCAACTCTTCGATGCCGAATCCTCCGTCGCCAAATACCACTCATAATGACACGGCGAATCCCACGTCTCTCGAATCGTATAGCCGGGAAAATGTCCCGCTCGCTGATGCATTGTTCCCATCACGCCCATTCAGCCGAACTGACTCACCAACCCCCAGAACATCCACCGCCACCACTTATAATATAATCACTTCCCTTTTTCATCTCTTTTCGCGCGCGGCTATCGGGGCTCTCGCCCCAATACGCCCCGCCTTCTATTTCCCTTTTATACAAAAAGGACTAAAAAACACGACATCGCCATACGGCGATTTTCATACCCCATAAAAGGAGCAGTCTCGTGATGGAATCCCTTGTGTTGCTCGACCAATGGCTCGTTCGACCCACTCGACAACTCGTCAATCTCGCCGAAAACCTCATCTGCAGAGGTGGAGCCAGACTCTCCGCCGCCGAAGCCGAAGGCTTCTCTCTGCTGCAACAACGTTGCGCCGCATTGCTCGGAGAAAACGCCATGGCCAACTCAACACGGCCATCCATGAACTCCACGCTCGTCTACCACCGCGAAAAACATCTCTCCGAACCCCTCGAATTCAGACTCGCATTTGAACTCCAGGCTTCATCCGCACAAGACGCCGTCTATCACTGCATCATCGCACACGATGTCACCGCAAAACTCGGACAGCCCGGACTCTGCTCCATCGATGACGAACTCGCCGACACATTTTGTGGCGCACGAATGCCTTCACAAAAACTCATCGACGCCATCACACCCATCGCCCACAATGGAGACACACCCATCCTCAATGACGATCTCATCGTTCAGACCATTGCCAACACCTTCCACTTCTTCTCACAACACTTCAATCTCGACCTCGCTATCCTCTCTTCGTCATCCCTGAAACCCAACGGATTCTGCCTCGTCTCCTCCGGAAGATTCACAAAACTCGCCCGCAATATCGCCGATCACCTCGGTAAATCCGGAATCCACATCGGCGTGCTCGATATCGCCCTCCTCAAACCCTTCCCATGGGAGCTCGTCGCCAATGCCCTCGCATCACAGCGAAAAATCATCATACTGGGCACACACAACACCGCCGAACTCTCCCCCATCATGCTCGGAATGCACGAGATACGCTCTCACCACCGACCCATCGCCAATCCCGTCTACATTCCCATGATCTCGCCTGATGCCCTCAAAATCCTCGCACAATCTCTCGAACTTCCAGAAGATACGCTCCAGAAAGCCATCCCCCCTTCGCCTTCCTCATCCCCACGCCCCATCGTCATCGGCGCCGCACCAGGCGGAGACATGAGCCTCGGATTCCTCCTGGACCTCGCCTCATACCTCAGCCAGACAAACGGCTTCACACCCTTCGACGTCAAATCCCCTCACCCACTCGTCCGCACGCTCGGTTTTGATGCCGCCAAAAATGCCCCAAAAAACACACCCATCCTCCCCGTCGACATCCTCTTCCTGTCCCATCCAGGCCTCGTCGATATCCCGGATATTCTAAACGGACTCGCACAGGGCGGGTGTATCCTCATCCTGGGACGAAGCGTAGAAGATACGGCAATATGGCCTTCCTTCCGGCCGGATATGCAGAAATTCATCGAACAGCACCAAATCGCCCTCTACATGCTGTCCGGTTCTCTCCTCGGCGAATACCGTACCGTCGATCGATACGGCGCATACGTCGTGCACGGCGCCATCCTCGAACTCCTCGAGCGAGTGACGCACACACCCATACCCACAGAAATTCTGGCAAAACAACTCTCACCGTCAGCCATGGAACGACTGAAGCTCGGACGGGACTCCCTGCGCGAAGTCGACCGTTCCATCGATAGAGCACACCCATTTGACCCATACTTTGCTCCACAAATCCAACTGCCCAAAATGCTTCCTGCACACCGCGAGCAGGGCGCGGACTGGCGCTCAAGCATGAGAAATTTCTTTGTCCGGGGCCAGTCAAGCGACGCCGTCAACCACCCCCTCCCGGGACTCTCCATTCGTCCAGCCGCTCTCAATCCATACCTGCAAACGCTCGAAAACGAACACTACTACCCCCTGCTTGTCACGCGCATTGCCGGCGATCCGTCCCTACATGCCGTGCGCCTGGACACCGCTCTGCGCGAACACCTGGGGACCAATAATAACGCCACAGAAACCGCACCGTGGCTCAGACGTTTTGTCGACACCGCCACCGAAATCGCCGACGCATCCCTCCATATCACACCCGCAAAAACGCTCCTCAATCAGACACTCGAGGCCATGACGGATGCAGACCATGCCGACGCCGCCCCACTCCTCGACGCCCTGCGCAACTTCATCGCCAACCTCACCGACGACTGCCATCTCGTCGGACTGAACCCCCACACCCTGCTCGATCTTTACGTCCTCTCCGTGCGCGCCGCCCGTCAAAGCCGCATCCGTGACATCAGGGCAGACATCAAAGGACTCATCACACAGCTGCGCGACGCCCTCCTCATCGATGACGCCAACGGCCCCCTCAGCACTCAGCCCGACGCCCTCGACGACGCCTTCGGACCTGCGGCCGACGTACTCCTCGACACCACGGCCATCGCCCACGACCTGCAACACCAGACACACGGACACAAGCCCCACAATCCTGAGCGCGACACCCGCATGTACCACGCACTCAAAACCCTTGAGGCGTTTCTCGAAACCTTGAAAAACTCCGATGACCTCATCTTTGCTTATGCCCCGGACATACAGGTCAAATCGACCTACGACCGCGTGCGCACCATCTGCCACAGCGAACCCATCGCCGTCGCATCGGGACTCTTTGACGCCATCAGCCAGCACCACATCGAAGCATTCAAAGCCATGCGCGTCGCCAGACTCGACATCGACAATGCCTTCGATCCGGAATACCACACGGGCATCCTCGATCACTTCACATGGCAGGACCTCTCCGAAGACGAGCTGAGACTCCTCCCCGTCATCTGCATCGCCGAAACCGCATCCCGCCTGTACGAACAGCTCTCCCCACTCTCGCGACTCATCCGCCAGGGAAAACCCCTGGACGTCCTCGTCTTTGAGTCCACATCCAATACCATGCACGCCTCACAAAATGCAGAATCGGACACCAGCCAGTACAACCCGGGATTCAGTTATCTGGCCACCGCATACAGAGAGGCGTTTATCTCACAGTCCACCCTGGCTCGCCCAGAACACCTCGTCGCAACCCTCACACGCATGAACCGGCTGCTGAGACCCGCCATCACCGTGGTCGCATGTCCCACATGGACATGGCGCGTTCCGCCTCGCGTCCAGCTCGAAGCCGCACACTACGGCCGTATCGCACCCGTTTTCCAGTACGACCCAAGCCTCGGGCAAACCCGCGTCGAACGCTTCAACGTCGAAGGAAACCCGCAAATCGACACCCCATGGCCCGTCTGTGCCTTCTCATACCTCGACGAAAACGGACAAACCAAGGAAATGACCTCCGAATTTACCTTCGCACACGCCCTGGCCCTCGAACCAGGATACCACAAATACTTCAGAATCCTGCCCAACGAGGCATGGAACGACGAACTCGTTGAAATCGGGGAATTCCTCAAAAATCCCACCTTCGACAAACCGCGCATTCCCTACATCTGGGGCGTCGTCGACTCCATCATGCGAAAATGCATCATGACACGAGAAGTCGCCAACGCATGCATCGACCGCATGCAACGATGGACAACCCTGCGAGAACTCGCCCTCTCGACACAGGCCCAGATAAAACTGGCCGCTGACCTCCACGAAAATGCACACGCCCAAATTCTCCAGCAAACACAACAAGAACTCGAATCCACCTCCGCACAACTCGACGAATCCCAGCACCTCATCGCATCCACGGCCAAAACCCTCGACGCATGCCTCCAAACCATGAAGGCCTTTTTGAACACCGGCCCAAATCCCCCCTCCAAAAACGCCACCGAACGACAATCGTGCCCCGAATGCCGCACGCCTTCCCTCCCCGATGAAGACCCCAACGACATGAACGCATCCTCGCGGGACGAAATCTCCTTCATCGAAGGCATGGCTTCCATGCACCTGCCCATCACCCCCGTCCCATCCCTTCCCGTCCCATCCCTTCCCGTCCCACGCGTCGAATCCAACCGGTGCATGAGCTGCGGCGCATGCGTCAGCCTCAACGACAAACTTTTCGGCTTCGACGACGACGGACACGCCATTCTCATCAACCCCAACGCCACCACCGAACAATGCCAGGAAGCCGCAGACCTGTGCCCCGCCGGGTGCATTGTCATCGGCTGAATTTTATCCCAATTCTCCAAACCCATAAACTCCGGGTGGGGGAAGCCTCCCCCTGAGCGGCTATGGGCTCGGGCCTCCGGCCCTCCGCGCATACGCCGCTACCCCCTCTTCAAATCCCAAACAAAGCGCTTACCCACAAAAAAACGCCCGATTCCTTTTCAGAATCGGGCGTTCATCTTCACATCACTTCCTGTCTTCTCTCAAAAACAGACTATTTCGCTTCCTTAAGGGCGTCTTCAAGCGGTTTGGTCAGAAGCTTGCTATCCTTGTCATTGGCAATCACATCCTGAAGCGCCGTCAGATCCGCCTTCGTACCGTGCGCCGCAATGGCCTTCATCGCACTGGCACGCGCCAACCAGTCCGCATTCGAGTCCTTGACGATATCAACCAGCACGGCCACAAGCTCAGACGCCTTGTAATACGTCGCACGGGTCTTCCAGTCATCAATCTTATCTTTATTCACCGATACCAATGCCTGCAACGCCCCAGACGCGGGAACACTTTCGGTACGCGGCGTCGCCTTGAGATAATCCAGTGTCGCCTTGTACGCCGCTTCGCTCGTATTGGCATGAGACGGATAATCCAGCCAAAGCCACGCAAGACCATTGACGCAGTTGCCGTGTATCTTGGTCTTCGAGGAATCCGAGAGAATCTTCACAATCGGGGCGACGACCTTGTCATCACCCAAACGCCCGATGTCACTGCACATGCGATTGGCAATTTTCTCCTCCGGATCCGCAAGAAGCTCAATGCAACGATCCACCACGCCTGCCACATCCTTGGAGTAAGGATTCGCAAGCGCTGTCGCAGCCTGATAACGGACGACGGCATTGTCGCTCTTGGACTGGGCAAGCATAAACTGACCCACCTCGGGTATACTCCCGTCATTGCTCAGATTGTATAAAAGCGACTTGATGACAAATGGATCGGTCTCGTCGCCAAACATTTTCATCGCCTGCTTGACGTCGTCCGGTTTCCCGCCCATGTAGGCTTTGTAATTGCTCGCCAGATACCCGCGCACGACATTGGAAGGATGCTGGGCAAGTCTCTCACCCAAATCTTTCGTCCTCGGAATCGACTTCTTCGCCTTCTTCAGTTCGGCTTCGGCCTGTTTCGCAGGACATTTGCCGTCAATGCTCAGATCGTCTTTGACCTCGCAACACTGATACGCTTCGAGAATTTGATACATCTCATCCTCTGATACAGCCTTGTCATCTTTGGAGAGCGCCACAAGGCTCTCGACGGTCACGGGCGCACAGTCATACGCCTTGGCCTCGGCCTTGACCTCGGCCTTCGGGGCCTCCGGCGCAGCCTCAGGTTCAGCCTTCTTGCACCCGACAAATCCCAAAAGCGATGCAGCCATGGTCAACAAAAGCAACTTCTTCATGCATCTCTCCTTAAATATTCCCCAAAAATCCTTCCAATACCCCCAAGGCGATGCCGCAAATTTTACCAAGGGTCCAAAATTCGGTCAAAGAAAAGCATTTGTATTGCCCATACCCCTTACCATGGGCGGCGGCGTGGCGTAGACAGCCGACGCGGCGCGGCGTATCTTCGCCCGCGGCGAAGATAGCACGCGCCCGGCAGGGCGTATGCCGCCAAAGGCAGGCATAGCCCGCCCTCTCCCCAAAATCTCATCCAGCCCACGAAAATCCTTTCAGGAAAACATCATGTCCCTGTTCGATAGACCTGCCAAATCTAATTTTGAACACACCGCCAGCGAACCCCTCGCCGCACGCATGAGACCAAGAACGCTCGACGAATTCTGGGGACAAACGCACATCCTCGCTCCAGGACGCCTCCTCAGACGCGCCATCGAGGCCGACCAGCTCTCAAGCGTCATCTTTTACGGACCACCAGGTACCGGAAAGACAACCCTCGCCAGAATCATTGCAAACTCCACCAAATCGAAATTCCTTTCCATCAACGCCGTACTCAGTGGAGTTAAGGAAATTCGAGACTCCATCGAAAGCGCAAGACAAAATTACGAACTCGTAGGACGAAAAAGCATTTTATTTGTTGACGAGGTACATCGATTCAATAAAAGCCAGCAGGACGCCTTGCTCCCATGGGTCGAAAACGGGACGATTACCCTCATCGGCGCCACCACCGAAAATCCATACTTTGAGGTCAACAAAGCCCTCGTCAGCCGTTCGCGAGTCTTTCAGCTGCAACCGCTAACCGAGGCCGACCTCAAGGGCATCGCCACACAGGCCATTGCCGACGAGGAAAGGGGCTACGGACTCCTCCCCGTCGCCATCCGCGACGACGCCATGGCTCACCTCGTCAACGTCGCCAACGGCGACGCCCGCGCCCTCCTCAACGCCCTCGAACTCGCCGTCACCACCACCCCGCCGGACTCCAACGGACTCATCGACATCACCCTCGCCGTCGCCGAAGAGTCGATCCAGCAACGCGCCGTCCTGTACGACAAAGAAGGCGACGCCCACTTTGACACGATCAGCGCCTTCATAAAAAGCATCCGCGGAAGCGACCCAGACGCCGCACTCTACTGGCTCGCCCGCATGGTCCAGGCCGGCGAGTCGCCAAACTTCATTTTCAGAAGACTCCTCATCAGCGCATGCGAAGACATCGGACTGGCCGACCCTCAGGCCGTGACCGTCGTCGCCTCATGCGCCTCCGCATTTGACCGTATCGGACTCCCAGAAGGACGATACCACCTGGCCCACGCCACCCTCTATCTGGCCACCGCCCCAAAATCCAACTCCTCCATGGGATTCTTTGACGCCCTCTCCGTCGTCCAGAAAGAAAACTCCTACGACGTCCCAAACCCGCTCAAGGACGCCTCGCGAGACAAACACGGGTTCGGACACGGAGAAGGCTACCTCTATCCCCACGCATACAGAGACCACTGGGTGGCACAGCAATATCTCCCGGACGGACTCCAGGGACGCATCTTTTATCACCCCACTGAAATGGGCTACGAAGCCAGCATCGCCGAACGCGTCATGAGAAACCGCGAAGCACAGCTCACCCTCCTCGAAGACCAGCGCCACGAAAACCAAGACTCCGGCGAAGACCGATGGATCGGACGCACCTTCGACGGTGGCGCCGCACGCGCACAGGCCATCCGAGACGAAATTTTTGAACGCATCCGGCCAGAAAAAAATGCTCGAATCCTCGACATTCACGCCGCCTCGGGACTGCTCTCCTTTGAAGCCCTGCGACGATGCCCAGAAGGCGGCGTCTACAGCCTTGTCCTCCAAGACGACGCCTCGCGCAATTTCGAGGCACTCATGGCACAACGGCCACCCATGGAACGCGCCACCATCGCACGCGTCCAGGCGTTCGACGCAGACGCCCTGAACGCCTTCGACAACATCCCCTTCGATGCCGTCATAGGGAGAAATTTTATGCACCTTGTTGCAAATCTCACAGAATTTCTTTCAAAACTAAGCGAACACATCCATCCCCAAACCCGAATCGCCTTCTGCAACATCCTTCCAAGCTCGCTCCCACACATCAGTCAGCTCATCCCGTGTCGCGAAAACAACGACCTGTTCTCACAATGGACTCGCGCGGAAACCGAAATCCTCAACGAAGAAGAGGGCATGGATTTCTCGGAAACAAAACTCGAAGAATCCGCAAAAATGGCGAATTTTCCACTCCAGGTGCGAACCTGCGAACTCCAAGGACGCCTGACGATCACCCCCTCCATCTTTTCCCGATGGTTCGCCCGTCACCCAGAATCCCCGAGCTACCTCGACAAACTCGCCATGCGCCTTCCCCAGCAAACTTGCGAGCGCATCGCGCAATGGGCCCTCGTCCACCTCAAAGGACAAAACGTACCATGGCCCTCACAAATCCTGTGGGCCACCCACGATCCATCGTAAACAGTTACCCCACACAAAAAAAGCGCGGCAATCGCCGCGCCTTATCATCCAAAATGGCTAGTCCTCGTCGTCATCCATCGAGATGACCGTCGTCGGCTTGTCCGCAGGAACCGTCGCCGTGGCACCTCCCTGGGGCTCGATGGTCGCCGTGATCATCTTCCCTTCAATACGGGCCGGCTGCGCCACTTGCGCACAATCTTTGAAAAGACCCACAATTTCCTGCAGTTTCGTCAGCCAAAGCTCCGCATGGGACTGCTCACGGCCCCGCAAACGCATCACGAGACGCACCCGATCCCCATGCGCAATAAACCCCTTCGCCTTGCGGACCATCGTCTCCATATCGTGATCGTCCGTCTTGGGACGAAGACGCAACTCCTTGAGATCGATGCGCGTCGCCTTGGAACTCGCGGCTTTCTTGGCCTGCTCATAGCGGAACTTCCCAAAATCCATGATGCGGCATACAGGAGGTTTCGCCGTGGGAGCAACTTCCACCAAATCCAGACCATGCTCGGCCGCGATCGATCGCGCTTCATCCGGACTCATCGTGCCAAGTTTTTCGCCATCCGGTCCAATGACGAGGATCTGCGCAATGCGAATCTGATGGTTAATTCTGTACTGATTATCTCCCGTGGTTCCGGGTAACGACCGACGCTGCTGCTTCATGTAGCTCAAAAATTCCTTTCGACAAAAGAAAATCCAAAGTCTCCGAAATGTCCTGCATTTCGACGCCATAAAAACGCCGCGCTTCTAACACACCCCTTCCATATTCTGCAACCCGATTTTCAAGTCCCGCCCCGATTTCTCACCCCCAACATACCGCCGCACACACAAGGATTTCTTCGGGGGCGGCGGCTATCTGCCCAAAGCAGATACGCCGACCGCGCGCGCCTATTTCATACGGCGCGCCCCCTTCCTATCCACCCACACACCAGTCCATCCCACGATACCGCCAATTTGGTTCTTTTTTACAACAGTCGAATTTTACCTCACTATACGACGTTTTTTTAAATTTCACACATATACTCCAAACCCTTTGTTTCAACCCCACATCGTATTCCGAAGAAGAGTCCATCCAAAACATCCCCACCCAAATCGGCACATCGACGCCCTCCTTCATGATTCTCCTCACACCTCCTCCACCTGATGTCCAAAAATCCTCTT
>CAMCLY010000020.1 GCA_945875805.1 uncultured Myxococcales bacterium | reverse complement strand
GGTCGGGGTTTAGGTGAGGGCTTTTTGTTTTTTATGAAGCATGCTCCCCTCTCCCCATGGGAGAGGGGCCGGGGGTGAGGTCGGGGTTTGGCCTGAGCTTTTTGTGGGTTTGGCCTGGGCTTTTTGTGGGTCGTAGCAAGGAGGCGCGACGTATCCGCCTTTGGGCGGATAGTCGCGCGCGCTGGGTGTATCTGCCGGAGGCAGATAGCCCGCGCCGCAAGATAACAGGTGAGGATGTGTTCAAGATGTGGATATTTTCGCGAGAAACTGCCTATAATATGCGGCATTCAAATTCAGGGTGATGCCAGAGCGCGCCCGTTTTTTTTTTTGAGGAAGGACATGAAGACACGCCATCTGATGCTTCTATTGATGTGGCTGCTGTGGCTTTTGCCGTCGGCAGCGTTGGGGCAGGACACTGGGGATACGCCGATAGGCGGGAATCTGAATCGTTTTAACGACAAGACTCCGCGATATAATCTGCAGTACTGGCGACCGGCGCCCAATCCCGGGGATTATCTGACGACATTTGGCACGATGATCGACGATGAACATTGGCGCGTGACGGGTGGTTTTTATTTGAACTACGCGCATGTGCCGATGGACGAAAAGAATGCGAGTTCGGAGAAAACGGCGTCACAGGCGATTGTGTCGAACTCGATTTTTTTAGATTTGTATGTGTCGGCCTCTCTGTTTGGCTGGGTTGAACTGGCGTTGAACATGCCGTTTGCGCTGTACCAGACGACGGATTTTTCGTGGGATGAGTATCCGCTTTCGAAGCTGAACAAAAAGGCGGCGGTGGGCGATCTTCGGATTTTGCTGAAAGGCAAGATTCTGGATTTGAACGAGTATCCCGTGGGTTTGGCGTTGATTGCGGATTTGTCGACGCCGACGGGGCAGAACGGTTACATGACGAGCGACGATGCGGTGTCGTTTGCGATACGTGCGGCGCTTGAGTTCAACCCGTGGGGGAAGGCGCGCATGTCGGTGAACCTTGGGTATCGTTATCGTCCGCATCGCAATGTGTTTGGTTACGACATGGGGCAGTCGATTTTGATATCCGGTGCGGCGTCGATCCCGTTTTTCCACGAGGATTTGGATGTACTGCTGGACTTCAACGGCGAGATTACGGTGGATCCGGACAACTCGGCGCTGGTGGCGAAAGAGCGTCCGTTTGAGGCGGATTTGGCGTTTCGGTATCGATTTTTGCGAGGGACGACAGAGTGGTGGCGAGGCCTTGCGTTGACGGCAGGGGTGGGCACGGGGCTTGACTCCGTGGGGGCTCCGGACGTGCGCGTGATGCTCGGTTTGAACTTCCATTGGGTCAACGGTGGCGCGCTTGGGGTGGATTACGATTTTGGCGGTTACATGACGGCGGTCGAGCCGTGTCCGGATCCTGAGCTGACACCGCCGAGTCAGATTCCCGATCGTTGTCGTGACAAGACGGTCGATTCCGACGGGGACACGATTCCCGACAAGGAAGACAAATGTCCGTTTGCAGGGCGTCCCGGCTTTATCGACGAGAACGGCTGTCCTCCCGATCGCGACGGCGACACAGTGCCGGATTACATCGATTTGTGCCCCGACGAGGGCGGACAGGTGGACAAGAATGGATGTCCGTATCGCGATTCCGACGGCGATGGGCTCTTGGATAACGTCGACAAATGCCCGCATGAACCTGAAACTTTCAACGGTTACGAAGATGAGGACGGTTGTCCGGATTCCGATCCCGACGCCCTGGTGGAGCTGACTTCAGGCAAGATCAACATCAAGGAACAGGTGTTCTTTGAGACGGCCAAAGCCAAGATCAAGCCCGAATCGTTTGAACTGTTGGACCAGGTGGCCAAACTTCTCATTGACAACCCGCATGTGGGTAACGTGACGGTCGAAGGCCACACCGACAGTAAGGGTAAATACAAGTCAAACATGAAGTTGTCGCAGAATCGCGCGAACTCTGTGATGAATTACCTGATCGACAAGGGCGTGGATGCCGCGCGTCTGAACGCGATTGGGTATGGACCGGATCGTCCGATTGACACGAACGATACGGCGGAGGGCCGGGCTCGGAACCGACGCGTGGAGTTTGTGGTTCTTGGGTTGCCTGAAGACAGCGAGACGCCGGAATCGGTGACGCCGTGATTTGGGTGATGGGATTTTTTGGAATCCATCACGAGTTGTGAGAGACTCATAAGGGCGCGGAGGGATCCGCGCCTTTTTCTTTTGTCTGTAGAACCGGAAATCCCGATGCGTCGAGTGTTTCTTGCGGGTTTTGCCATCATTCTGTGTATGTCGTGCCAGTCCAAAGGGGTACCGACTTCGCCTGAGGTGTATGAGGAGAAGGGGGAGCCCGTTCACACGCCGAATCGTCCGGTGACGTGTCCGACCGAAGCGTTTCTCCACTCGGGGGCGGTTGGGGCATCGCTTGGCATTCCGCAGATTTTGGATCGGACGGGACTGCCTAAAAACGCGCGTCAGACTGCCGAGGGGTACTGGATTGGGGCGGAACCGTCATTGAGCGAACTGGACGCGCTGTATGCGCGCGACGTGCGCGTCATTCTCACGGCAGCCCAGATTTCGCGCGAATCCTTCAGGGCCTTTAAAAATCGAATGGCAGAACTGGGGATGACCCATATCTATATTCCGTTTGGAGGGCGTTTCCCAAATCCACAAAAGTTTAACGATGCGCTTGAGGGGGTGGCGCCAGAACAGATCTACATCCACTGCGCCCATGGTGGCGATCGTTCTGGCGCTATTTTGGCCTATTTGCTCATTGTGAACCATGGTTGGACTATTCCTCGTGCGTTACTCGCCGTGGCCTTTCCGGGGCCCAGAGATGCCCAGAAACTCGTCGAACTGCTTCGCAGTCGTGGGTTTGTTCTGGAACAGTCTGAAATTGATGCCTTTCTTGGCATGTATTCGGCCGAAAATAACGGCGGTTATGGAGGGCTGAAGGTGCGGTCCGACGGCTATGTCAAACTCATCAACACGATGATCGATGCGGCCGAGCGTCGTCTTCAAAACGCCTCTTCTTCGAGGTAAGAGGTATGGGCGCTTGATTTTTTTTTGAAAAGAGGAGCCATCTCATGTTGTTTTATTTTTCTGCGACCGGCAATACGCGGCAGGTTGCGTTGTGGATAGCCGAACGCCTTGGCGAACGTGCCGTCGATATTGAAACGATAAGCGGAGCGTATTCGTATCGCCTCGACAAAGACGAGCGGCTGGGTTTTGCCTTTCCCGTGTATTTTGGAACAGTTCCATCGATTGTGGCGGATTTTTTGGGACGTCTTCATGTCGAGGTGGAGTCGGGGTATTACGGGTATATCATCACGACCTCCGGGCCGGCTCCGGCCAATGCCGTTGGGCAGATGAGGCATTTGATGTTGAAACATGGTTTGACGCTCAATGCCGCATTTTCGGTCAAAACGATCGACACGTTTCTGCCATTTTTCACGTTGCCGGATGGGGCAGAACGCGCTCGGCTTGAGTCGGAGACCGAGGTTCAGGCAAAATTTGCGGCCGAACAGATTGCCGATCGCACGCGGACATCCTTGCGGAAGGATATTTTTGAACGGATGACGACGCGATTTGAATCACCGATATATTATGTGGCGCGCAAGACGCGTGCGTTTTGCGTATCGGATGCGTGTACGGGGTGTGGTTTGTGCGCGAGCCATTGCCCATCTCACGCGATAGAACTGTCGGATGAGACGCACAAACCCAAATGGGTTCGTGCGGAATGCATGTTGTGTCTGCGGTGTCTTCATCACTGTCCACATGAAGCCATCGATTATGGCCGGTGGACGCGTGGCAAATCGAGATATCGCGAGGCTTGGGGCTCGGTGTCCAAAACGGAGACGTAAAGAATATGAAAAAAAAAGCCGCCCGGCCAGGCGGCTTTTTTTTGTGCGGAGCTACGCAATTACTTTTTGCAGCCTTTCTTTGCGGGGGCTTTTTTGGTTTCTTTTTTAGCTTCTTCTTTTACTTCTTCTTTTTTGGCCTTTTTGTCTTCGACATTGAGGGCGACTTTGAGAGCGGGAGCGGCTTTGAAGCTGACCGTTTTGGAGGCTTTAATTTTGATGGGTTCGTTTGTACGAGGATTGCGGCCGTCGCGTTCGGCGCGTTCCTTGATCGTAAAAGTGCCGAAGCCAGGATATGAGAAACGGGCTCCCGTGCAGATTGCTTCGCTCAGGGATTCAAAAACGGCATCGACGATATCCGATGTCTGTTTTTTCGTCAGACCTTCAACTTTTGAGGAAACACAAGAAAGCAATTCAGCCTTAGTCATAGTGAGAATCTCCAATAAAAAGGGAGTTTTGGACGACATCACGCGCCTGCGCATGTCAAAGTGGCGTTTAGTTATGAATTCGCCTTGTTGATGTCAAGAAAATACGCAATTTGCGTTGCGATTTCATCTAGGTTTTAAGCCGATTTGAGGGGTTTTGACAAGAATTTAGGGGGTCTTGTGGGTGGCATGAAATTGCGCAAAGTGTTGAATTTTCAGAATAAAAATTCCTTATTTGTGGTTTTGAAGTTCTGTTTGGTTTGTGATGGCGCAAAGCGAGGTTGTGCGAGGACGTGCGGTTTTCTGACCGCGTTGGAAGCATGGGTCGATGGGGGGGGAATCAGGGGTGGTTTGGGCAAAAAAAAAGCCGATTCTCAAAGAGAATCGGCTTTGACGTCCCCGACGAGATTCGAACTCGTGTCGTCGGCGTGAAAGGCCGATGTCCTAGGCCTCTAGACGACAGGGACAAAAAAAAAGCTGGCGTCCCCGACGAGATTCGAACTCGTGTCGTCGGCGTGAAAGGCCGATGTCCTAGGCCTCTAGACGACAGGGACTGATGAGACATGACAGAATCGAACTGTCGACAAACAGATTAAAAGTCTGCTGCTCTACCAACTGAGCTAATGTCCCATGGCTCCAGCATCCTCGCGATTTTCATCGTTCGGACGGCGCGCTTTTTAGGCATTAGGCGCGCTGTTGTCAAACATTTTTTTAAATTTTTTTGTGTTTTGATTTCATCAAGGAATTACGCGGATTTTTTAGCAAATATCTGGCGATTAGGGAAAAGTGTTTGGCTTTCCCTGTTCCCCTTGCCCCCCTTTGCTGTGGCACAAGGCATAAAAAGGCTCTGAGTAAAAAACGAGGAATCCCACATCGAACACCTACAAAAAGCCCAGTCCAACCATGACAGATCCGAGCTTCACAAGTCCATGAAATGCGAGAAGGGGACTTTCTCCCCCCACAAAAAAAACAAAAACAGTTCTGACTTGTGCTAGATCGGCGCGGTTTTTTGAGCGTCAAATGGCGCTCAAAGGGTATGAAAGGAGACTTCTTATGAATTTTCAGGATTTGGTATTGACGCTTCAGCGCTACTGGGCGTCGCAGGGGTGCATCATTCAGCAGCCTTATGATATTGAGAAGGGCGCGGGGACGTTTAATCCGGCGACATTTTTCCGTGCGCTGGGGCCGGAGCCCTACTCGGTGGCGTTTATCGAACCGTGTCGTCGTCCCGTCGATGCGCGCTATGGCGAGAATCCCAACCGATGGGGGGCTTACTATCAGTTTCAGGTCATTCTGAAGCCGAGCCCCAAAGACGTGCTCGATTTGTATTTTGGGTCGTTGCGCGCGATAGGCATCGACCCGTTGGCGCACGACATTCGTCTTGTAGAAGACAACTGGGAAGCCCCGTCACAGGGGGCCTGGGGCTGTGGCTGGGAAGTCTGGGCTGACGGCATGGAAGTCACCCAGTTTACGTATTTCCAGCAGGTCGGTGGTATTCCGTGCAATCCCGTCACGGCGGAAATCACGTATGGACTGGAACGCATCGCCATGTACATGCAGAACGTCGATCGGATTCACGATCTCGTCTGGGTTCGCGACATCAAATACAGTGACGTCCACCTTCAGGCCGAGGTCGAGCAGTCCAAGTATTACCTGGACGAAGCGAGTGTGGAACTTCAGTACAAGCTGTTTGAGATGTACGAAGCTGAAGCGCGGCGTTTGCTTGAGATGGGACTTGCCTTCCCCGGGTATGACCACGTACTGAAATGCTCTCATGCCTTTAATATTTTGCAGGCACGCGGCGCGATTTCAGTGACGGATCGCCAGTCGTACATCAACCGCGTCCGTGCGCTCTCTCGCATGGCGGCCGACTGTTACCTCAAGGAACGCGAAGCCATGGGCTTCCCGCTGCTCAAAAAAGAGAACAAGGAGGATTAAACCATGACTCAACCGTTGATATTTGAGCTTGGTTGTGAGGATTTGCCCGCACTTCAGATTGGGATGGCGATCGATTCGCTTCGCCGTGAAGTGGAAACCCGTTGTCGCGAGGCGCGTATTGCCTTAACCGGCGTACGTGCCTATGCCTCGCCGCGTCGCCTGACGATTCTGGTCGACGACGTGGCGGAACGTCAAAGCGACTTGGAGACGCTGAAAGTCGGTCCTGCCGTATCCTCGGCGCGTACCCCGGACGGTCAGCTGACCCCGGCGGCCCTTGGTTTTCTCAAGGGACTCGGTGCCGACGCCTCCCAGATCGAAGAAGTCGAACAGGAACGCAAAAAAGGCAAATCGGCGATGTATATCGCCGTCCGGGTGTGCGAAAAAGGCGCCGAATCGCGCACCCTTCTAGGTCAAATTCTCGAGGATTCTCTGGCGGCCATTCACTGGGGCAAGCCCATGCGTTGGTCGGATGAACCGACCTTATTTGCCCGTCCCGTCCACTGGATTCTCTGCCGTCTTGGCAATGACGTGTTGCCCATGACGTTTGCGGGTGTCCGGTCCGGATCCCTGACATACGGTCATCGCTTCATGTCTCCCGGTGAAATCCACGTGACGACGCCGTCCGAGTACGTCGACAAGCTGCGCGAGGCGCATGTGCTGGTCGACACGGACGAACGCCGCGCCCGCGTTCTCGAAGAAGCCCGCAAGGCCGCCGAATCGGTGGGCGGACATCTCGTCGACAATGACGAACTCCTCGAAGAGGTCGTCCAGATCCTCGAATGGCCGGTGGGCATTGCGGGGTCTTTTGATCCGGAGTTTCTCAAAATTCCCCACGAGGTCATCATCACGAGCATGGTGACCAACCAGCGTTATTTCAGCGTCGTCGACGCTCACGGCGATCTCATGCCCAACTTCGTGACCCTTTCCAACACGGAGGTTTACGACCGATCCGTCGTCGCGCGCGGCAACGAGCGCGTTCTCGTTGCCCGTCTCAAGGACGCCGAGTTTTTCTTTGCCGAAGATCGCCGTCACACTCTCGAGTACTATAACGAAAAGCTCACGCACATGCGTTACATCGAGGGCATGGGGTCGACGTATGACAAGGTCGTGCGCGTCGAAGCGCTCTCACAGACCGTGGCGGAACTCTGGCACGGCACGGTCGATCGCGAGGCGGTGCGCCTGACGGCTCATTACTGCAAGGCCGACCTTGCGACCAGCATGGTGTACGAGTTCCCCGAGGTCGAGGGCATGATGGGCGACAACTATGGCCGCCTCGAAGGCCTTCCCGAGGATGTCTGTCTTGGCATTCGCGAAACCTACAGCCCGCGTCAGGCCGGAGCCCCTGTGGCCCAGTCGTTGACCGGTGCCATCGCCGGCATTGCCGATAAAATCGACACGATTACGGCGCTCTTTGCCCTGGGCCGCATCCCGACCGGTGCCGCCGATCCCTTTGCGTTGCGCCGCTGTGCCGTCGGTATCATGCGCACCCTGGCCGAACACCACCAGGCTATGGATCTCGAACCCGTCGTGCGTGCGGCTATCGCCGGGGTCCGCGAGACCGAACGCCGTCTCCAGACGCCCGTCACGACGGATGACGACGCCCTGTGCCGCCAGATTCTCGATTTCATGCAGACGCGCCTGCGCTTCATGCTCAGCGAGTCCCACGCCGTCGAAGTCATCGATTCCGTCCTGGCCGTTTCTCCCCTTGCCGACATTCCTTCCATCATTGGCCGGGTCGAGACCCTCACGCGTCATCGCAACGGTGCCCTGTTTGCAAGCCTTGTCACGACGTTTAAACGCGTGGCCAACATCGTGCGTCAGGCGGGTGCCGACGTCCTCGCCATTCGCCCCGATCTGTTTGAAGACCCTGCCGAACGCGCATTTGACGACAGCATCCGCGCCGTCTCGCAGCAGTACCGCACCGACCTTGCCGCTGGCCGTTATGACGAAGCCCTCAGCGGGTTGGAAACCCTGCGCGCCCCGGCCGACGCCTTCTTTGAGGCCGTCCTCGTCAACTGCGAGAACGACGCCGTGCGCCTCAACCGCCTTGCGTTGCTCTCGAGCGTGGAATCCCTGTTTGAGGCATTCTGCGACGTGCGAAAGCTCTAATCGGTGTTCTGGGTACGTGGCGCGGGCTGTCGGCCGGTGGCCGACACGCCACGCGCGGGCGGCTATGGGCTCAGGGCGTGCGCCCTTGCGCGCATACGCCGCCCCTTCTTTTTGGAGACTGACCAAAACACAAGCCACACAATGATACACAAGAGAAGAGGGGCTTATCCTCTGCGCTCCTGAGTATACTTTGGGAAGAAGCGGCAAAAAGACATCGACAGGCATCAGGGCAGTGCTTTTTAATCAAAGTCATGATGAGGCGTTTGTCTGTGCGTTTAATAGGTTTTGTGATGATGTTGATTACAACATTCCTATCTTTGTCAATGATGGGATAAACCCACTGCTGTCCCACAAAAATGTGGCTTTATAGTTGGTTCGGAACCGATTTCTTGCTAATAGGAAATCTGCGAAAACCGCATTTTGCAAGGAGTTCCGAACCATGGCGCACTATAACACAGTTTTTCACACATTGGCAAAAATTCTTCCGAGACATGAAATTGACCGTTTGGCCTCAATGACGATGGCTATCTGCCGGACTTCATGGTTGCTACTACAGGCAAAGTACATGAGATCAATGTGGCTAAAAGTCTCGATTACCAGCCAGGAAGCATGATTTGCATGGATCGTGGCTACACGGATTACGACTGGTGGGAAGACCTCACGCAAAGTGGCAGATTGAGCTATTTTTTAAATGGGTTAAGCAGAATCTAAAAATCAAAACATTCCTTGGCACATCTGCAAATGCGGTTATGACTCAGGTGTGGGTCGCACTTTGTTTATATCTGATTTTAGCCTTCATTCGATTCATATCCAAAACAGTTCATTCAATGCGTGAAATTTTAAATTGGATACGTATTAATTTGTTCTCAAATGAAATTCTCGACGATTATCTCATACCCAAGATGACGGAACCCATTGTGAATCCTCAGCTTGCGCTGTTCTGAAAAGTTGCGGGACAGCAGTGCTCAAAATAGAATAATTGTTCACAAGAATTTTCTCAATAATCATGAGGGCGTAAGTATTTGCGCGCCACGCGTGTGCGCGGAGAGTGTAGATTGTAATTGGTGGACGGCCTTGATGGCGTGGGAGGATTCGGGGGGGGGGGAGGATGCCTTCGATGCGGGCGAATATTTGTGCGGCTTTGAACTTCGGTCTGTTCGACGGAGACGGCACGCATCTGTTTCTGGTCATAGAGTTCGGAGAGGATGGGGCGCACCACTTGACGTGTGTCACGACGCTCGCCTATTGCTCGCTTGCGCCCGCTATTGCTACGCGATACGCGGGGCGCGCTATTGCAGACAGGAATAAACATCTATGTATAAGATGCAATAAAACGAATTTGTTCTGGGTATGCGGCAGAATCAAGCGGCGTTCCAAATGATTGGGAGGATTCGGATTTTGCCGCAATGATACGAAGTACATTATCGCGTTCTGAAGCAGGAAGCTGCTTGTACTGAGTGATAATACCCGTTGTCGGGACAAAGCGAACGCCTTTATTCTTAGGATGTTTTGTGGGATTGAAATCCGTCAAAGAATGGATTTTGACGAATTTCGAGCCATGTTCATCCACAGAAAAACCGGCGAGCATATCGCTGGGATGTGCAAGATATATGCTCATAGGTTTTATTTCATCGGAAATGTAATATCCCTCATCGATAAGTTTTGTTCGTTTCGATATTGCTCCCTTCAAATCTTTCAACGTTACTATATTGATATATCCAGAGGCATAACACAGCACTAAAAGATAATCCTTCTGGGATGCATCAATCGGTAATGTAAAATATACATTCTGTAGCGAGTCTCTAACTTCTTCGTATTCTCTGTTTGTAAATCGCTGCACATGGGCATCGTTAAACCAGACATACCACTCTTTTGGGTTATTGGGAGTAACGGATGCTGTCTGAGCGACGACATGCGGTCGTTGTTCAGACAGCACATCTCTGATCAATTGCGTAAATTTTTCTGTATCCAGCTGTTGAGCGCCTTGTGTCTGGGATTCAATAATCGGGCGAGCCATGCGATCTGTAACAAAATGATTGATATCATCACCGCGAAGCATCTGAATACGGTTGCCCACGCGCTGATAGAGTTGATTACCATCGACCCAAATCGGACGATTGGAACGCTTGACGTGAATGACACAATAATCGTGACCACCGCCATTGAAAAACTCAAACTCAATCAGCTCATTGGCGACACTTTGACTCCTATCCTGTAAGATGTTTCTGATTTTAAGCTCGAAATCATCCTGAGATGCAGAATAATCTCTGGCATCGCTCTGGTCTTCGTTCAAATGAGGATAATCTGTTTCGATGCCGGTGACTGCATGCGTTTTGTCGTGTACGCCAATATATAAATCGCCGCCTTCGGCGTTCATAAACGAAGCCAGAGTTCTAATAATTGTATGGCATTGTTTGGCGACATCGGGGACACCATTTGAACCTGGTGGAAATACGATAGATGACTTGAGTTCAAGATTCGTGGACTCATTGCCAATATCAAGAATGTACTGTTGAGAATCTATTGGTTGTGTGTTGGACGGGAAATACACGCTTCGAGAACTTGATGGAATTTCTATAAAATCACTAATTTCACTGAATTTTATAAATCCACGAGAATCAAGGCCAACAATTTTCAGTCGAATATCTTCACCAATCTGATATTTTTGCTCGCCATTGAAATAATATCTGTGACGCATCAGATCGTCTTCGATCCAATAATAGCGACTAGACTTATCGTAATCTATTGAACTTACCCTGAACGACTTCACATCGTCTATCTGATAATGCGCCTTAATAAATGCGTACAAATCCTGCCAAAGTTTGATGCGTCCGTTGATATCAACAGATTTGACATACGCAATCACTTCATCAGGACAGTCATCACTCTGACAAGGTAAAACGCCATATACCCGGTATTCATTTTCGCCATCAGTGACAAGGAAAAATTCATGTCCTGAACTATCACGGTCGATGCGTTTGACTTCAAATTCATAGCTTTGCCCCTGCTGATATTTCATAATTTGACTCCGCTAATGGTTAGTGTTTTTCAGCTCTCGAACAGAGCAGTTTGAACGCGCACATTCCTTCTCGTAAAACCCGCGACGCTTCTCATCCGAAATGACGAGAAGCTCGCAATAATGCGACCAGCTCAATTTGCCAGACATTGTCTGGCATTTTGGGTAGGCCAAGTAAAGCAGTCGCATATTTTGAAGGTTAAATCTGGAGAAACCTTGCCAAACGCTTTGGTCAGGTTTCTCGAAATCTGCTTCAACACTTCTTTCCCGTATTCTGCCCGCACATTCTGATTTTGCTCGTGCTCGACAATCACTCGCCCGATGTTCCAATAGGCGGCGAGCAGTGGCTGATTGACCTGCCTGGCCAGATGGCTTCGAGCCTCGTTCATGAAAGTACGTATCTCAGTAAGCATTTCTTGCTGCACGATGTCTTTTACCTGATTGCTTACGATTGCCATGATAACTCCCTCAACCGGTTTTCAATGACCAGTGGTCATTCCCTGCCTCAGCATACACCAAATAACCGTATCATCCTATGGATTAACTTGTTTCTACGCACTGAAGCTGCGCCCTAAAACACACGTTCACCACTGCATCTCTCAATACATCCTGCTCACCTGTCGGCCTATGCGCTGCGCTCATACGGCCTTTGTGCTCGCCTTGGCGCGTGTCACGACACGCGCCAAGGCGACGGCTCGCTTGCGCCCGCTATCTGCGATACGCGGGACGGAATCACGGTATGATCAGTTTATATGCAGCCATTACTGCAGATGATGCATATTTTGAGATGACTTTAATAACACAGAAACAATAAATCGATTCAACGTATTTCGGTGTACATGAAGTTTTCGGGCAATCTGTATCTTGGGCACATGTTTCTTCATCATACGCAATATTTCTGACTCGTGGCCGCTGAGTTTATAATAACTGCTCTTAGCACCTTTGGGACGACCTAGTCTTTTGCCCTCGGCGCGTACCCGTGCCAGCGCTTCCCGAGTTCTCTGCGAAATTAGATTTCTTTCTATCTCAGCGGATAACCCGAACGCAAAGGCAAGGACTTTTGAGGATATGTCAGTCCCAAGCCGATAGTTGTCTTTAATGGTCCAAAGCTGGATTTCTTTTTTCATACACGCAGAAAGGACATCCATAATCATAAATAAACTACGTCCCAACCGCGACAGCTCGCTGCAAATCATGATATCGTCTTTTTTGAGTTTTTTTAGCAATCTACCCAATCGGCGTTTCTCGACGGCCTTCGTGCCGCTGATCGTCTCATCAATCCATTCATCCACCGAAATGTTCTGTTTGCTGCAAAACTCGTTAATCTCATACCGTTGATTTTCGACCGTCTGCTTGTCTGTCGATACCCGAATGTAACCATAAACCGTCATTTCTCACTCCTTGTCATGCGCCACACCATTGTGGCATTGCACACACAATATGAGCCTTTTTGTGCAGCAGAATGGCACGCTCACCGACTACTCCCCGGCATCCCACGAAACCGGCTCAAGCTGGTCGATCCTCTCACCCATCGAACTCAGCATCAAACGCAAAATCGAAGCCGCCGGCAAACCACTCAAAGACTGGGATATCAAGATTTATCGTGGCATTTTGACCGGTTGCAACGAAGCGTTCATCATCGACGGCGCAAAGCGCGAAGAAATACTGAACAACTGCAAGACAACCGCAGAACGTGAACGGACTGATGCATTAATACGGCCCATTTTAAGAGGCAGAGATATTAAGCGGTATTCCTACACATGGGCGAATCTATATTTAATTGCAACATTCCCTTCGCGCCATTACAATATAGATGATTACCCAGCAGTAAAGGCGCATTTGTTATCATTTGGAAAAGAGCGTTTAGAGCAAACAGGTAAAGAGTATATTGTTAATGGTGAACGTGTTAAAGCACGAAAGAAAACAGGTAATAAATGGTTTGAAACGCAAGATAGCATCAGTTATTGGGAGGATTTTTTGAAGCAGAAAATTGTGTGGGCGGAAATGACAAATGCTCCCAAATTTGTACTAGACAACGATTGTATGTTTATAGATAACACCGAATACTTTTTGACTGGTGATAATTTAGAGTATATTGTATGTATCTTAAATTCAAAATTATACACATGGTTATTTGATAAAATATGTGCAAAGGGAATGGGGGCGAGAAAGTGGCGAAAGCAATATGTGGAAGTTCTTCCTATACCAAAGCCTGATTGTAAGACTTTATTTACTTTTAATGATTTGTATAAAACAAGAACTGAATCAACTGATCTAATCATAGAAGATACAATTGCGCAAATGCTACATCTCACTTCACAGGAAAAATTATATATTCGTAGTTTGGCATTACAAGGGTTTGATTAAAGAATATATCAATTATCATTGACTCTCCAATGACCTAATTTCCTACCACCAACTCGCATAATCATCCCCTTTTGTGCGAGTTGGGACAATATTTTTTCGACAGCTCTTGTCGAAATATTAAGCTGTGAAGCCAATTCACGGATTGTAATATTGGAATCCAATTTCAGTAATTGAATAATTTTATCTGATGAGGCGCTTGATTGAAGTACGGTCTTTTCCGAACTGGCGTCGGTCTTTTCCGAACTGGCGTCGGTCTTTTCCGAACTGGCGTCGGTCTTTTCCGAACTGTTTACACCGTCATTTACAGGTTCACTTGTCTTTTCCGAACCGTTTAACCCATCTTTTACAGGTTCAACGGTCTTTTCCGAACCCTTTAACCCGTCATTGACAGATGCACGGCTGGGCTTTCGAAACAGGTTGACCCTGAAATCGCTGTGTAAATCCAGCAGTTCTGGCTCTCTAAGCCCATATTCCTTTGCTTCGCAGAATACTCTGGGCATACCGCTTCCCCATGCCTCGATGATGTGCATGTAGGTAAATGCTTCGGCAATCCCTCTATTTCGCAATCTTGATTGTCCATTCCGAATTTTCTCAATGGTCTGCTCCCGGTCGAGCATGCCTGGCGTGGTAATCTCCAGCCGGTCGTCATAAATGGCAATCTGAATTTTTCCAGGCGACAGGTAGGAACGATGGCACACTGCATTGGCAATAAGTTCGCGTATGCTCCACGGTGGCAGTTCATAGATATCCTGCCGATGGATGCCTTTGATCGTCATGCCCATGTCGATATGCTCCAAGACAAACGTGAAAGCGTTTTCTATTTGTTCGTCGATTGGGCCACGGCAATCCCGGCGAGTGAGGAAATAGGCTCGCGTGGTTCCCTTGAAAACCGCACACTGAATCCAGGCATCGGAATAATCATCCAAATCTCCGTTTAAGAGCTTGTAGCCGTGGGTGGCGTAATAACGATTATCTGATTCTATGACGAGTTTCCATGATAGTAGCTGATTAAGACCAACTTCACGAATGAGTTGCCTTTGTTCGGGGAGCACGCAATCCAGCGCATGTCGGTACAAGCGCCCACAGAATTTCTGGATTTCGGATTCAGAGAGTATCGTGCCAGTCTTCTGCTGATCAAAGCTTCTGTTTAGTGACTCCAAAGTCATCTCTTGAACACGATATCGTTCGACTTGTCGCGTCGTGCCCGCAACGCGGACATAGACGCCTTCAAAAGGTCCCTGGCTTTTGATGGCATAAGGACGTTCCATGCCAGATGGGATATACACGATAATCACCCACTTGGAATCGACGATTTCCGTGGTGATACGAGGCGTAATTTTAGGATAACAGCTGTCGAAGATAGCATTGGCAATACTGTCTTGCTTTTGATATGCCTCAAACTGGTCAAATCCCACAATGGCGTGCGTCTTATCATCAATGCCGAAGACAAGCGTACCACCGTTGCCATTAGCAAAAGCCACAACGTTTTTAAGGAAAGTTTCCGGCTTGGTCGAGAGATCAACCTTGAACTCAATGGTTTCTGTTTCTCCGATAGCTAACATTTCTTTGACATTCATGACCTACCCGCTTACTTCGTTCCGCACGCACCTGTGTCTCTTCTGCGAGACTGACGCACTTTATCGCATCTTGGAACTGATGGCGAGCTTTGGGCTTATGGGATGAAGCGTTATCCCATCATTTACGTGCATAATAACATTATAGTGTGGTGATGAAGGGATAAATCCACGTTTAACTTGACAGATTTTGTCGAGACTGCAGAACCTGTCAAGTTAACTGGCACTTTACGAGGTAGTGGATGAAGCATGGAGAAGTATTGAGCCGAGTACGGTGCACAGTTGATCAACGAATTGGCCACACTGATGGCACACATCTACGGCAAAGGCTTTTCGGTGCTTGGTGCGTTCAACACTCCACAGCCGATTCATCGATGGCGAATGGCGAGGAATACTGCTTGACATTTTCCGTTAAAAAATCGACAAATCATTATTAAGCTTGATTTCGTGTTAAATCAAGCGGTCAATAACCTTGAAATCGTGCAGTCTTAACCATTCAATAACCTTGAAATCGTGCAATGAGACGTAAAATCACTGAGAAATTGCTTGACTGGAAACAGAACCGCCAGGGAGAGAGTGCCCTTTTGATTGAGGGCGCAAGGCGCGTGGGAAAGAGCTTTATTGTTGAGGCATTTGCCAGGGAGGCTTACCGAAGCTATATCCTCATTGACTTTAACTCGGCCAGCGAGGATATCCGGCGGCTGTTTCGGGACTATCGGGGCGATTTGGATATGTTGTTTATGTACTTAAGCAGCTTTACAAACACCAAACTGTATCCGAGAGAATCCCTCATCATTTTTGATGAGGTACAGTTTTGTCCTGATGCAAGGGCTGCAATCAAATACCTTGTTGCAGATCGACGATATGATTACATTGAGACAGGATCGCTTGTTTCCATCCGTCAAAATGTCCAGGGGATTCTGATCCCATCGGAAGAAGAACGTTTAGAAATGCAGCCTATGGATTTTGAGGAGTTTTTGTGGGCCTGTGGAAACGAAACCCTTATGCCCATGATTAAGGCTTGCTTTGAACGACAACAGTCAATGGGACAGACCATGCATCGAAAGGCAATGGATTATTTTAGGCAGTATTTGATTGTTGGCGGCCTGCCCCAGGCTGTTCAAAAATATGTCGATACACATGATTTCGAGGCTGTAGATCGAATAAAGCGTCAAATACTTTCACTTTATAGAAACAGCATTGCCCAATATGCTGGAAGCTATATTTCTAAAGTGACCGGAATCTTTGATGCCATACCAGGACAACTTCAGAAGCATGACAAGAAATTCAAATTTTCAGATATTAAAAAAGAGGCAAGGTTCAGGGATTATGACAGTGCTTTATTTTGGTTATCGGATGCTCAGATTGTCAACTTGTGTTACAAAACGACTGAACCAAACATCGGTTTAAGTTTGAACAGAGACTCGCTTTCGATAAAGTGTTATATGGCTGATACGGGGCTGTTTATAAGCCATGCCTTCGATGATAAAGGAATTGTCTCTGAGGAAGTTTATCTAAAAATTCTAAAAGACAAATTAGAAATGAATGGCGGAATGATCATCGAAAACATCGTTGCACAAATGTTGCGAGCAAGCGGACACAAGCTGTTCTTCTTTTCTAGCCAGAGTCGAACTGATAAGGAATCGCGAATGGAAATAGACTTCCTGATTTCGAAAGCCAAAGTGACGAGTCGTCACAACATTTCACCAATTGAGGTCAAATCTACGCAAAGATATACAACCAACTCACTTAATAAATGCATTCGAAAGTATGGTCAGTATCTGGATGTTCCTTATGTTATTCATACCGCTGATTACAAAATCGAAAATGGGATTACCTATCTGCCTTTGTATATGACGCCTCTGCTTTGACTTCAATACGAGGTGTCCATTAATCCGAGGATTTTTTGAAGCAGAAAATCATCTATCCAAACATGACAAAATTTTTGCCTTTTTATCTCGATAATTATCAATATTATACAAATCAAAAATGCTTCTTTATTACTGGAAAACGACTATCATTTTTGACAGCATTTCTGAATTCATCATTATTTAAATTTTGCTTCAAGAATTCATTTTCAGAATTACTGGGAGAAACACGTGAGTTGAGTAAAATATTCTTCGATAAAATACCTGTTATTGAAGTATCCAATGCAATTGAACAAGTCTTCTCAAATTTGGTTAATGATATTCAACAGGCCTACTCAAAACAAAAGGCAATCCATATAGATCAGGCTATTTTCGATCTATATGGATTAACTGAGGATGAACGTGTGGCTGTGGGATTTATTGAGTTATAGATTAATTAAATCTAGTTCTGCTTGCTCTAACTGAAAATAATTATTGATGATCTCTTCAGTTAGAGCTTCATTGGCAACTGAAAGTCGATGCATAAAATTAATATCATCTGGAATTGGGAGTTTTAAAAGAGCATGTTTATTATATTGATAACCAGTAGTTCCTAACTGAGTTGATGTAAATAAGTGTTTATAAGCATATTCATAGAGATTTGATGACAAAATTTTACACAAATAATCTGATTGCTTTGATAACATCATAAAGCATGTTTTATCAATCAAAAAGCTGTTATTATCAACATAAAAATAAGCTCCTTGTGTTGTCTCTGGATAGATGATTTTCTGCTTCAAAAAATCCTCCATATAAACGCAATTGCGCAGGTTATATGGTGTATCACCCTTATCAGAACGCTTTGCGATTTTATCCCAATACAGGTCAAGATGAGCCTTGATTGCTGGATATTCTTCTATCTTAATTGGAGGTATATTCTTTTCTTTAATACCATTATGAACATTTAAAACATACAACCCAGCCCATTCGGCCTTATACCGCTTAATATCTCTGCCTCTTAAAATGGGCCGTATTAATGCATCAGTCCGTTCACGTTCTGCGGTTGTCTTGCAGTTGTTCAGTATTTCTTCGCGCTTTGCGCCGTCGATGATGAACGCTTCGTTGCAACCGGTCAAAATGCCACGATAAATCTTGATATCCCAGTCTTTGAGTGGTTTGCCGGCGGCTTCGATTTTGCGTTTGATGCTGAGTTCGATGGGTGAGAGGATCGACCAGCTTGAGCCGGTTTCGTGGGATGCCGGGGAGTAGTCGGTGAGCGTGCCATTCTGCTGCACAAAAAGGCTCATATTATTGCGCCCATCCTTTGTCATGGAACACGCAAGGGTTTGTCCTGAATTTTGAGCTTTCTTGAAGAGAAGGATGTTGACATCGACGGTGGCACTTTCAAAGACTTTTTCGCCGGCAAAATCGACCAGCAGTCTTGGGTCTGTTTCGGTTGCAAGGAATCCTCGTAAAGACTCGCCATAACCCGCTCGCATCCATTTGTTGGATGTAATGAGGCATACGGAACCATTGGGTTTGATAAGCTGATGGCTGCGCTCATAAAACAAGCAGTACATATCGCCTGTTTTGGCAAACACCTGATACCCACAGGGGCGGTAGCGTTCACCCAATAATCCACCATTGGCCTGCAGCTGAATGTAGGGGGGATTGCCAATGACGCCATCAAAACCGCCTGTCACTGTGAACATCCACTCGGGATCGAAGAATTTCGACGACGCATTCTGGTCGTAGGGATCCCATGCTGTCACAAGCGCAATATCATCTGATGCAGTGGTTTTGTTATTTTCAAACAATTTTGTAAGTTTTGCGCGAATTTCCTTATCTTTGTTTCGTAGAGCTGTTTTATCCTGGTAGGTGCTGGCCTTGAAGTGATCGTGTCGCACGCGGAGCAATTCATTTTTTAAAGCATTGAGCTCCCGTGTATAATAATCGAACAGGGACATGCTTTTGCGACTGGTGTTGATGCTCAGAGGCATGAGCGTGTCGGCGCAGACGAATTTGGTTTCCAGGTTTGGAAGGGTCGGAATACCTAGATTGGGTTTGTCTGCATTGGGGTGCTCCTCGATAATCAGCGAGATGAAACAACGCAATTTTGCAATCTGAACCGCAATAGGCTGGATATCAACGCCATAAAGGCAATTTTCGATGATAGAAAGTTTAGTGGCGTATGCAGAATTGGCCCCCTCTAAATCTTCCTCAGAAGGGGAGACTTGGAGTTTCTTCAATATATCGAGCATGCATTGCAAAATGCCCATAGGAAAAGCCCCCGATCCACAGGCTGGATCCAGGAATTTCGATTGTTTGAGCGTTTTTACAAGTTCGGCGCGCTGTTTTGGTTTGATTGCAGCGGGACATTCATCGCCATAAATGAGATCATACAATGCTTCTTTTGGGATATTCGAATGCGCAGTGGTCAATCGGTCGAGAATCATTTCATTGACCATATAATGTACAATTTCGCGCGGTGTATAAAATGACCCGGTGGCATTTCGGGCAGTTTCGGCAGTTTCAGGATTGTAACTTGCCAAAAGGTTTTCGAATACTTTACCCAGAAGCTCGGGATCGAGTGCAACGACGACATCGTTTGGCGCATTTTCTTCGATGGTAAAATTGTATTGTTGGAGCAGATTGATCAACCCCGGACATGTTTCGTCTGTATTAAAGAATAGAATATTTGGAATAAACGCACGTTTGACGAAATTGCCATTTTTCCTGTCAGCCACACGACTGAAGCCATCATAATAAACAATTCTGTTGGGGTTGGCAGCCGTCGGATTGGATTTGTCAAGACATTCGAACAATCCGCCATTGAGAAATGGTGTTTGAGAAAAGCATTGTATAATTTCGTCTTTGCCGGATTTTGTGAGTTGATCTTCGTAGCGATAGAATGTTTTAACGCCATACTCAACCTTACGCTGTGCTTTATCGTCTCCATCGTAGACAAATCGGCGTTCATCCATGGCTTTGTTGAGTGTGGCGAAGAACAGGTTTTGCAAAATCGCCTGATAATAACACGTAGCTTCGACGGTTTGAGGTTTGCAACCATTTCCATGATTTCCTGCAAGTGGGTCGAATGATTTGAGAATTGCCTTTAAATCCTTTGGAGAAAACAGCTTTTCCGAAACCAGACCTTTCTGTTTGATAAACCATACAAAGATAAGGCGAGTGATCAGGCGAATGAGATGTTCATTGAGATTGTCCCGATCATCGCTGGATGTATCAATGCGATTGGGAAAAGTGACGTTAAATTCCGGGCGTTGTGCCCATTCATACCAATTGTATAATTTGATATAAAATTCTTTCGTGACGGCTTCAACATTAAATGCATCGCGTATATTGGCAAAAGAAATCCCATTATTTTGTAGTTCTTGAAATCGCGAAATGGGCGTCCTGTATAAATGTTCTGAGCAACCAAAGACATAAGAAAATCTTTTTGGTGAAGTTTTTTCTTCTTTAAGATCGCAAATAAACGAAAGTCGCCAATGTTTGCCATCATCAAAGACGGCAAGTGCTGCGTCGGTTTTGATTCTTTTGGCGAGCGAATTGGCGAGCTGACGCAAACCAACTTTGCGGCGCACGACAGAGCCGGACTTAAACCTATAATATAACAATGCGATCTGATAAGTATCGCTTGTGTTGAGCCAGCCCAGAGAATAGGCCGAGATATCATTTGAAGGCGTATCGATGGCCTCGGGCTTGCGGTCATAGACTTCCTCTGCCCCAAAGAAATTCTTCAGGACAGAAGTCCACTCTTTCAGACAAAACGGATTCTGAAAAAGGTTGCGCAGGTCGGTTGATGTAATTGCTTTAGGCATGACGGATCTCCTTTTGGAATATTCCGTTCGCGTTCAAGCCGAATGACGTAAACTGAGACTTTGGTATGCCTGGATTGGGGCGTTACGGGGCTTTAGCCCCGTACTGGGGGTAGGTGCGTATTGGTGCGGCGCTATCTCGCAATTGCTCGATACGCGCTCGCGGTGCTGGCTATCTCGCTGACGCTCGATACGCCGCGCCAATAGCACCGTAGGGGGCTCGCGCCCCCTCCAAAACCAGAATTTCAAAGAGCCATTTAACAATCTATCGACAGACGGCCAGATACGCGAACGAAACATTGGTTATATAAAAGTCTCGCTGAGTACGATTTCTGGCGTGGTGTCGATAGTATCGTTTGTAATATGGATAACGTTTGATTTGTTTTTTACGAGTTTTGTGAGTTCTTCGCGGATATATGCAGTGGTATTGCTGACCGAACCTTGTTTTTTGGCATTCTTTTCGATTTGCTTGATTTGTTTGGGTAGTTGCGCATACGTGCCATTGTTAAGGGACTGGATAAGGTCTTCAGCTATTGCTTGAATTTCAGCATCTTTGTGTATCCACTCGCGAAGGATTTTTTTCGCTTCTTGTGATTTGGGATCGCTTAGTGCTGCTTGTATAGAGTTGGGCGCGGCGTTGTCCTCGAGCTCTTCCTGGTAATATTCAAGTGCTTTATGGACATGGGCAATATTATTTTTGCGCACGTAATCGAATGGCTGTGCCATTTCATCGGATTTTGCTTTTAAGAGTTTGACGGCTTCGGCAAATGATATTGGCTTACAGTCATTCGAAATGCTATAAAACTGTGATTTATATTCAGAAGAAATATAGGCGATTGTAGATTGCGACCGATGTATTTTTTTCGGTTTTCGTGCGACGCGAATTTTTTGTGGAAGATGACGAATCTTTTCGTATAGATTGCGGTCGTTAGCATAGACTTTGCGCACTTCGCGCAGAGAATCGAGATAATCGTCAACCTCATCTTTGACATTGGTATTAAACAATTCGAATTGATGAACGATTTCTTCGTGAGAAAAGACCTGAGCATCCTCTCCCAATGCCGTGTGAAACGCCTGTAATTTTGCAATGGCGTTCGATGTAAGCTGAATGATGCTGTCACCCTCGTCAGAAGGGTAGAACATATAGTTACGAATTTTATCCGATACAGAACCGATGCGGTTGACACGTCCGATGCGCTGCATGAGGCGCGTAGCATTCCACGGCGAATCGTAGTTGACGATGAGGTGCGATCGATGAAGGTTCACGCCTTCGGAAAGCACATCACTCGATATCACGATTTGATATTCATCCTTCTGGTCGTTCACTTTAACATTGGCATCGAAATTGGCAGTAATCGTATCGGTTACGCTGTTGCGATTCTTCGACGTGACTGCAATGAGTCTTTTCTCTTTATATCTCTTGGTGAGCTGTTCTGCGAGGTAGTTGACCGTATCGATGCTTTCTGAGAAGACGACTAGTTTTCCGGTTTGATTGAGAGTTTGAGCGAACAATGTCGAATGGAGTTTCTCAATAAACAGATCAAGTTTTGGGTCTTCATCGACGTTCTGCCACTTGGCCTGAAGGTCGAGAAGTATTTGTCGGTCTTTTTCGAGTAGTTGTATAAATTCTTTTTTGAATGCCTTTCGAGGAAAACAATAATCCTCCTTAAGTTTTCCTTTTTCTTCAAGTTTTCTAAGAATTTCATCGAGTTCTAGACCATCGTTTTGTAATTTTCGAAGGGTGTTGTCACGACCACCAAGAATGACGACTTTGTCGGCATGATACATGTCGATCATGCCCTGGGTGATGTCCAGAAGTGTTCTGAGCGAACGCTTGAAAGCACAGAAACTGCTTTCAAGACGTTTGATCATGTTATTGCAGTAAATTCCGGCGAGGTTTTTTGCAATGAGTTTGGCATTTTCTGTATAATCGCTGTCATAAGGTGGAACGAGATGCTCAATGGCGCGATAACGCGTATAGTCGAGCTGTTCGGTGAGAACGATGACGGTTTCTCGATAGAGTTGTGCGAGATTGTGGTTGAGTCGGTATTTCCATTCGTAAGGTGGTTCGATGTCGGGAAATTTTATATTATTTTTATGCAGATCAGTGAGGTAGTCTGTATAGTTCTGAATATTATGGCGCGTGCGTCGAATAGTGATTTGTTCAATAATATCGTTTCGCAGTTTGTCATATATCTTTTGGATTTTTTGTGTGAGTTCGGCGGGGGATAATTCGCCGCGCTGGCGCATGATTTCGTTGTATTCTTTAATCGGCTTAGCAAAATAAGTATCGAGATCGGTAATACCATCCAGTGTTGAGCGCTTGGTTTCCTGAAACAGTGACAGCAGATTTTTGAGATCTTCGGGATGGTTGTTGAGTGGCGTAGCCGAAATGAGAATAATCTTTTTTCTTCGGTTTTTATTGTTAATTCTGTCGCGGCATGGGGATTTGCATACGGTCTGCAGATGATCGAATCGCTGACTGTCGTCATGCCGGTAGTTGTGCGCCTCATCGACGATGACCAGGTCGTAATCTTCTTTTGCGTGATAATTTCCTTTGCATTCGATGACGTGCTCAATACTTCCGCTTGTGACATACTGCGTCCGAGTCTGAAGTCCAAAATCGTTGAATGTTCGTTCCCAGCCTTTCTGGATGGCGGGGGGCGTTACAATCAGGATATTGGTATTCCGACCGTTGGATTCGAGAAATCGACGGGCGATCATGGCGGCCACGATGGTTTTGCCTAAACCCACGACATCGGCCAAAATAAAACCGTTGTGCGTCATCATCATCTGGTAGCCCTGTTTGGCAGCATCCGATTGATATTTCAAATCAAGATAGCCGCTGGGCAGTTTCATCGAAAAATCATCTTCGACAAGATCGCCAAAGTGCTCGATGAGCAGCTTCATGTAGAGTTCATATGGCGATACAGGTGCGAGATAGGTTTTGGAGATGCCCTGTTTTACATCAGATTCACGGATATCAACGGCTTCATCCCATAGTCTTTCAAATTCATCGTGGCAGTATTTGACATCCTCATAATCTTTTAACGCGACATTGAGTTCATATCGCGGCGGCTGTGTGAGTCCAAGTCCCTGTTCGGATATATTGGAGGACCCCATGATAACCCAGCCATCGGTATGTTCATTGTGGTCTTTTGGCAAGCATAGATAGAATTTGGCGTGAAGATTGTTCTTGGGATGAACCTTTAGAATGAGCTTTCCCGACTGAATATCATCCAAAAGCTGATAAACACCGTCTTCGACTTCTTCGGAATAGCGAGAATCTTTGTTGATATCATTGACGAAGTCTTCGATATAAGTACTTTTCGCTTCTTCGTCTTTTCCATCAAACAGCGAACGCTGTTTTGACAACGAGCGCGTATGGTTCCTGAATATCTTGTCTATATTGATCCCAATGAGGATTCTTATGACTGGTACATTTTCGAGCTCTTTACGGATTTTAAAATACCCAGATGCGCGAAAATAACCAACTGCAGCACAAAACTGATGGAAACAGACCATGTTTTGAGAAATGCCGCGGATTTTGTCAAACAGTGTGTGATCAGTATTATTAAAAAAGCGCGTCGTCATCTCGCCCCTCCTTCAGACTGGAGAGAGCGGCGATTTATGTGGCTATGGCATTTGATCGGGCGATCGACTAACTGGAAGTTTGATGAATTATATTCACCCCCCCCCATAAATTCAGGAATATTATTCATATATCCTCCGTTTGTTTGAGTCTTATGCAGGCACGCTCGCAGGGGCGAGCCATTAGGGGGGAATTTAACACGGTGGAGTGAGGATAGCAAGCGAGGGCAAAAATCAAAAATGCCCGCGTATGTGCTTGCACATAGCGGGCGGCGAGAGGCCATATGCGCTTCGCGCATAGGCCGGAAGGCGTGGCGTATGCGCGAAGCGCATAGCCACGCGCAAACGATTACACCTTCGGGAGCAGGGCGATGCTCTTGGCGATGTCTTCGTCGGAGGGGGTGAAGTCGGTATTTTGGAGGGTATAAGAAAATCTGAGTAAACCTCCGCTCCCATTCTGTATGGTTAGGTGGGGCATGGACATGAGGAGAGGTTTATGGCAAAGAAAGAGAAACCAGCAGTTAGACGTATCGAAGATCGCGATCCACGAGCCATAGAAATAGCCCGGGCACCACTGCAGTCCCACAAAAATGTGGCTTTATAGTTGGTTCGGAACCGATTTCTTGCTAATAGGAAATCTGCGAAAACCGCCTTTTGCAAGGAGTTCCGAACCATGGTACAATATAAAACAGTTTTTC
>CAMCLY010000019.1 GCA_945875805.1 uncultured Myxococcales bacterium | reverse complement strand
TGCCATGCTTGACGTGCTATTTCAACGGAAAAGTTAAATGCTGTAGCCTTGGTTTGCATCTGTGTGTTATTTATATATAGAATAACATGAAATATAAATATTGGATATTTCACGCAAAACCACATTATAAGCCATGCATCTTTTAGCTTCTCTTTTCCCAGGAATCCATCAGAGATGGATCCGAAAATGATATGCGGATAACATAACCAGTAAACGACCTTAACCACGGAAATAGTTCGCGGCCGTCGTAAACGTCAGCAGAAAAACGCGCAGAATACGGACTGATGCGCTCTATTGTGCCGCAGCGCTTTTCAGATTCGAGCCTCGCCAGCACAGGGTGATTGGGATGCGGAGCCATAATCTCCATCTCGACGTGAACGGTTTGAGGCACATTCCGTGTCAAAACACCCCATAGATGCAGAGATTCAGCTGCAAACCGTTCGCGGCATTGCGCATATTGTGTTTCAGAAGCGTTATGGGGTTCCACTGGCTTCACTTCCTCAATGCGATCAATTCGTATCGCAGCAAAGTCGCCCGACTCGAGGTAATACCCCATCAGATAGCGACGCCCTGTACGTGCGCTCGCATAAATTTTGACAGGGACAACGTCGGCGGCAAGCCAGCATTTGGATGTCGTCTGTGGCGGTTGTACGACATGGCCATTATGATCAATCAATCGATAATTCGCGGGTATTTGATATTGTACATCATGACTGCGCACCCAATGATAGAGCTTCACGCTCACAGGCGTCTGATTGCGAATGCATGTCAATATCGACTCCAATATCTCCGCATCCATGACGTGATACAAAAAACGATGCCGGAATCTCAGCGGTGACTGTGGTAACACCTTGAATTTGGCGCGTTCCCGTTCAATCATATAATGTCCGGCGACGCCTAATGAATCAACCTCGGCAAAGAATCGGAATAAATCGATATAAGGGGTTAGCTCAAATTCTGGCTTCACCAAGCGATACTCAAACAAATTTTTAACGATTTGACGTTCAATGATACCGAGGTTTTCATATTCTTTCAGCACAGCCCAAAGACGCTTATTATCTACTGGAACTGCGCGCTTTAGGTCTGACACGGTTTTATAATTTCCATCTTCCAGCGCAAAAAGCAGCCCAAAGTGTGCCGCCAGTTCCGAATCAATAACCTTTTTCGATTGCAGAAACGCAGCCACTGGATTCTCATCCAGATCACGGCTATCCATAGTCAAAAACTGTCTCATCTCGCTTTTGTATCCACGTTTGCATAAATATGATTTAAGCAACTGCTCCATCAACGTGCGGAACTGGCGATAGGCACTCTGGTTTTCTTTCATCAACATTCTATATGAAATCCCAAGCATGCAGAATTCGCGCAAAAACTGCCTGCACCGATTGAGTTTTTCGAACTTGAACTCAATATTATACGCCATGATGATTCCTCCATTTGGGAAGCGAAGTCATCGAAACAGCCCCTGCAAACATATTATCCGACAATTCCAGAGCTGATACATTCCAGTTATCCAGAATTTGCCGATAAGAAATGGCGCCGCATAGCATTCCAGCCATGGATTTAACATGGGATACATCCCAGGCATCCAGCGGCTGATTGAACGATTCCGCCATTTTAAACATATCCGTCATATCCCAGACGTTTGACACATTCCACGACCCAAGGGAATGGTTAAATGACGAGGCAAATGCAAACATTCCCGCCATATTCTGCACATTCGATACATCCCAGGCATCCAGCGGTTGGTCGAATTCTGTTGCCCTTTCAAACATCATGGCCATATTCTTCACATTTGAAACGATCCAATGTTCCACTGGATCATTCAATTTTATACAATTATAAAACATACATTCCATCGTTTCGACACGGGACAGATCCGGTGCATCCATAGCAGGAATTCGAATCATACACGCACCAGCAAACATATAAGCCATCGAACGCCATGCAATATCTCCCCATTGACATACCTCAAACCAATAATAATCATCCGCATCGGGCGCATAGTTCGATATCTCCGATAATTCGAGATTTCCATGTTTTCCGTCGCGGAGCAAGATGTGTCCCACATTTCCGCGCATGGCAATGGTATAAATCCCTGGCTTTTCATAGACATGGATCAAGTCACCGGTTTGGCATATTTTTTCGTAAATACCGTCCCCGTCGCAGTCTGCTTCATAAAGCAGATGATAATCTTCTCCATAAGAAAAGACATCTGATTCCGGCTCCCTGCATATCGCTTGGCGAAGACAGCATATCCGCACTTCCGTATTTGGCCGCGTCACGACGACTTTCATAACAAAAGGTCGCATTTTTTCAAAAGAAACTATTTCTTGTAAATTCACATTTGCCCTATCTGCGCAATCGTCCTGATTCACGATGGTATGAACCGAAGCGGCCTCAAATCTATTTTGTAGTTCCTTTTGCTTTTTAAACCGAAGTTGGACTTTCCACGCCAGTTCTTTCGGTGACTCGACACACACATTTTTCCCCAGCGATAATATATCATTCACGATCGATTCCGAATCCACTCGCCAGTCATAATAAAATTCCAAACGATAACGTTTCTCTTCTTCCGAAACGCACACAACATCTCGTTTTTGATAAGAAGCAAAACCATTCAATGACCGAGATAATGCATCATGCTTATCTGTAATTAACAAACAAGCAACGCGATTCTTTTTGGGTTTAGCTGACTTCTCTGACTTTCGCAATTCGGCTCGTTCATGCTCAACTTCGGTCATGCGTTTGGCATCACATAACAACAAAGAACAACGAGGTTTCCAGATTTCCGCGCACGCCAAAGCATCTGCAAGTTTGCACGACACGATGGAACGCATTGGAATGCGTATGCATTTTGAACTTACCCCCTTTTTGCCGTGATAATCACATTCTGCATGTATAAACATGGCATCAAGCCTGCTGTCATATTCGAGATGAACAGGCCTGCAGATAGCCCATGCCGGTGTATTTGTATTTTTTAACCATCCTGAATTTTCATGCTCTCGCCAAACCAAAGCCAGTCTTTGATTTTCTTTGCATGCACGATATACCATTCGAAAATGTTTAATATAATCGCAGTCCATCCACGGATCAGATACTGCCGGTCTGTCAAAATAAACATAATCTTCCAGATGATACAAGGGTTCGACATCATCCAACCCCGTAAAGGATACATCGAAAAGTTTAACCCTTGGATCGTTCAAAATGGCCTTAATCCATTGCTTTTCCAGATTTGTCAGCCCATACTCCGGCATGGTGCGATGGTTATTTGCCCCATCCTCTTGCATCAAATGGAGTTCTCCAAACAGTTCCGTAACCTCTTTGGATTTCATCAGCTCCCTGAAAGGGGTTTTCAGAAATTCTGGCAACTCCAGATTCTCAATGGCCTCATCCATCGGCCCTGGTTCCTGAAGTAACTGTCGAATCAGCCTTTCACACGTATAAATATAGATGCTGTATATTTTATGAAAGATCATGGATTTTTCCTTGTATTGCTCGTCTATGCGCCGCAGGGCGCATACGACTCGCTTGCGCGGCTATCGGCGGCATTTTGTAGGCACGTGTCGCGACACGCGCCTACAAATGCGCGCCGATACGCCACGCCTGACGCCGCTATCCCTGCGGGATACGCGGCGATTACTGTTAGACCTTTTCAATCGCATTTTTGTATTCATTTTGGTCTGTCAGGATAAACTCAAAAGAAGGAACGATGTCGTGAGCTAATGGTAAATGCTGGTTTGACATATTCTGTTTTTGAAACTCATAAACAGCATTGAATAGCAGCTCCATCCCCTTGTTAGTTATAATTATTTTAATTTCGTCTATCGTTTTTTTATAAGTTTCTAATATTTTATCTCTGTATTTCTCATCAATCAAATTCTCTAATTCTTTTGGATTGTAAATAAAATACACGAATTTAATCTTTGTGTTATTATGATTAAACTTAGGATTAAGCATGTGCGCTGAAATGCCGAGAAAATGACAAATTAACTGTTTAACATCAAAATGTTTGATTTTTTCTCCTTTGTACTTAAATAAACCACAACAATCTTTTTCATTTTGATGGTCACACTCAAAAACTAAATTCATTTCCATTTTATCCCGTATGAAATCGTAAACATTAATATATTTATTACTCACATTGATTGAGGAATGGCTGTAATATATTTCCCTGCATTTAGCCTCTACATATACATCCAGACTTTCATTATGCTTGTAGCCATCTAAATTCGCATACCCTCCCACTATTGTTGGCAATTTCCGCTCAAAGGAGAATGCCTCAATGTTTTTCGAGTATAGATAGATTAAACGGCTAGAAGAACCATAACACGCCATTTTAGGTGGATATAAACCATATCTTGTTTTCCTTTCTTCTAACTCTTTGCCACCACCTTTTTCAAATTCATCTCTATAATTTTTACGCATATCCTCTTTTAAAGATTTCCAGGTCTTATTACTCATATAATTTTCGTATATTTTATTTTCTATCTTATATCCGTATTGTGCTATATCACCTTTTGTCTCATAGTCCCTAATGGCACAATCAAGTGCCTTTAACATCTTACTGTCCATATCTTCTTCTCCTATTTCCATTATCTCTTGCTCACTAACCGCAACTCATAGTGGCTTATCAGCTCACTCCACCAAACAAAACGCCATGATGGATAATAATCAACTATCCATCACAGCGCAACAGATAACTCATGTAAAAGAGTCTCAGTCCCCCAAAAACTAAGCTTTCTCCTTCACAATGCGCCCATGAACAGCCACCATATCATTTACAAAGCCACCCCTTCCGAGATAGGCGCAATCATTCTCTCTCACAGAAGATACTTTCCACATATCTAGTGGCTGAGTAAAATCATCAGCCCCCTCAAACATCCCCCACATGTCCTTTACATGCGAAACATTCCATCTGTCTAGTGGCTGATTAAATGAAATGGCGCTCATAAACATGTGCTCCATGAATTCAGTACGAGATACGTTCCAACGATTCAATGGCTGGTTAAATGATAGCGCATAAGCAAACATATGGTCCATATTTCTAACGTTTGAGACATCCCATTGCTCAAGAGGCATATTGAAATGATAAGTTCTCCAAAATGTGTCACTCATGGATTTGATATTTGAAACATCCCAATGTTCAATATTGCCATTGAAATATCTACAATTTTTAAACATTGCATTTAGAGATTTTATCTTTCTCAAGTCCGGAGCATCTGTGGCACTCATATCCATTAACATGCATTCATTAAACATATTATCCATTCTACGCCATATATTTGTCCCCCACGCAATGATATCCTTCAGATATATTTTATAGCAATAGCCATATTCTTCAAGAAATTCATCCCTTGTTCTTTGCTTTTCTTTCATAGTATCAATGCATCCCCATACTTTATAATTCCAAATAGGCCGAACAAAATCATAAAAATTAAACCCAGGAAATGAACCATAAAGAGATATTCTATAAACGCCTGCTTTTTTAAAGAAACATTTAAAATTGCTGCAATACCTCTTCTTCAGAAAAATGCAGTTGGGGTCATCACATCTGCCATAATAACTTACCTTGTATTTGCCAGTTTTTGGCCTGTTCAATTCAACAAAGTAAGGCTGGTTATCCTCATGGACAACAACTTCAAAGACAAAAGGCTGCTCACTAGATTGTTGTTTCTGCTTCATGTTACCTCCTTTGCAGCAAACATATCGTCTTACGGAATGTCTGTTTAATCGGACTTTTGAATTAGACATTCCTTAGAGCAGAAGTCTATTTAACGATTTCTCTGCTGCAATGTCCGCATCTCATACAACGACCATTGTGAAACATCTGTTGGGTACAACCTTCAATCATACAACCGACGGCGCCGCATTTTTTGCACCTCCACAGAACCGTTCCACATTTCCGAGTTCCATTCCCGCCAAGGCGTTTTGGCTTAATTCCGAAGCAATGCTCTGACATAGTGTTTCTCCTTTATTTAACAGTTTCTCAGACGACCATCGCCCGAGAGGGATGGCTATATATAAAACACGTTTCTCATAATCATCCCCGTTGGGGTGTTGTTGAGAATTCGCCATTTCGATTATTCTTTCCGACCTCATTCTTATGTGTCATCGCACTGCTGTCCCAAAAAAATGTGGCTTTATAGTTGGTTCGGAACCGATTTCTTGCTAAAAGGAAATCTGCGAAAACCGCATTTTGCAAGGAGTTCCGCAAGGAGTTCCGAGCAAAAGATATTTTTCCATAAAAAAAAAAACCTCTCCGTCAAGACGAAAATTGCGTGCGGAACAAAAATTATCGGAATATTCGCTCAGCACTACGGATCCCGTCGGTCAGGGGATATGGGGGATGCGCTTTTGACGGCGATGTTTGTCGCAGACATCCGGTCGTGCGGCCTGGGGACGGTGTGGTCTTGCGTTTCTCGTCCGAATCCGTCTTTATCTATCTCATCACAAAAAAAACTCGCCCGTATCGCGGCGAAGCCGAGATAGGGCGAGGCGACGGGCGTATCTGCCAAAGGCAGATAGCCCGCGCGCAAAAGGACTCAGTCGGAGTTCGTGTAGGTCGTCGTGACGCTGATGCTGGCACTCGATTGTTTGGTCTGCGTGACGGTGGTGTTTGCATCTGGATGGTATTCCACGGTGGTGGAGGCGCTGTCACTCACGCTTTGGGTGACGCTGACGCTCTGAGTGCTGGTGCCGTGGTGAACCCTGGGCTCGATAAGGCTCCCGGTGGGCATGTTGAAAACGGGCGGATTGTCGGCATTTTCGCCCATGTCGAGGGGCTGGGTGTGCACGACAGGGCGCGGATTGTAGACGGGGGGATTGTAGACGGGGGGATTGTACGTCTGATGTTCCTGGGGCTGCGCGGGAACGGACGGTCGCGGGCGGTGTCCACGATGGGGGCGGCGATGGGAATCGGTGTCCTCGGGCGGGTCATAACAGGTGATCTCGCCATAGGATTCGGTGCATATTCCCTCTGGGGTCTGGGCGCATTTGATGTTTCCGTATGCCTCGATGCAGTGATATCCACATACGATGTTGCCGTAGCTTTCCTTGCATTCGGCTTTTTTGTGGGGGTTTCCGGGGGGATCGTAACAAACAATGTTGCCATAGGCTTCGGCGCATGTGCCCATCGGGGTTTGGGCACATTTGATGTTTCCGTATGCCTCGATGCAGTCATATCCACATGCGGTTTTGCCATAGGCGGAAAGGCATTCCGCTTCGGCAAAAGCATTGGAGGCGGCGAAGAGGGCAAGGGGCAGGGCCATCGAAAGGGCAAATCTTACATTCATGTTCATCCTCCATCGATCATAAAAAATCCGTCGGCGGACGCGACGGTCGGAGGGCGCAAAGCATGAATCGTGCCATGGGCGTTTTATACGGGGATGTGATGGATTTTGTGATAAGCCCAGATCAGAGCGTCGGCGATATCGTCGGCATCATTTAAAGTATTGTCTCGGCCGTAGGAAATCCGGATGGTGTTTTGCGCGAGGGATGCAGGGAGGCCGATGGCGGTGAGGACGTGCGAGGGAGTTGTGTTTCCCGCATGACAGGCCGATCCGGTCGATATATAAATATCTTTTAAATTGAGCAGATTGGCGAGCGCGGACCCGTTTGTAGAAGGAAAGGTAAGGGAGAGCAGGCCGGGGAGACGAGGGGCATTTTGGGCGTTAAACCGAATGTCAGGAATGGATTTTTGTAGTTTTTGCCAGGTTGCATGCACGAGGTTGGCGAGGCGTTGGGATTCCGTCGAAAGTCCGTACACGGCTTCGTGGAGTGCCGCAGCCATGGCGACAATGCCCGGGAGGTTTTCGGTACCGCCTCGCAAGCCATACTCCTGTTTTCCGCCAAAAATGATAGGAGGGAGTGTGAATCCCTTTTTTATATATACAAACCCGATGCCCTTCGGGCCGTGGAATTTGTGCGCCGAGGCAGAGAGGAAATCGAAGTGTGCAGAACGGACGTCGACGGGGATGTGTCCGACGGCCTGGACGGCGTCGGTATGGAATGGAATGTGGTGTGCGTGGAGCATCTCGGCCATGTGCGCGACGGGCTGAATGGTGCCGATTTCGTTGTTGGCCGTCATGATGGAGACGAGTTTTGTCTGGGGCGTGAGGGCGTTTTGCAGATGTTCGATCGAGACGCGTCCGTCGGCATCGACGGGGAGGTAGGTTATCCTGGCGCCTGCCTGTTGGGCGGCATGACATGCGTTGAGCACGGAGGCATGTTCTATGGATGATGTAATGATATGTCCATCTGGATTCGCCGAGGCAAACGCCTGTATCACCCACGAATTGGATTCGGAGGCGCCGGAGGTGAAAAAGATTTCGGACGGATCGGCGCCGATGGCGTCGGCAATGTCCTGTCTGGCGGTCTGGAGTGTTGTGTGCGCAAAGGTGCCGGGCGTGTGCAGACTGGAAGGATTGCCATAGTGCTTGCGCAAAAAAGGCAACATTTTTTGCAGGGCGTGTTCTGACAGGCGTGTCGAAGCGGCATTATCGGCGTAAATCATGGATTTTGAGGTTTGGTGATTAAAAGAGGGTGCATCCCTGTTCTTTGAACGCTTTGATTTTATCGATCAAATATTCGGGTTCGACTTCCAGGTATTGGGCGAGGCATTCGAGACAATAGTATTCTGCAGGATTGGGATCGAGGAGCTTTTTGTTGAGCCCGATTTCGTTTTTTTCGAGCGGGTGTTTTCCGCACTGACAACAAGTAATGTGGCGTTTCATCGGAGATTGAAAGACTCAGAAAGGGGTTTTGTAAATAGGTTTGACGGTCACGTTTGGGATGTCTTTTCCTTTGTACTCGGCATCCATATTTGCGAGCTGTACGCGGATGAGGTCTCTCATATTTTTGGCTCTTTGCAGGCAATAGCGGTTGAACTCTATTGGGTCGAGGTCTCCCGGGGTTCGGACGTGCGGGAAGATCAGTTTGAGGTAGGCGGTGGCGATGCGTTTGATGGCTTCGGTGTCGCGCGTGTCGGCGCCTGCGGGCACTTCGGTGAGTTCGTCTACGATGGTGCGGTAACTCATGTCGTTTCGGAGTTCGTGCAGGATGGAGCAAAAGTATTCGGAATTGAGGGCCCATCCGTCGATTTTGAGGTCGTCGTTCATGCGCGGAATGTCCCATCCCTTGATGAATCCGTGGAAACGTTCGACGAGCGCGGATTCGTAGAGCTCCTTGGGGAGTTCCTGGAACATATCGACGTATCCGTTTTGATCCATGATTTCTTTGGAAATGTTTCCGCACAAAATAAACCCGGCGTCGGATTTGTTTTTATGATTTCCGATGGTGTATTCGCCGGATTCGAGATACCCTTTGAGGGCGGCGCGCATTTCGTCGGTGTCTCCAAAAGAAATGGTCTGTATTTCGTCGAGGACGACGAAGTCGTTGTTGGCGATGATGCCGTCTTTGCCCTTATTTTGATCGTAAAACATCTTTGCACGCGTCATGGTGCCGCCGCTGGAGAGCCATCCAAAACGGCTGACGCGTCCGTAGAGATACGATTTTCCCGTTCCTTTTGGGGCCAGTTCGATGAGATTCAGGCGTTTTTCGAGGAATGGAAGGATGCGCGTGAGCATGGTGATCTTTTGGTTTTCGTCGCCATAACCGTCGGGATTGTAATCGATGGCGGCCAGAAGGACGTCGATCCATTCTTCGGTTGTGAACTCTTTTCGCGCGTCTTTGTAGAAGTCGATATCGATGTGATACGGGCAGAAATGCTTGAAGTTGAGGAGTTTAATTTTCCCGCCTTTGGCGCTTTTCATTTTGCCGGAGGACGAGAACCTGGCGTCGTAATTTTCGGCATCGCGGTATCCCAGCGTCACAATGCCCCACGTGTCCCTTCCCGACGTGAGGTATTGCGCGCACTCGGCCCAGACGCTTTCGTCGATGATGGAGTCCGAAGGGGAAAGCCCGTAATCGGGGAGCGCAAAAGAAATGTTGCTCGTTTTGATGTCGATATCGGCGGAAATTCTAGCCAAAAACTTGACGTGTTCGCGTTCGATGATGAGGCGGTTTTTGATGGATGTCCATTCCTCGCGTTTGGGGAGATTCCGGTGGACAAAGTCGATCAGTCTCTCCTTGTCGAGTTCGCCGGTGTCTCCATCCTGGAACTTGTGCAACAGCCAGTCCCGCATAAAGGATGGCAGGGAAAGCGTGGAAAAGAAGTTTGTATGTTTCAGGTCTTTATAGACGACCATGTCGGCGAAATGGTTTTTGAGTTTTTCGGAGAGGATGAAATCCATGAGAGATCTCCTTGTTTAGTCCAGATCAAAATCGTCGTTGATGCTTGCGGCCCTTCCGCGAGATTTGAATGGAATGTCTTTGAGGAATGTCGTGTCCACGTAGACTTTGATGGTGTATGAGCCCGGCCTTTTCAATTTTGGAAGGACGAGATCGAGGTGCATGAGATCGCTTTGTGGCGTGGGGTAAAACCATTCGTCTCCGAGCATGAAGGCGACGTGGGCTCCGCATTTGTCGACAAAGAAGGTGAGCAGTGTGCCCTGGCTGTCGGAAATGATGTCGTCTTTGTTCAACAGGTCGATGTCGATCGTCTCGTCTTTGAGGGTGAAGGCAATGACGGGGACGAGGACTTCTTCCAGGCTGGCGCCGCCATGAACTTCGACTTCGGCAGCGCGTCCGCCCCTGAAGCGTCCATAGTCGGCGAGGACGAGGTATCCCTGTTCCTCGGTGGCAAAATGCAAATCGTCATGGGGATAAAACACTTTACAACATCGCCCGGAATGTTCGCCTTTGGTGTCGCAATCGTACTTTTCGACCTGGTCTTGAATGACGGCGAGCCTCGATGTGCCGTGATCGCTGGTGAGAATGACGCGGTTATAATCGTTGCGTTTGAGGTTGGAGGCAATCTTTTCGATATGTTTAGAAATGATGTCGATTTCAGAGGCGAGATGAATGGGCGCGTCTTTGGGAGATACGTCGGATTCTTCGCGATTGTGCTTAATCTTGTCGAGGTTGTTTGAAGTGTGTTTGGGGCCGTTCCAGGTATCATAAAAATCCCTGTTGAGCGAGGTGATGGTGGGAAGCGACGCGCGGGCGATGTGTACGTCCATGTTTAAATCGTGTTTCTCGGCCAACGTTTGGATGAGGTGCAAATACTCGACGCCGAGCGCGTCGATCCAGTAGAGTTGCGTCCTGTCGTCTTTTTGGATGGCGTCGAGGACGGCATTTCGCGTTTGGAGTTTGTTGTAATCGCGTGTGCGGGCGTTATCTTGGACTTTTTGCAGAAATTCCGGGATGATGCGGTTGGTGAGTTTTTGCCGTTTGTATTCGTTAAAATATTGGGTCAGATAATTTGCATACGCCGTGGAGAGGGCAGAATCCTGGGTTGGGATAAACGTATAGGTGTCGAGGTAATCGCAGAGTTCGGGGTAGATGGTGCGAAGACGATCGTATTCTTTGGACAGCATGTCGGGATCGTCTTCCTGGGGTTGGGCCAGATAGGTGATGATTTCTTTTTTTTCGGTGGATGTTTGATTGGTGAGTCTGTAGATGGCGCGGGCGCGCACGATTCGGTTGTCTTTGACAAAAGCGGCGATGTCGGGTTCCGGAATGGATTGGACGAGCGTTTTTCGCTCGTCATAAAATTGTTTGAACCTGGGATCGTCGGGGCGAATGTCGATGATGGTGTGTGTGAGATTTTTGCACAGATCTTGAGATGACGTCGTCTTGTCGAGTACGCTTTGGAGATAGGGCTGTCTTGGGAATCCTTTCCATTTGAGATAAATGAAGTATAGCCAGCCTGACGCTTTATCGCAAAGCGTATGGTAGATTTTTTCGATGGAAAAACCGCCAAACCGGTATTGCTCAAACAGTTCCTCAAGAGAATTGTCCGTATTTTGGAGCTGTTGAAACAGGGATAGCCATTGTTCTTGGGTGCCGCAGGATTCCGGAATGGAGAAGTCCGGAATTGTTGTGCGAATCGCTTCGTAGGCGGAATCGATGGATTTAATACTATGGTCAAAATGATAATTTGTTTTGACATAGACGTGTTCGTTCGATCCGTCTTCAAAATACGCGAGAAGGTTTTTCAGGCCGTGAATCGTAGCGAGTGCGTCGATTGAGGTTTTGGTAAAAGACACCGTAAAAGAGGCGTCCGGGGTGTAGGCCAGGAGTGACGCCGCGTTGAAGTGCAGGTTAGACTGTAACATTTGGATGTATGCGTTGAGCCCGCGCAACACGAGGACGACTTTGGCCCCGTCCGTGTGGGTATCTTTCAGTTGGGAGATGAGGGATCGCGCCTCAGATGGGCTTTTTAAGGCAAGAAATTCGCCGATGCCGATCAGGAAAAAACTTTTTTGGTTGGCATTGACGTCGGCGATGGCCATCTCATTAAACAAAACATCGATATCGGGGATTTTGTCGTCCTGAGGGCATAAGTCGCTCAAACGTTTTTTGTCGAGTCCAAAGTCATTGAGTTCCTGGATGACGCAGGAATAGTCTGCGTCGCCGGTAAAGAGAAAGAAGGGCGATTTGAAGGAGGATTTCAGGTAATTGTTAATAGCCTTCAGCCAGTCCATATCACGCTCCGTGGGTGAGGATTTCCATGCCGATGGTGACGTTGTTTGAGATGAGTTTTCGGAAGTAGTTTTTGGCTTCTTCGGCGCTCATCTCGTCGATTTTATGCAGGAGTACTTCACATCCGCCTGATTGGTATTTGTCTGTGGCAAGGGCCTGGACGCGATTCCTGATCTCCTGGTTGGCTTCCCAGTCGCAGGGTGCGGCCAGGTCTGTGAGGGTTTTCCGGACGATGTCCAGGTCTCTAAAGAGCGCCGCATAAGTCCCGAGAATGTGTTTTTTGAACGCTTCGTCCTGTTTTGTCTGGTCGTTGAGCGTCTCAAAAAATGTGGCGTTCTGGATGAACTCAAAGGTTTTTTTGATCTCGCCTTCGGAGCGGTATTGCAGATGGTCGAGAACATCGAACGCCGCCTTTGCCTCGCCGTATTCGTCGGCTGACACCATATACAGAATGGGAAGGTGATGGGCATTTGACCATGCCTTTGGAGAGTCTGAACGGGTGCGTTCCTGCCATTGCTTGGAGAGCTGTGTGCGCACCATATTTTTGCGCATTTCGTCGGCGGTTTCTTTGACTTTTTCGCTGCTGGCTCTGGCCGTGGTGTCAAACATGGCTGTGGCAATGCGCGATTTGACCGACCGGATGTCCTCGTCACTCAAGCCATTGAGAGAATTTGAATAGATTTCTTTGAAATAAGCCAGGTCGTCGTCGAGAAGCGATTTGAGTTTTGTATGTTTTGTCTCGAACAGATCGAGCAATTTTTTGTACTGTTCACCCGGGATGGTGTTCTTATAGACTTTGTAGAGAATGTCGATCACCTCTTTGAGGTCTGGACAATACTCTCCAAGACTTTCGTAAGAAATGCCGAGGAATTTGAGTTTTTCTCGCCATTTGGCGATGGCATCGTTGAGGGAATGCACGCAGGTGTTGAGGAGTTCGTTTGTCTCGATGACAATCTTGTATTCGATGGCGAGGCTTTGAATTTGTTCGCACCCGGTTTCTATGTTCCATATACATGCGTATTTGACGTCAAAGAGGCGTTTGATGTCCTGAATGATGGTGTCCTGAGCATCGATTTGACGGGCTAACGACAAAATGCGTCCATCGTCGAAGGTTTCGAGAAAAGCCAGCATGGCAGTTTGGATATTTTCTTTGGTGATGAACGATTCAAGTTTATTTGGCAACAAGGAATCGTTCATGGCTTCTTTTCCGATGGCACGTTCCAATTTTCGTTTTTCAGATCCCTCGCTCTGAACGAGCTGGATGTATTGTTCGACGATGGGATAGAGGTTTTGCGTGTCGAGGGTTTTGAGACACCATATCGGGAGCTTGACCTCACGCATTTTGGTTTCGACCTGTCTGCTGGCCATATCGGCAGAGGTTGCGGACGATTCCTTGATCTTCCAGGCCTTTTGGGTGAGCTGGCAGTAGGCCATGTCTTCTGGGCACATCTTGACGATGTAGGTGTCATTGCACTGGGGTTTGTTGATGATATTGCCGATCATTTCGGCGAGTTTGTCGGAGGACATGGGTTCGGAGCTACCCCGGCTGTCGGCGTATTGGTAGGGAGAAGCGCTGTATTCTTTGAGGATAAATCCCATGATAAAGGATGAAAGCGGGCAGGGCGGAAATGCGTAGTTGTCTTTGAGCGATTCGTAGATATCTCGAATGGAAATGTTCCCGTCCTTTTTGAAACGTTTTTGGATGAGGGCGTCTATATCCTTTTTGATGATGGAAATGACGTTTCTGTCCAAACCTGGTTGTGTCCAGTATTCGTGGACATCCCAGACCTCTTTGATGGGGGCTTTGTCTTTGATATTTGCACATGCGCCGGAAGGATTATGTGTGATGGCACCTTTGGCCGCCGTCGTGGTCTGTGGGCTTTTGTATCCGATCTGAGTTTCGGAAAATCCATTAAACTCAAGTGCATAGGGATAATATTGCTTTACAATGCACTCGAGAGTCGTCTTTACCTCTTGGATTCCGGTTTTATTTTCGGAGCGCTGATTTTCTGAATTGGGAGACGTGTAGTAAATGACGAATCTTCCTCTTTGGATATTTTGTTTCCAATCGCTTAGGATATGCTCTGCTTTGTTTTTGAAATCGTTGGAAGCCGTGGACCTGGCCGTTTGCTGATAATTGCACAGCGCCATGGCTTCGATGTATTCTTCGAGATCATACGGGGCGATGGGTGTTGCCGTGGCGTCGATGAAGACGATGTCTTTGTAGTCCGGATTTTGGACGGTCTCTCGGATCTTTGTTTGGAATCTGCAGGCTTCGCTTTCGTCTTTGGCAAAAAGAAGAATGGCCTTGCAACGCCAGTTTTCACGCTGTTTGTCGCGTAAATTGTAGATTTGTTTTGAAAAGTCGTCGACGCTCGCCGAGGGCAGACGGCCCCCCTCTTCGGGGGCAAAACGCAACTTCAGCGCGGCCGAAATATTGAGGACGTTCGCGAGATCCGCATTGGTGATGAGTTGCGAGGTTTTGAGCTTGTCTTTGAACTCTTTTTTGTATTTTTCAATTTGTGCCTGATCTCCGGCGAGGACCGCTACGGAATAGAGAAGTGGGGTTTTGCCGCCCCCTGTGGCGATGAGGATGCCGTCGTTTTTGAGTTTGTTGGCGATGCCGTTGAACGTGTTTTGGAGGTCGGTGCCCTCAAAGACGAGGCCGAGGTTTTCCTGGGTGGGGTTGGCGATTGTGATCCTTTGCGCGCCTTCTCTGTTGCCGGCGATTTGCTGACTGACTGCCTGCATGATGAGAATGGCTTTGAAGACGCGTTGCTCGTCGCTTCTCAGATTGGAGGCGTGTTGATCATACGTTCTCAATATGGACAAAATCTCCGTACTGAGTTTGTTTTTTCCGTGTTCATAGAAGAAATCCCATAACATGTCTGTGGTGAGGAAGGGATTGTCATCGAACGGACTGTGGTTTTCGATAAACCACTGAAACGCTTTGACCTCATGGCTGTTTTGGGACTTGATGAAGTCAAACATCGATCGCTGGTTGGACTGGAAGTGTTCGGCAATGAACTTGAGGAAGATGGTCGTCATGGGGTGGATCGGGAAGATCTTTCGGATATCGTTGGGTTCGTCGATGTCTGAAGCCTTCATCACTTTAGCGCGTGACTTGGGGGTTCTTTGGTCCAGATCGCCTGTGATTTCGTCCCAGGTGCTTTTGGCGGAGTCTTTGACGCAGAAGGCATGGCCTATGAGTTTGAGGGCAATGTGTTCGGGGAGTTCGATCGTATGGATGACGAAGCGATCTAGGAGTTTTTTGAGGGCATTATTGTCATGTTCGGTGAGGAACTGCTTGATGTTGTGCGTGACGATGATGAAATAGAATGGACTGGATTGGACGAGCGCGACGATTTTTTGAAATTCGGTGAGGCTGTTGAGATTGTTTTTAAAGTAATCGGAAAATTCATCCCATACCAAGACAATTTGGATATGGTTTTTCTCGATGATGTCTTTAATCCAAGCGATGAGTCGATCTGCGTTGAGCGAAAATGTCGTGATGCCTTCTTCTTTGCCGAGTTTGATAATTTTGGAAATGAGGTCATTTACTTTGTCGGACGCTTTGTCGTTCTTTTTGAGGGTGCGGATGACCTCGTCGGCTGAGGATTGCGAGAATTCGCCTTGCCAAGGTCGTTTGGGGTCATTGAGATAGCGGTCGAACGTCATTTTGTGGATATCATCTTCCAGCCACGCCACCACCGAATCTTTAAAACTGTCCTCGCCTTTGTACGAAACGTTCGATGCGCGGAGGGCGGCCATGATGGATTCCTGGACGGCGTAGAAGAGATCATGGGCGTTCTCAATGTAGCCGGAGGCGTATCGATGGGCGACGAGAATGCCTTTTTCGCGATGTCCGATGAGTTTTGTCCGGAGATCGGGCTTTCTTTTGAGGGCTTCGAAGGCGTTCCAGTAGGCGTCAAATTCCGACGGCGACACCGTGAGAAGCTGTCGCAACGCATAGGCACATTGAGATTTGCCCGTCCCATAGGAACCTTCGATCCACAGGGACTTTCCGTCGTTCTGACGCGCGAGGGCTTTTTCCATGGCGGTGAGAAGCGCGATGAACGTCTCGTGCGGATACGTGTTTTCCCACTTCGCCCCCGCCGCAATGGCAGAATCGTCGAGGCACGGAAAATAGTTGGAATCGATCTCAAAATAATGGTTGTAGACATCAGACATATCAGTTTTCCTCTTTGAACAGATTCAGGACATCCTGTGACGATTTTTCGTCGGCAAGGGCTATGGTTTCGAGATCGTGCGTAAAGGAGGCGTGGATAAATCCGGGATAGTTGATGGAGAGCCCTCGCAGAAGTTGTGTGGCTTCCTCGCGCGGTGTGCCAAAGATGCGCGTGGGGCTTATGCCCTCGCGGTCCGGAACCTCGTCCATGAGCCACGACAGGCTGAAATTGCGCGCGCCGCTTTTTTCGGCAAAGACAAAGAGTCCATAGAGAAAAACGCGAAGATCCGTGACCACACACGGCGTGCGCATGAGCGCTCCCTCCGACGTGACCGTGCCAAAATGCAATGACGTCCCCAGCGGCGTTTGCACAAGGCGTTTGAAGGCTTTTCGGATGGACCTGGAGTCTTTTTCTTTGATGTCCAGGGCTTGAAGCGTTTTTTCTATGTATTCTGGCGTGTAGGACACATCGAGATCCATGTTTTGGATATACCATTGTATCTGTGGATTTTGATTGGCCAGATTGACGAGCATGATGCCTTGTGCAGTGGCGCTTTCCCAGCCTAAATCCGAGAGAAGAAAGGTGAGTGGCAGGCATGTATTCTTTTCGGCAAGCGAGGCGTCTTTGAGAAAACGCTTGAAATATTGTAACATGTTAGGGCCGAGAGAATTTTCATCAAAAAACTTGTCTTTATTTTCAAAGAAAGCCACTAGCCACTCTATTTTTGGAGCGTGGTCATTCAAATTATTTAAACATTTCTTTGCACTCATTTGTTCTCCCTTTGAAAATTGAAGCGAACGGTATAATAAACATCCGGTTTCTATGTTGTGGCATTCGTGGCAACGAATGCAATTCTCGATATGAACAGATCCGTCCTGAAATTTGAGGCATCCATTTCTACAATTTGTTTCGCAAACTCTGCATCCAGTGCAGTATGTGGCTTTTCTAAATACTTGTTTAAATAGTTTTATGAATTCAGGATATGTTTTTGAAATTATTGAGGATATAGAGACGATGTAACCTTCTCTGTTTTTATGTACGGAAAATGGAATGGTTCTTTCTTTGTATTGTAAGGTGTAGGTTTCATTTGACTTTTTTGAGACATCTCCGAGGGTCTTGATCCACTCTTGCCAATGAGAGTCTGGATTGTACGATGTAATTTTAAGGATGTCGTTACGTGTTTCTTCATAATACCGAAAAGGATTGTCAAAGAGATCACGTCCAGAAGCTCTTGCATTCCATCCGCCATTTTCGACATAACATTTTTTCTTTTCGAGACTTGGAGCGTTGTAGGCTTTTTCGATGATACGTATAAACACATCAATGTTGGAGGGATAGCATGCGTGACGAATGTAATCGCTTGCCCCTCCGGACATGGGACAGAAAAGGCACCCGGCGCGCGAATTTCCCTTTTTATAGGCTTCGTTGATGATGAGTTGGTGGGCGTAGATATAAAGCCAGATTTCGGCCGATGTCCATTCTAAGATTGAATTGTGGCTGAACTGGCCTTTGATTTTTTTTCCATAATTTTCATATTCATACAACGAACGAGCATGACTTTCATGGGCGCGCACGCCAACATAGGCGAGCCCGGTGTAATCGTTTTTTCCGGTAATTTCTCGGAGTTTGAGGGGTTGTGGGGTGCTTTTGTGTACGGAGCAGCACCAGCGGAGCGTGCGCGACGGGGGGCCAAAGAGGTTCCAGGATTCTTGTGGGGTGAGGTGAGACTTGGCCGTGTAGAACGGGATGTTTTGGGCGTCGCACTGTGCTTTGATTTTTTGGACGGTGTCGTAGGTGTCGGGGAACTCCATGCCGGTGTCGCCAAAGATGACGATGAAGGATCCTTTGGGGAGGGCTTTTTTGACGAGTTCGAGGAGGACGCAACTGTCCTTTCCGCCCGAAAAGGCGACGTGGAAGGCGTCGAGCTTGTTTTTGTATTTGGTGTAGACGGCGTAGATCTTTTTGACGGTGGTCTGTTCGATGACGTCGAGGCGTTCTCGATTGGCGCGGACCATGGCGTCGAGGTCGACGGGCCTGAGGGGGGCGTTGCCAGGCTCCGGGGTGACGGGCGTGCCGTCGTCGTGGTACTGGAGGAGGATTTCTGGGGCGGTGAATACGCTTCCGCCTTTGAGTTTGGCGACGAGGGTGCCGCGATAATAGTAATAATTGGCTTCGGCCCAGAGATAAGGGCGTTCGGTTTGTTTGTCGTATGTCCAGAACTTGTCGAATCCGAGGAGGTCGAGTTCGGGGGCGTAGACGGGGCGCGGTTCCTTTGAAAGGTTTGTGGGGGTGGTGTTGAGAAGAAGCCCGCCGGTGGTGGGGTCATAAGTGTACGAATACATGGTTTGTGCGTCAGAGTGAATTGGCCAGAGTGAGAATCTCTTCGAGGGTTTGGGTGCGTCTTAGTCCGATGTATCCGCGCTCGATAAGGAAATCTCCGACGTCCTCGATCGTCAGGGGGATGTGGGCGGCGACCACGGCGTCCGCCATGAGCTCCTTGTATGCGTCAAACCAATCTTTTTTCACCACGGCGCCAATGCAGGAAAAATTCACGGCGGGCTGCATGATTGTGAAGCGCCGGCTGAAGTGTCGGACGTACCCTTGCAAGATGTAAGGATTCCATGGATAGTGGCAGTCTGGAAAACCAAAAAACGACGTAAAGGCTTTGAGAGGCATGTACGCTTTTTGGGCGCGTTGAAGCATATCGTCGATGGCGTCGTCGATGGCTTCGATGTCAAAAGACAAAAAGTTTTTGGGGACAAATTCGTCCTCGCTGATTTGGATCAGAGTTTTAATGGCAGTCAAGCACACTTGCATGTGGCCATTTGTCCCAATGGCTTCTTTTTGTATCTCGAAGAGTTCTTGTTTTGTGCACTGGTGATCGATGGCTTGGTAGAGCTTTTCGAGGGCGTTGGAATCGTCTGGTGCGTCGGTCTGGGCGTTTTTTTGAACGAGGCGTCTGTCGGTGCTGTTGACGTTTCCGATGATGTCGTAGTCCTGTTTGAGGCACAGGGCATAGGCGGCATTTTCAAACGCGGGGTGAGAGAGGGTTTCGAGTTTCCAGTTGTGTTGGATGATGTCGTCGAGCGGGAGTTTGGAGAGAAGGACGGGCGCGTTGGCATAGAACATGTCTTTGACGTCGTTCAACAGGTTTTCTTTGTGTTCGAGCGTGATGTCGAAGTCGCCGAGTCGGGCGAAGGTGTCTCTGGATTCGTAGATGAATCCGTCGTCTTTTCTCAGCGTTTGAAGAATATCCTCGCTGGGAATGTAGGGCAGACGTTCCTGTATTTGAGCGACATTGAGTTTGGGATCATCGTTCCAAAACTTCAGGATTTCTCTTTTGATGCCTTCGAACTGTTTTTTGTCGGTTGTGCCGAAGTGATATTTGTAGAAATAGAGGTTTGGAAAGGTCTTTTCGAGCCACGGCTGCAAGATGCTTTCGTGGATGTGTGCCGCTTCGAGGATTTGTCGGTGTGCATTGAACCATTGGTTATAGAAGAATATGGCGTGGCCGTCGTCGATGTCGCGTTGGAGGAGATCTTGGATGCGTTGGACGGACATGGGATCGATGACATAGACCATGTTGTCGATTTGGAGTCCGCATTGGGCAATGCGATTTTTGAGCGCATTATCATCGGAAGGAAGTGGGAGATCGGCGTCATTGGCGGCATTTCGCAGTTTTGTGATGTCGAGAATACCAAGCTGCAATCCGTCAGGAAAGTGTTCGAGGATCAATTGGGCGAGTGGTGAGAGGGGGTTGGGTTGTGTGTGTGCGGACGCATACGAGGTCGATAGAGATTGGGGAGCCTGGGTGTGAGCATCGGTGTCGTATTGACTGGGGCTGGCGTCGTCGTCATTTTGTGTTTGTCGGTGGTCTTCGATGAATTTGAAGAAGTCGGCTTTCTGTTGGTGGAATTCGATGAGCTTTAAGAGTGCGGATTTCAGATAGTGGTGTTTTTGTTGATCCCATTGGACGAATTTTGGGTCTTTCAAAAGTGCATCCAGAATGGTTTGCAGGGTGTTGGCGTCGTCAAGGATGTAGAGCGTCGTCTGGCAGATTTGGCGGTCGCGGGCGAATTTGGAGATTTGGTCGATGGCGGCGCTGTAGATATTGACGGTGGTGGCGGCCATCGTTTGTTGCAGATAGGCTTTAAAGCGTGCTTTGCACGCGTCTTCGGTGTGGGATGGGGGGGACAGTGTGTCGTGATGGGAGACTGGGGCCTGCGTCGTGATGGCGCGGGTGGGGTTGGCGACAGAAGTTTTGGGTGTGTATTCAATGGCGAGGTCGCTGGTATCGATGCCGCATCGTTCGCAGAGGCGTCTGAGGACGATGACGGCGACTTCGGGACGGAAGGTGGCGTTGAGGTAGTACCCGTTGGAGAGCTGGACGATATTTTTACCGCGAGGTTTTTCGGGGAGGAAGAGAATACGGCTTCCCAAAATGGGCTCGTATCGCAGGGAATCGAGGTTTGGCGCGTCGAGTTTGATGAGTTCTTCGAGAAAACACACGATGAGTTCGCCCCATGAGAATTTGCCCATCACGAGGACCGAATTTCTGAAGCAGCAGCACGTGGGATTGGAATGGACACACAGTTCGGGTCTTCCAAAGTGAACGCGTAGAGGTGTGTTGGAGTTCATGGTTTGCCTGTCATCACGGTGATGTGGAAGGTGTGTATATATTTTTGAGATATGCTTGCGAATTTGTGTGGATAATTGCGTCACATATCTTGTCTGGGCGCGATATTGGGGTGTGGCGGTCCTTTTCGTGTTTATTGTATTTTCATTGAGCGCGCGCTTTATGACACTGTCTTGTGCGGAAATACCGGGCGGGTTTTGGATGGGGGATGGCGACTTGAAAGTCTCGGGGGTGTCATAGGCACTTGGTCGGTCAGGCGATATGGACGTCATCGCAGGGGAAAGTTCGTCGTCGTCGTCGGTATTTGTGGAGATATAAATGGCGACGCGATCGAGAGAGATTTGGCAGAATTGACATATTCCAGCGATGGCTTGGATGTGCGATACGGCGCTACGCGTTGTCCTGATGTAGAGATCGTTGTGACACTTTACCCACTTAACACCGTCAGTCCTGGATGAAAGCGGTGTTCTTTGAAAGAAGGCTGCCCTTTCTCTTGGAAGCGTTTGATAACTCAATCGATCCAGGTTTGGCCAGTGTTCGTCGATGGCGTGGTTGACAAATGCGGGCAACAGATCTTTCCACTGGGAATTGGGGTAGTGAATTGGTTTTCCATCGATGGTGCAGGAAACTGGAGATTTTTTAGTGTATTTCTCTGGAGTGTTGAAATTGAGTCGGACCGTGCGAGTGGAGAGCGTGTTCGCTTGGACTGTGGGTTGGGGATATTCCGGAATCTCAAAATCGACAGATTTGGATATGGCAGATGAGGGAGCGTTTGTGGGGAATGCGTGGTTATTTTCGGTATCTGGCGACTGACAGCCTATGCGTATGTCATGTGTGGAAAGATCACAGAACTCGAGGAGTTTCTTGATAATTCGGATGATTTCTCTACAGCTATAGTTGACGATGAGATAGTGTCCATTGGATAGCTTTTTGTGGTTTGGACTTTTGCGTCCATTGCGGGAGGATTTGCGCGCAAATTTGGGTTTAATTTTGGAAACTATAGGTCTTTTGCCCAAAATCGGTGTGTGGATGAGGCGATCGGTGAGATCGTCCTTCTGTCTGGATAGGTATTCGACGATTGTCACGAGAAGCTCACCCCAGGTCTTTTGGAATAAAATGAGGTTGTCATTTTTGATGGTACAATAAATAGGTTTTGTGCCTTTATAGGCATCAGGTGTGGTGAGATTGACAATTGTGCATGGTTCCAGTGTGTTCTCGCCGTTTTCGTCGCTTTCCTCGTCGTCCTCGTCGTTCTCGACGTCCTCGACGTCCTCGACGTCCTCGTCGTCCTCGACGTCCTCGTCGTCCTCGACGTCCTCGTCGTCCTCGTCGTCCTCGTCGTCCTCGACGTCCTCGTCGTCGTCGTCGTCGTCGTCGTCCTCGACGTCCTCGACGTCCTCGACGTCCTCGACGTCCTCGACGCTTTCGTCGTTGTCCTCGTCGTTGTTTTCCACTTTGGATTCATCTTCTATTTTGTCGTCGCCGGGATTTACAGATGAAGATGGGAGTGGCGTGTAGGTAATGATGACCTGTTTGGTGGGAATGGCGAAAAGTTCACACAGGGCTTGGATGATGAGCACGATCTCTTTGGGTTTTTGAGTATAAAGAATAAGCGACCATCGATCGGTGAGTTTAAATGAAGGATGATTTGTGTAGAGATCGGGAAGCGAGCGAGAAATTAGAATGTTTTGAAGAATTGGATTCGTAGAAATATGGCTCTGAATTTTGAACCAAAAAGCCGGAATGCTCGTGTTGGAAATGAGTTTGATAAATTCCGAAAGGAGAGTGGGCCAGTTTTTTGGAGAAAATTTTAAGGGCAAGTTCTGAATATTGCACGTGAGGGGAATGGTGTTTATGGCTTTTTCGGGGTAGGCAAACGTGAGTTGATAGACCGCATGTTTGTCGTCGTTTATATCCTCGTCGTGGTTATCGTTCAGGTCGTCTATACTATTGTGATTATCGTCGTCTTCGTCGTTGTGATTATCGTGTAGGTCGTTGGGCGAGTGCGATGGCTTATCAATTTTTTTGCGCTCGATTTGGATGGTATTTATGGGAATGTTGCACATCTTGCAGAATGCGCTGAAAGTATTGATGATGGTTTGCGGATCCTGAGTGTAGATGCAAAGATATTGTTGATTGGATAAATCTGTTTGATAGACGGCATCTTTTTCGGCTTCGGCCGCTTCGAATGTGTTGAAGATTCGGAGGTTGCGGAGCAAAGGCACGAACTTGGAACGGTTTGCGATCCTGTTTTGGAGATAAGGGATGGTTCCTTGATGAATGACGTATTCGACGATTTCGGCAAGCAGGGCGGGCCAGGTCTGTTCTTTGAGTGGGAAGGATTGGTCCTGAATGGAGAATGACACGGGGATGGTCGATCTGCAATGGTGCGGATCGTCGTTTTGGTGCGTGTTCTCTTGGGTTGTGTTGTCTTGCTCCGAGTTTATTTCGTCGGATGGACTCTGATGGGGTGTGTTGTCTTCGGAGGTAACGCGTGGATCGGAAGGCGTCTCGGGCCTCGGACTGGCATCTTGGAGTGACGTCTCGGGAGCATTGGGGATGGCGTGGACGGGGGCCTGGTCGGATGGGACAGACGCATCAGGGGATTGCGGTCGAATTGTCTGCTTAAGCTCGGCAATCATGCGTTCGAGTTTTTGGATTCGCAAGTCGATGTCGTTTTTATCCATGTAGTCCATAATGACAGCGTGAAGAAGACTTTAACAGGTGAGAGAGCGCAAAAAAGGGGAATGCGTGCGAAAGCTGGCATTTCTCGCAAGATCCAATCTTGCCGGGATGTTACCACATTTGGGTGTAAATGCACTGTTTTTTTTTTCAGGTTTTTTCATTACGCCAATTATCGTGATTTTTGGGGGAAAACACTGATCCCTGCGTGATTCCGGCAGACAGAAAAAAAACTCGCCCGTATTGAGCCGCAGGCGAGATAGGGCGAGGCGCAGGGCGTATCTGCGCAGGGGCAGATAGCCCGCGCGACGGAGGGATGAGATAAAAATGGTATGGACTTGGGTGGAGTGGGATATGTAGGATATTTTGCGCGCACGAGGCGCAAAGATAGGAGGAAGTACGATGTTTGATTATGCGGGACGCAGGAAGGCGCTGAGACGGCGAGTGCCGGATGGGGATATTTTGATTTTGTCGGCGACGCAGGTTCCGAGGAATTATGTGGCGAACACATATACATTTCATCAGGACTCGACGTTTAGGTATTATACGGGTTTGGATGTGGCGGATGCGGCGCTTTGGCTGTCGGGTGATGGCACGGAGGTGCTGTATTTGACGGCGCCTGGCGAAGACGACGTGATATGGACGGGGCCAGTGGAGAGCGGGGAGGCGCTGGCGGCGCGTGCCGGGATAGAGCGCGTGGGGGATTATGGGCGTCTTGGCGAGGTGGTGCGTGCGGGGACGCACTTTGTGGAACCGTATGATTATGGTTTGCGGGAACGGCTTTCGGGGTGGCTTGGGGTGCGTCCGGAGGCGCTGGGTGGGCTTTCGTCGGCGGCGCTCCGTCGCGGGGTGATTGCGCAACGTTCGTGCAAGGAGGCCGGGGAGGTGGCGGAAATCGAGTCGGCGATAGCGCTGACGCGTCGGATGCTTTGCGCGGCGCGTGCGGCGATAGAACCGGGGCGTCTGGAGTCGGAGATTTTGTCGGCACTGTTGGGGCCGGCGATTGCGAAAGAGCGAGCGCAGGCGTTTGATCCGATCGTCACGACTCATGGCGAGACGATGCATTGCGAGTCTTATGGACACGTGATTGGAGAAGGGGATTTGGTGCTGATCGACTGCGGGGCGGAATCGGCGCATGGGTATTGTGCGGACATCACGCGGACGTATTGCGCTGGCGATTCGATGAGCCCGGTGCAGCGCGAGGTGTATGCGGCAGTGCTGGCAGCGCAACGCGCGGGGATTGCGGCGACAGCGGTGCGCGGGGCAAGTCAGCGCGATGTGCATTTTGCGGCGTGCCGGGCGCTGACAGAAGCGTTGCAGGGGCTCGGGCTGATGCGCGGTGATGTGGAGGAATCGGTGCAGGCGGGCGCGCACGCGCTGTTTTTGCCGCATGGGATTGGGCACATGCTGGGCCTGGATGCGCACGATATGGAGAATTATGGGGACGACGTGGGGTATGCGCCCGGCGAATCGCGTTCGACGCAGTTTGGGCTGAATGCGCTCCGCCTTGCGCGCCGACTCGAACCCGGTTTTGTGGTGACCGTGGAGCCGGGGTGCTATTTCATCCCCGAACTCATCGACCGATGGGCGGCCAAAAAATACCTCGACGCCTTTATATGTTATTCGGAAGTCGAGAAGTTTCGCGGTTTTCATGGAATCCGTATCGAAGACGACGTCCTGATTACCGAAACCGGCAGCCGCATCCTCGGCCCAGGGATTGAGACGTAGGTTTTTGTGTGGGGGGACCAGTCACCCCACACCCCCCGAATTGGGGAGGGGCCGGTCGGCGG
>CAMCLY010000018.1 GCA_945875805.1 uncultured Myxococcales bacterium | reverse complement strand
ATGAAGCATGCTCCCCTCTCCCCATGGGAGAGGGGACGGGGGTGAGGTCGGGGTTCGAGTGGGGCTTTTTGTTTTTTATGAAGCATGCTCCCCTCTCCCCATGGGAGAGGGGACGGGGGTGAGGTCGGGTTTTGGTGGAGCGCTTTGTGTTTTGCTTTTATTTTTATCTAACTTCTCACTTTCCACTTCTGATTCATTGAAGCGCGTGGGATTCTCTACACAGAAAGTTTGTCTATGTGCCTAGGGTTATGATGCCGAAAAAAAACGATGCAAGTGAATTTTTTGTAGAAACGCTGAACGCGTGGTTTGCGCGGAGCGGGCGAGATTTGCCGTGGCGCCATGATTCGACACCCTATCAGGTGTGGGTGTCAGAGCTGATGCTTCAGCAGACGCAGGTGGAGACGGTGAAACCGTATTATGCGCGGTGGATGGAATCCTTTCCGGATCTGGAAACGCTGGCGCGCGCGCCGATCGAAGAGGTGATGCGGCTGTGGGCAGGTCTTGGGTATTACAGGCGCGCGCGTTATCTCCACGAGGGCGCGCGGTATCTGGTCGAAAAATGCGGCGGCCAGTTTCCCGGGGACATGGCTGGATTGCGTCGGATTCCCGGGGTGGGGGCATATACGGCGGGGGCGATTGGATCGTTTGCGTTCGGGTGGAACGTGGCCGCCGTGGATGGAAATGTGGAGCGCGTGTTGGCGCGCTATTTTGGGATTGAGGAGAGTGTGTCGTCGGGATCGGGGCGCGCGGCACTCGTCGAGGTGGCGGATCGCGTGGCGAGCGTCGGTCATGCCTCGTCGGTCAATCAGGCCATGATGGATCTTGGCGCGGGGATGTGCGGCCGCCGCGCGCGCTGTGACGGGTGTCCGCTGGAATCGCGTTGTTTTGCGCGAGTGCATGGATGCGCGGACCGATTGCCGTGCAAGAAGGCGCGTGCCGACAAAGACGATGAGTACCGGGCCGCGATGGTGATGCACGCGGATGACGGGACGGTGTGGATTGCGCGCCGCCGCGAAGGGGCGTTGCTCGGGGGACTCTGGGAGTTTCCGATGGTGCGTCTGTGGCGCGGCGCGCATGGGGAAGCGTCAGACACTGAGGTGTTTGAACGTCCGCGCGGCGCGCAATGGCGTGCGATCTGGGGTGAGGGGATGCGCTGGAGGGACACGGGTCTCCGCGTCGACCACGTGTTTACGCATATCCGGATGAAAGTGGCCATCGACGAGGGACGCGGCGCATCCTGTACGGGTGAGCCTGAGGCGGCATGGCTGGAGCGCGCGCTGGGGTCAGAATATGAAACGCCGGTGCGAGTGTCCGTGGAGGAAATCCCCCGAAGTTATGCGGTGTCGTCGCTGATGTCGAAGATCCTCGCGGCGTATGCCGCGCACCCAAAGCGTGCCGTATTGGCCTGCGGCCAATAGGCGCGCGGGGCGTCGTATCCGCCGCAGGCGGATAGACGGCCCCCGGCCCCGAATCCATGTATCAAAGGAATACCATCACCAGGATGCAGACCAAGATGATCAGGATATAGATGACCATGGCGCATACAATGCGGGCGATGCCGCGCCGGGTGGGTTTGAAGGGCGTGCGGACGGGCGCGGGCTCGCTGTCTGTGTCGTCTTTGTGGGCTTTTCGCGGGACAGGCGCGGGGTTGGCGGCGGCGGTTTTTTCGAGGATGGTCAGGAGTTCGTCGGGGTTGACCTGATCGGTGGCGTTGGGGTCTTCGTCGAGGGGGCGCAGAATGCTCTGGGCGTCGAGCTGGATGTTGTCGGCATGGAGAAGCGGGAGGGGGGCGTCCGGGAAGTCGACGTGCTGGCGCAGGAAATCGATCCACGTCTGACGCCGGATGTTCCAGGCATGGCGTTTGGCGACGTCGTCGAGGGCGTATTTGAATTCGAGGGCGGTGGGGAAACGGAGTTTTTTGTCGATGTCGAGGGCTTTGAGGAGGACGGCTTCGAGGTCAGAGGGGTAGTCGGGGACGAGTTCGGAGGGTTTGTCGAAGAGGGTCATTCGGGCGCGCGTGATGGTGTCGGCGACGGACTGGGCGGGATAGAAGGCGTGGCCGGTAGTGGCTTCGTACAGGACGGCGGCCAGGCTGAAGATGTCGCTTCGCCGGTCGGGGCGGTCGCCCCATGCCTGTTCGGGGCTCATGTAGTTGAATTTGCCCTTGATGACGTCCGGCGGCGTGACGTCGAGCATTTGTGAGGTTTTGGCGATGCCGAAGTCGGCGATTTTGACGTCGCCGTCGCGATTAAAGAGGATGTTTTCCGGGCTGATATCCCGGTGGACGAGATTCAGGGGGTGGCCATACGCGTCGGTGAGTTCGTGGGCCGCATGAAGCCCAAGTGCCGCCTGCGCGACCGCGTAGATGGCAAAAGGATACGGGACGGACGACGCGCCGTGTTCGGGCATGCCCCGGATGAGTTTGTGAAAGTCCTGGGCGTCCATGTACTCCATGGTGAGGAAGGTCTGTCCCTGGACGAGGCAGAGATCAAAGACTTCGAGGATGTTGGGGTGCCGGAGTCGGACCGTGTACTGGGCCTCGTTGATGGCGGAAGTGAGGAAATCGGTATCCTGGGTCAGGGCGCGGCGTAGGCATTTGCAGACGAGATAGGCGTCCTTGCCGCCGACGGATTTGGTCTTGGCCAGATAGATGTCTGCGACACCGCCTTCGGCGATTTTCCGGATGAGGGTGTAAGCGCCGAGGTTCATGGATTCTCCGTGGAGAAAAGGGGCAACCGGACGAAGTCGTCGCGATCGGGGGTGTGGGTGAGGACGGCGTGGAGGATGCCGTCGGGGGTCTGTATCCGGTAGATTCCCGGTGTGGGGGGATGAAAATCGACAGGGCGTCCGTCTAGGAGACGCCGGATGTCGTCATGGGAAGCGGGGAGTGCGGGCAAAAAGCCGAGGGCCTTGGCGCACGGAGTGAGGACGGAGGCGAGGTCGGGCAGATCGAGGATTTCTTGGAGGGGGCGAGCCTGAGAGAGGTCAAAGTGGCAGGCGCCGGTACGGCGCAGGGCGGTGAGATGGGCTTCGGAGTGGAGGGCGCGGCCGAGGTCGCGCGCAATGGCGCGAATATACGTGCCCCCGGAACACGCGATGTCGAGGGTGAGGGCGGGCGTGTCGGGGAGTCCGCAGTCGATGATTTCGATCGCGTGGATGGTGATTTCGCGAGGGGGAATCTGAACCTCGATCCCCTTTCGTGCTAGGTCATAAGCGCGCTTTCCGTCGACATGCAGGGCAGAAAAGTCGGGAGGGGTCTGAAGGATGGTCCCCCTGAAGTCACGGAGGGCGCGCCCGACATCGGCGGGCGTGATGTGGGCATAAGGCGCCCGTGCGACGATTTCCCCCTCGGCATCGAGGGTTCGGGTCTGCATTCCAAACTGGAGGGTGGCGGTGTAGCGCTTGTCGCTTCCCAAAAAGAACCGCAGAAGCCGTGTGGCCTTTCCGATGGCGACAACGAGGAGTCCTGAAGCCATCGGGTCGAGGGTGCCTCCGTGCCCGATTTTGTGCCCGGAATGGCCCAGGTTGAAGCGTTTGTTGAGTTTTCTGAGCACTTCAAACGATGAAGGCCCGCGAGGCTTGTCGACGAGAATAAAACCGTGCATGGGCGGAATGCGTATCGTGGCAGTCAGTGGGGAAATAAAAACGTGAATACGGGATGCAGAAGCCCGTGACAATTGTTAGAGGACATCTGGAGCGATGTTTTTTGAGGTTTTGGGAGGGGGAAGTCTCCCCCTGAGCGGCTATTTCGCCCTCCGGGCTCAATACGCCGCTACCCCCTCTGCGCGACGAGATGTGTCGTTTCCGCCGTGGGGAGCGGCGCGATCCGTGGCGTCAAAACGTTGCGTCCAAATAGTACAGAGGGTATAGAAGGTCAATTTTTGGGCATCTGCCCCCCCCCTTGACGGGGCTTTGGGAAGAAGCACGCGATATCGTAAAAAACAGAGGAAGAACAACTATGCAGTCAAGTTGCAGGAAGCTGGTGGGTTCACTGGCCGCATTGGCGTTTTGTGTACCGGCGGTCGCCATGGCTCAGACGGAAACCGTGGAAGAGCCGGACAAGGCGGCGGCGGCTGAGGGTTCGACGGACGGTCACCCCGAATCCAGCGAGTCTGCGGCGTCCGAAACAGCCCCCACCGCTCCAGAGGGACCGGCATCCGGTGCCAAAAGCGCGGAGGGTTCCGCGGCAGAAACGAGTATCCCCGAAGCCCTGGCCACCCAGAAATCGAGCCGGGAAGCGCGCAAAGAAGCCATGCGCAACTTGTCAAAAGCGTATCCGTCCGACGCGGAACATCCAGCCGCAACCGTGCCGGTGGCGGCCGAAAAAGTCGAAAGCCAGCCCATCGAAAGCCGCACGATTCCTGCGGCCGCCAAAACATCCGAACGCATGCCCCGTTTTGAACACCACGGTTATTTTCGTACGCGCCTCAATGCGTTTGGCAACTACGATCTCAACACGCACGGGACTTCCCCAGTTCCGGCCCCGATCGATTCCGGGTCTCGCGGAAACTCGACCCAGGACAACATCGACACAGACGATTCAGGGGCGTTGCTCGGCGGGAACATGCGTTTTCGTTATTCGCCAACGATGCATATTTCCGAATCGGTGCGGATTTCCGGAACGTTTGACGTGATGGACAACCTCGTCCTTGGCACGACGCCCAACAAGCTCCGCACGAACTGGGGTTCCGACGCCTTCTTTACGTTTGACGGTGCCGATCCGGTCAATGCCGACACCATCGGCAAAAACGCGATTTCGGTCAAAGCGCTCTATGGCGAGGCGGACACGTTGCTCGGGACGTTTCGTGCAGGGCGTATCCCCGCGCACTGGGGCCTTGGCATTATATATAATGATGGCGGCGTGTATAAACGCGACGAACAAATCCTCTACGGGCACGGCTGGAAATGCCTCGACTGCGATTCAAGTGACGCGGTTGACCGGGTGGAATGGCAAATCCGGGATCCGTTCCTCGATTCGCTCTACTTCGCGTTTTCATGGGATTTCGTCAACTCCGGTATCGCAAGTTACAACACATTGCAGCAGGACTCGCTGGGTCAGGCGTTTGATCTGACGGATTCGGACGATGTGATCCAGTTTACGCTTTCGGTCTTTGACCGGCCGATTTCCCAGCAGGAAGTCGACGAGCGATACCGTGCGCTGTACGAAACGCGGACATGGACCGTGGACTGGGGTGTCTTGTTTTCATACCGTGAACAGAAGATCGCGGCAGAGCCGGCGGCTCAGGAAATGGGATCCGGCGCCTCGTCGACGTACGACATGTACGACAAAAACGCGACGGCTTACGTCATCGATCTCTGGGGTCGGTTCTTTGTACCGTGCCCCAAGGATGTGACGTTGCGACTCGAAGCGGAGTTTGTGGGCACGTTCGGACACGTCGATCGCGACACGGGGAACGAGGGCAAATCCCGCGACATCACGCAAATCGGCTTTGCCTTTGAAGGGGAAGTCTGGTGGCGCGATCTCATCACCGGCGTCAAGACGGGCGTGGCGTGGGCGGACAACATGAAGTACAGCGGCCACAGCCTCATCGAACAGCTCGACGAGGTGCCTATCGGATCCATCCTTCGGTTTGATCCCAATTACACCGTCGACCAAATCATGTTCCGCGAGCTGATGGGCGGCATCAACAACGCCTGGTACGTGAATCTCTACGGGGAATACAAGTTCCCGCTCCAGCTGGCGCAGGGGACGATGTCGCTTGGTGCACGCGTGGATCTGACGACATCCGGGCCAATCGTCAAGAGCGCGACCCCGGGCGAGTCGTCCTGGTACGGGTTTGAAGCCAACGCCAAACTCTTTTACGACGAATCGGATCGTTTCCGCTTTGAACTCGGCGCGGGCATCTTTGTCCCGGGCAACGCCTGGGAAAACGTGGATTATCCGATCCTTCCCTCTCAGAGTGTGTACGAAAATTCGTCGTCCGAGACATTCGACCCGGACATTGCGTGGAATGTGATCGCCAATCTTTACTTTATGTTCTAAACGACGGTCGCGCGAGCGGCGGCCAACATTTGGGTTGCATCCATGATGAAACGGATTCTCATACTGTGCGCACTGTTCGCACTTCCTGCGTGTTCAAAGTCTGAATCGGTCGAGCCGACGGTCAAAACCGTCGATCTTGGCGAAGTCCAGGCCGATCAGGCCAAGGACAGTGAAACCAAAGGGAATGGCGGCAAAAAATCGCGCCGCAATCGGGCCGAACGTCAGGCCGCCAAAGATTCCGCCGACAGCAAGACTCCAGACTCCGCCACAAAAACAGACTCGACCGGACCAGTGATGAACATGGAAGGACGAGGAAAACCCGCGGCAGAACTCGAATTCGAGGAACAACAGGCAGCCGCCAAAGCCGCCAAAGATGCCGCCAGTCCGCCCAAAGACGCCGATCAAAAAACAGAACAGGCGGCCCAAAAAGCCCCCACTCCCGAAGACGATCAAAATGGGTTTGATTTCTCAAACGATTCCGACGAAAAATTGGCAGAACAGCCCAACATTCGTCACCCTAAAGTACGCTCGGGCCTCGATATCGAAAAAATCATCACGTTGCGCGAATTTCGCGAACAGACGGGATATGCGGGCGTGCTTTCCGAGTCCTGGCTTGCAGGCCAGGAACCCGATGCGCGGTACAGCTCCGCACGCCTGGCCACAGCGAACACTTCGGACCTCGGTTTTGCGCTCCAAATCTGGCGTCCGGGCAACGAATCGGCGGCATCCAAACGTTTTGACGATCTCTTCCACCAGTCCTTTGGGGGCAAAAAAATCAAATCCGTCGCCACTGACGCCTTCACGGCGTCGCATCATCAGATGCATGAAGTCGGTTTCTTTGAAAAAGGTAAACGCGCCACCGTGTTGCTCTCATGCTCCGCGTCGGTATGCACCGCCGATCAGCTCAGGGAAATCGCCCTGATCATTCAGCGCCGACTCTGAGGTTCTTCTTTCGTGAAGAACGTCTCCCTTGCCCGCAAAATGCGCCATACATGGCGCCCATCATGTGGTTGTTAAACTTGGCGCATGGGCGGAAAGCGCGCCCTTTGCGCATGCCATTCGATATCGTATCCGGGTTCGGTCCCTCACGGGATGCTTATTTTCCATCACACAAGGAGTTTTGAACATGAGCTGTAATTGTCACTGCCCCAACGGTTTGGACGTTCTCACCGTTGTCCATCCCAACACCAAAGGTCTCGACAACGTCGACACCATTGCCCCCAAGGATCTGGCCCGGATCATCGACCATACGTACCTCAAGCCCGATGGCGACCGCACCCAGATCGAAAAACTCTGCGCCGAAGCTCGCAAATACCACTTCGCCAGCGTGTGCGTGAACACGACGATGGTGCATCTGGCGAGCGATTTGCTCAAAGACAGCGGGGTGAACGTGTGCGCCGTCATCGGCTTCCCTCTTGGTGCAGGCACGACGGCGTCAAAGGTGTTTGAAGCTCAGGAAGCCGTGCGATGCGGCGCCGTCGAAGTCGACATGGTGCTCAACGTCGGCGCGCTCAAGAGCAAGGATTATGCGCTCGTCGAGTATGATATCCGCAAAGTCGTCCAGGGCGTCGAAGGCACGCTCGTCAAGGTGATCATCGAAACCTGCCTGCTCACGGACGAAGAAAAAGTCATTGCGTGCGCGCTGTCCAAGGCGGCAGGAGCCCACTTCGTAAAGACGAGCACCGGATTTTCCAAAGGCGGAGCGACGGTCGAAGATGTGGCGCTGATGCGCCGCGTGGTGGGCCCCGAAATGGGCGTCAAGGCGTCGGGCGGCATCCGCGATACGGAAACGGCCATCGCCATGGTCAAGGCCGGCGCTTCGCGCCTGGGCGTGTCGGCAAGCGTCGCCATCGTCGAAGGCGGACAGTCGCACTCGGACTACTAAACCGCCCATGCCCGAAGGCATGGCGTCATAAAGGCGGATCCCCGCAGGGATCCGCCTTTTGTTTCGTCACAGGAGAAAGAAGCATGAAATTGTCGATCGCTTGGATGACGGCATGGCTCGTGTCGATATGCGGAGCAAGCATGGCCGTGGCACAGACTCCGGACGCATCGTCGCCCAACCCTCAACCCGCACCCGCCGCACCTCAGGCCGCACCCGCCGCACATCAGGCCGCACCCGCCGCACTCCCCGACGGGACGCCCATTGCGGCCTGTGTCTCCCCCGTAGAAGGCATGTCCTGCATCCCAGGGGGCGCGTTTATCCGCGGCTCAAACAACGACCCCCACGTCAAATGCAAACAGCCGAGCTACAACAAAAAAGGGGTCATCAACACCTACCCACAGGCCGAAATATGGCTCCAGACGTACTACATGGACAAAACCGAGGTGACGGTCGAGGCATACAAGGCATGCGTGGCGGCCAAAAAATGTCCCAAATCCGGCCCCAAATACGTCGATTTCGACCGCCCCAAACAGCCGATCACCGGGATCAGCTGGTATGAAGCAGACACGTTTTGCCGCGCGCAGGGCAAACACCTTCCCACCGAAGCCGAATGGGAAAAAGCCGCCCGCGGCCCCAACGGGGATCTATACCCGTGGGGAAACGACAAGGCGACATGCGAAAATTCTGTCATCATGGACAGCAAGGGGCGATCGTGCGGCGTGACCAAGCGCGGCAAAAGTCCCGAAAAAGGCCGAGTGCTGGAAGTCTGCTCGCGCGGCGCTTCGCGCTATGATCTCTGTGACATGATCGGAAACGCCGAGGAATGGGTCGCCGACTGGTATTCCCCAAGTTACGAGGTGTGCGGCGAGGACTGCCTCGGAATCAACCCCAAAGGCCCATGTCAGGGCGACGCCGGTGAAAAATGCGGGAAAATTCGCGCCAAAGCCGTCCGCGGCGGTTCCTGGTACTGGGAAGACGTACACGCCACAGGCATCCACCGACGTTCACACGTGGCCAACAACGAACCCGGGCATCATTTCGGGTTCCGCTGCGCCGCCACCCCCGAAGAAATGCAAAAGCTGACTCAAAAATAACACGCGAGGCCCCCACCATGGCGATACAGCATTACATCTTTGATATCGATGACACGCTCTATCTGGAACGCGACTACGTGCGCTCAGGCTTTGACGCCGTGGGCCGCGCGCTGTCAGACGAGCGTTTCGGCGCATACTGTTGGGATCTGTTTTGCCATGGCGTCCGCGGCAACACGTTTGAACTCGCCCTCCAAAAATACCCCCATTCGCAAAGCGTGAGCACCCTGGTCGACATCTATCGCACACACCGTCCAGACATCTCGCTGTGCGACGATGCCCGCGCGTTCATCGAATCCCTGCCTGCATGGTGCGGTGTCATCTCGGATGGCCCGATCGCCTCACAGCGCGCCAAATTTCAGGCACTCGGCCTCGTCCCATGGATCGACTGCCCCATCTTCACCGCCGAAATCGCCGCGCCCAAACCCTCGCCCGTCCCCTACATCCTCGCCAGCTGGGCGCTCTCCGCCCCGCCACAAGCATGCGCCTACGTGGCCGACAACCCGGCCAAAGATTTTGCGGGCGCCCGCGCCTGCGGCATGGCCACGATCCGAATCCGTCGCCCGGGCGGCCTCCACGCCGAGGAACCTTCGCTCGATGACGTCGATCGCGAAATCGAAAGCCTGCGCGCGCTGATGCGCAACGCCTGACCCCCAAAAAACATGGTTTTTCGCGGGGGGGGGAAGCCTCCCCCTGAGCGGCTATGTGCTCAGGCCTACGGCCTTCCGCGCATACGCCGCTACCCCCTCTTCTGTTCCCATGCAGGTTGCCCTCATGGACGCATGGCGTGTTGGATTGAGATTTATCCACTTCACGGTCGGGTGCGCCAGCGCGATCCGGGTGAACCCCCAACCTCTGAAGGTCACAAAATTTGTCGGCCGCAAAAAAAGTATTATGAAATAAGGAAATCCGGCACTGTCGGACTGAGATTTACAGGCGGCACAGCATTTGCTAAAATGCCCCTCCGGAATTTGGGGCTTATCCCAACATTCCGCCTGACACACATAGTATCTGCACAGTGGCGTGCAGTCATTTTCTTCATGAAGGAGTTGAACGATGAAAAAAGTTCTTTGGACATTGAGTGCACTTTCGTTGATGGGTTTTGGTCTTGTGGGTTGCGGTGATTCTGAAGAAGGCGAAGCCTGCGATATCACGACGCCGTGTGCGGAAGGTCTCGGCTGCTTTGACGGCATCTGCCACCAGGCGATTACGTGCGGTTCCTCGCAGTGCAATGCGGACACGCAGCGCTGCCTGGAAGGGGCTACGACTTCAAACGGCCAGGATACCTGCGCGCCCAAGAACACCCCGGATTGCGACGAGGGCCAGCTTCATGACATCTCCGACAACTTCCTTTGCGTTTCGGAAGCTTGCGATCCGAGCACCGATGCGACCTGCCCGGGCTATGACGAAGGCTCGTACAAGTACGTTCAGCTCGTCGACCTGTCGGCGGCCGCAGATGCAAACTCAAGCAAAGAAGATCCCGGTGCCGACATCGACGCCATCGTCCTCTTCAAGAAAGGAACGAACGCCCAGGTTCTGCCCGAATCCGTGGTGGGCTATGAACCCGCCGTGGAAGGGTTCAAGAACAATAAAGACGTCGCTGGCATCGCCAACGATCCTACCGCCGTGCTGACGATCGACTCGTTTGTCGGCTATCCTTCGAGCTATGCAGGGAAATGCAAATACTTCGACGATGACAAATCGTCCAAGCGTCCGTTTGTTTCTCTGGGCGGCAATGGCGGTACCATCACCGTGAAGATGAAAGAAGCCATCGAAGAAGGCGACACGCTTTCCGTCCTCGAACTCGGTGGTTGCACGCTTATCAACACAGCTGATGGCAAAGAACAGAAGGCCGTGGGTAAAGAACCTGTCAAAGTTCAGGTCGCCGTTTCGGGTGACACCGGAGCCTCCTGGGTCGTGATTGGCACCAGCGAAAATGCTGTGAAAGAGACCGGGTATCAGGGTGTCTTCGCGACGGAAATCAAACCCGGCACGTTGAAGTAAGCCTCTAAAATTTAGAGAACATCGGTGTAAGGCCGCCCGAAAGGGCGGCCTTTTTCGATCGGCGTGACGCGCAAAAAAAAGAAGGGGCGGCGTATGGAGGCTCCGCCGACATAGCCGACCCGCGCGGCCGTATGCCCAAAGGGCATAGGCGCGCGCCAGAAAAAACTCAATTCTGATAAAAAAGATTGACGCCGATAAAAAAATGTGTATAAGAGGCGCCGCGTGAGTGAGGTAGCTCGCGCAAACGTGTGTAATCCGTGATCGTCTAATGGCAGGACATCGGCTTTTGGTGCCGAGTATCTAGGTTCGAATCCTGGTCGCGGAAGTGAAGGCAGTCAGAGATGGCTGCCTTTTTTTGTGCCTCGTGACGGACACTTACCCCAAGTAAGTGCAAATGATGGCGATAATACAGACGATGATGATGAGAGCCAGGAGGGCGACGAGGCGGTTGAAGCGCCGATTGGCGTCGAGAGAGGGATCTGGGGCGACGGTGGGGGCCGGGGCGTTTGCCACGAGTCTGTGATTGCTGGAAGCGGGGATTTCGATCGATATCGATCCGGAGCGCGGGGTGATGCTCTCGCGAAGGCATGGATTTTCGCTGGATTTGATGACGTCGGAGACGCCGGAAATGATGTCGGAGCGAATCTCGGCGAGCTGGGTGAGCTGATGTATGCTCTGAACGAGAGACTGGTTGGGATCGGACTGGCCGGCGGCGATGAATTCGGGCAGGCGTGAGAGGGCCTTGAGGGCTTCGTTGGCGGAGGAAAAACGATTTTCGGAATTTTTTTCGAGGCATTTGTAAATAAATGCCGTCATTTCCGGGCTGATTTCGGCTTCGGGCCGGGGGATGAGGGGGGGCACCTGGGCGTTGACGTGCTGCATCATGACGTTGAACGGCCGGTTTCCAGGGAAAGGGGGGTGGGAGGTGGCGAGTTCGTAGAGGATGCAGCCGAAGGAATAGATGTCGGAGGCGGCGGTGACCGGGGATGCTGTGGCCTGCTCCGGCGACATGTACCAAGGCGTGCCGAGGGCCTGTCCCGAGATGGTGATCTTCGCGCGATCGGTGAGGGCGGCCAACCCGAAGTCGAGGACTTTCACAAACTGATTGTTGCCGCCCTCGCTTGTGATCATGATGTTGTCGGGCTTCAGGTCGCGGTGGATGACGTTCATGGCGTGCGCTTCGGACAGGGCATTGAGAACCTGCCAGGCGACATGGACGATGAACTGTCCGGAGATTTCGGAGCCCGGGATGCTGGAAAGTTCGACGCCGTTGACGTACTCCATGACGATGTAGGTGATTTCACCATCAATGCCGGAGTCGATGAGTTTGACGACGTTTGGATGGTTGATGCGCGCGATGGATTTGGCTTCGCGGTCGAACCGCGCGAAGACCTGGGCATCGGAGAGGTGAAAGTTTGAAAGGACTTTGATGGCGACGACGCGGTTGAAATGAATTTGTCGGCCCTCGTATACGGTCCCCATGCCTCCCTGTCCGACGCGTCGGATGGCATAACAAGTCCCGCCCAGGGGGCGGCCAACGATGGTGTTTGGGTATTCGAGTTCCTGCGGTGAAACGCCGAACCATCCGTCATTTTCGCAACGAAAACCGACGTCTGGAAGTTCACAGCGACAGTTTGGACAAATTGCGAGCAAGTCTCACCCCACACTAAAAAGCTGGAAAAATCCCAACTTCGGAAAACGAAACTATCAAAAGCGAGACAAAATGGGAAGATTGATCACCCAGGCAGTGGAAAAAACAGGATATCCTCCATCTTTTTGAGCAGAATTTTTGTGTATGTGTCAATTTTGCAAGACGTGTGAAGCGATGGCGGCGGCGGCGGCGGCCTGCTGGGCTTCTTTTTTTGAGTGTCCGGTCCCCCTTCCGGCGAGGACATCATCGATCCAGACCGCGATTTCAAAGGAGGGCGCATGGCTGGGTCCAGACTGACTGAGGGTTTCGTATCTCAATGATTTGTGTTGAGCCTGGGCGAGGACCTGGAGTCTGGTTTTGTCGTCTCTTGGGAGCCAGTCTCCGTCTGGATTTTGCAGGTATTCCTGGTGGTGGGAGAGGATGAACCGTCTGGCGGGTTCGATGCCGCCGTCTCTGTAAATGGCGCCGATAACGGCCTCGTAAGCGTCGGCCAGGGTGCCGTCCCGCATCATGCCTGCGGCGGTGATTTCGCCTTTCCCCATGCGGATGACCTCTTCAAAGGCGAGTTTTCGTGCGAGCTGAGAGAGGGCGGCCTCGCAGACGAGCCGGCTTCGGAGTCTTGAGAGCTCGCCTTCCTGGAGGTCATGAAAACGCAGGCACAGTTCGTCGGCAATGATGAAGTCGAGGATGGCGTCACCGAGGAACTCGAGTCTCTGGTTATTTTGGAGAAAAGAATCGTGTTCAAAGGCGTACGAACGGTGGGTGAGGGCGGCAATGAGGTGTGCGTCGTTTTTAAACGTATAACCGAGGCGCGTCTGGAACGCCTTGAGTGCATTGATGGAAGACATGTCAAACTGCCGGAGAGGCCGCGCGACGGCGTTTGGAGAGAATACGGCGAACTTTGACGAGGAGTTCCGCGGATTTGAACGGTTTGTCAATGAAATCGTCGGCGCCATACATGGGAGAACTCAACTCATTGAGGGTTTCGCCGATTCCGGTGAGCATGAGGACACCGGTATTTTTGAGTTCCGGGCTGTTCCGGAGGTAACGCAGGACTTCCCATCCGGTGAGTTGTGGCATCATGACATCGAGGATGATGAGGTCCGGCTTTCGGACGAGGAGTTCCTCGACGGCTTTTGCGCCGTCGCTGGCCTCATAGATGACGCATTCGGAGGATTCGAGCTGGATTCTGACGAGCTGTCTGAGATCGGGATCGTCGTCGGCGATGAGAATGACGGGCGGCTGAAGTGCCATTGGGACCTCCTCAGAAAAGAAGAAGGGTGGACGGAACGCGGCTAGAGGATACCCCGTGCGCGTTCCGCGCGCCTGAGAAATTCCTCAATGCCGTCGACCTGATAGATATGCCATCGCAGTTTGATGCGTTCCATTTCAAAGACGAGCGGAATTTTTGGGTCGGGCCCGTTGGAACGTTCGGGCAACAAGAGGTCGACGTAGACGTAAGAGAAGCCCGTATCTTCGGCGACTTCGATCTGCTTGATTTCAAAGAAGCCCGCCTGTGCATTGTACCACTGGGATCGAATGATTCCGGACATCTGGGAGAGTTTTGCACATACGTCTTTTCCGTCACAGAGTTCTCTGACGACCCGTCCGTCTCCGGTGGGGAGACTGGTGAAGAGCCGTTTGACGGCATCGGCCTCGGGTTCAAAGACGAGGCGACATCCAGTGATGGTGAACGCGGAAGCGAAGATCATCAGAATGAGCAAACTGCGTAACAATCGCGTGAAGGAACGCATCATAACCTCGAAATATGTGTTCGACAGGCGAACTCTGAATAAAGCGTGTCAGAGAGAGAGGCGACTGAGCCGCGCATGGGGAGGCTTCTCCCACCCCGAAGCAAAATCTCGCAGGAATCGCAGGAAACGTTACATCATGAGGTGAAGCCTGCATGCGAACATGGGGTCCTCGTAATGGAAGGGAAGCAACTGATCCAGGACAAAATCGCCAAAATTGTAGAAACCGGAGGGGAATGCGGCGAGTTCGGCCTGCAATATAAATTTGAGTGCGTCGCGGTATGCGCGTTCGAGTTCCTGGGGCTGGATAGAGATCTGGTTCATGGCCGGGCCATAGAACCGTTCGACGGCGACGTCCATGGCCTCCTGGAGACACATTCCGTCGAGGATGCCTCCGCGGTGGAGGACGGGGAAGACGTCGCGCACATCGACGTTGAACTGTTCCCGGCTCCACTGAGTGAAGGAGAAGATGAACCACTCATACCCGGTGATGCCGCTCGCCAGAAGGATAAAGTAACACATGCGGAGTTTTTGCTGGACATGGCGCCGCAGCATCTCGAACGTCATGTGCCTTCCGAGCTGGGAGACGATGGGTTCGCTGAGGGCGTCCAGGGCTCTCCACTGAATGACGGGCACGTAGTCGAGAAGGTAATCGCGCGTGTGCTGGGGGAGAGGTGACAGGGCGTTCTGCCATGCGCTGAGTTCTTCGAGATTGCGCAGGTAAAGATTGAACGTGATGTTGGCGTTCTGTTCGATGGCGCGCAACGCGCGAAGAACGGTTTCGTCGTCGGCGTCGTCCTCGCAGGCGGCCTGGAGGATGTTGCGCGCCACGGGTTTGGCTTTGGTCGGGCCGCCGTCGAGACGGAGAATCATCTCCTCGTAATAGAGATTCCGCTCGTTATTTTGCCGCGTTTCCTGGTTTGTTTCAAAGATCTGCAGAAGAATTCGCGCCTGTGAAAAGAAGCCGTTGGCGAATTTCTGCTCGATGAGCGCCAGGACCTGGGCGCCTTTTTCGTTGACGTTGGCGTCGCCGCTGAAATAACAGAAGAGAAGGTTTCTCAGAGCCTGCAGTTCCTGAGCACTGAGCTGTCCGGCGACGGGGAGGTGTTCGTTTTCGATGAGGATGGACAGAAACGCGCGTGACGCGGCGACGTCGGCGTTCTTGATGCCCATTTTTTCGACGATGAGAAGGGCCAGGATGTCGAGGGCATCGATGTCGGGAGAAAGCTCGGAGGAATCGAGACCAAAAGGGGAGGTGGGAGGCGCTTCGGGCTGGAGCTCTGAGATGGCAGGCATTTCGGAGGAATGTTCGAGGTCAGCACTGCTCTCCTCGGAGCCGGGGGACGTCTCCGAATCTGTGCCCGGTTTGGGCGTGTCCTGAGCGGGGTGTGATTCGGCGTGTTCTGGGGAATCTGACGGACATTTTGGCGTCATGTCGTCGGTGATCTTCTGGATATCCGACGTGACATCGCGCGCCTGTTCGAGCGTACCTCCTGCGTGTTTTGCACGAATCTCCTGAAATTTTTCGACGTAATCCTGGCAGATGGCATTGAGATATTTCCCCAAAAACCCCATCTCGGTCGAGTTTTTGCCATTACGCATTATCCACTCCACCCACCGTCCTAAACGTGCGAACATTCCACAAGAATCCCCAAAAACGACCCCATAAAAAAGCGTCCACAACCTATCACCAACCCCCCGTTCACACAAGATCCAAGTATGGCTTTAACCTTATATGAAGCGATTTCGTGGGGGGGCGTGCGTCCGCGTTCATGATTGATGAAAAATGTCCCCTATTTTCTCGAACGAAACGTTCTTTTGTTCACCTGAGTTCATATTTTTGACGGTCACAGTATTGGCGCGCATTTCATCCTCGCCCAGGACGGCGACGAACCGTGCGTTCCTTTCGTTGGCATATTTGAACTGTTTGGCGAGTTTGTCAAAACCGGGATAAAGTTCGCAAGAAAGACCCGTTTCGCGAATTTTCGCGGACAACTCGGTGGCTTTACCGAGTGCATCCCTGTGGAACGGGGCGATGACGACGTCGACGCCCGAGTCGGTGTCGCGAAACATCCCGCGTTCTTCCATGATGACGCAGATGCGTTCAAACCCCAGGCTTATGCCGACGGCAGGAATGTCCTTTCCGGAGAACATGCCGATGAGGTGGTCGTAACGCCCGCCCCCGGCAATGCTCGAACTGAGGCCCTCGGCCTGTATTTCAAAGATGGCGCCGGTGTAGTAGTTGAGCCCGCGCGCGAGTTCCGGGCTGACGCGGAGGTGGGGCGGATTCTGGAAGTGTCCGGCCGTCTCGACGATGACCCGGAGCTCGGCAACCGCCTGTCTGGCCTCGTCGTGACTGACGAAGAGCGCGTCGAGTTCGTCGAGGGTCTGGGCGTTGCTTTCTTTGGCTTCGATGATGTCGAGGAGTTTTTGTGCGGCCTGGGGGGCAATCCCGCGATCGGCGAGTTCTTTGAGTACGCCCTCGCGGCCAATTTTGTCGAGCTTGTCGATGGCCGTGATGGCGGTCGTCTCGTCGTCCTGCGCGATGTCGGCGACATCGATGAACGCACGCAGGATGCGGCGATCGTTGATGTGAATCGTGATGGCGTCGAAGTGAAGGGCCGTGAAAACGTCGTTGACCGCCTGAAGCAGGGCGATTTCGGGCAGAGGGGCCGCCGCGCCGATCATGTCAATGTCGCACTGATAAAACTCGCGAAAACGTCCGTGTCCCGGGCGATCGGCGCGGTAAACGGGCTGCATCTGGTAACGCTTGAAGATGCGTCCGATTTCATTCTGATGCATGGCGACGAAGCGCGAGAGCGGCACGGTGAGGTCGTAGCGCAACCCGAGGTCGCACGCGCCCGAGGCGGCTTTTGCCCCCCGCATGAGGATTTTAAAGAGAAGCTGATCTCCCTCCTCGCCATATTTACCCATGAGGGTTTCGATATTTTCGATGGCGGGCGTTTCGATGGGGGCAAAGCCGTGTTTTTCGTACACGCTTCGTATGACATCCATGACGTACTGCCGCTGTTTCATCTGCCGGGGGAGAAAATCCCTTGTGCCTTTGGGAATGCCTGCTTTGATCGTCGCCATCGTAAAAAGCTCCGAAAAAGTAAAAATTGAATCACAAAAATGCGAGGATATGACGAAAAAAAGCGCATGCCGAATGGACATGCGCTTTTGAGTACGGTCCGCAGGAAAATTACACCTTACGGCTGTAGAACTCGATGATGAGGTTGTCTTTGAGATCGACGATGGGGACATCTTCACGCGCGGGCGCGGAGATCATCTTGGCGGTCTGTTTTTCGGGGTCGAACTCAATGTAGCTCGGACGGGCGAGGGAGGGCGTGGCGATGGACGTCTGAATGACCTCGATCTTCTTGCTGCGTTCGCGCAGGGAGATGACGTCCCCCTGTCGGACCTGGAAGCTGGGGATGTCCACCTTGCGGCCGTTGACAAGGATATGGCCATGGTTGACGAGCTGACGTGCGGCAGGAATCGTGGGGGCATAACCCGCGCGGAACACGAAGTTGTCGAGGCGTCCTTCGAGGAGCTGGATCAGACGCAAGCCCGTGTCGAGTTTGCTGCTGATGGCGGATTTCATGTAAATGACGAACTGACGCTCGCTCAAACCATAGTTGAGACGAAGTTTCTGTTTTTCGTCGAGGTGTTCGCGGTATTCGCTTGCCTTGCGACGGTGGTTGGCACCGTGCTCACCGGGAGGGGTGACATTTTCGTCGACCGTCTTGCGGGTCAGACCGGGAAGGGAAATGCCAAAACGACGAAGAATTTTAACGCGCGGACCAGTGTAACGACTCATGCTGGAGCCTCTCCTTTTCTCAAATCATAAAGCACGAATGTGTGCCGTCTCAAACCTTCTGCGGCGCTTACCGCAACAATCGGCCGATGACAAGCGGCGCCGCCGCGAGTTTCATCCGAGCCGGGATGTCCTGATGCGTTTATGTCCGGAGTGCCCTTCGGTGAAACGCATCACAGCGAAACTACATCGCCCGCCCCAATTTTCCAAAAGACGGGCGGCGAGGTGTATAAAAAAGTCGCGCAACAAAGTCAACGAAAACGCAACTCGCCTTTCGTTTTGTCCACGCCGGAAAAATGCCCCCCGGGGATAAAAAAAGCCCGGAAATTCCGGGCCCTGCAAAACGTCCTGACACGCACCTCATACGAACGTGGCGCGAATCTCCTCTTCGATCTCGCTGACCGGGCGTTTGAGCGCGATGGAGAGTTCCTGCACGATAAGCCCAATGCCGGTGTCAAAAAGACGCCTCTGGCTAAAGCTCAGATCCTTGACGTTTTTGAGGTGATACAGCTCGCGCACGACGTCGGCGACATCCTGCAGACAGCAGGACGCAAGCTTGTCGTTGAGAATGCGCTGACGCTTCGTCCATGGCACGGCCTTGGAGGCGGGAGGCGGCTCTTTGAGCGAGGCAATGACGCGTCGAGCTTCCTCCGGAGAAACGATCTGACGCAGCGCGCCTTTCTCGGCTTTTTCGGTCGCAATGGTGACGCGACGCGGCGTCTGGATGAGTTCGAGCACATACACCTGCGCCCCAGGACCGAAAAGTTCGTTGGACTCTATCGCCACAATCTCACCCACCCCGTGACTGGGATAAACAACGCGCTCACCGACGCTCCATTTGAGCGCGGTATTCATTTTTTTGGTTTCGCTGGTTTTATCGAGCATTCCATATTCTCCTTGATTTCAGAGGGCGAATGCATTAGCACCCGACTCATCAATGAAATCTTTTTTGCGTTTATTCCCGCGTGCCACATTATGCCACACGCCGAAGAAAGCTCAGAGAGTCATTCGTAAACATAAAAATCGCGGAAATGGGGGAAAGTCGATTTTTTATGCTTTTTCAAGCGGACGCCATTGTAACACGTTTTTTTTTGAAATTCCATCACGAATAAAAAAAACGACGTCTCATTTTTTCTCCCTGCGTCCAATTTGAACGCTTATTGCATTCTCGACGAATAGTTTTGAATCTTTTCGCTTTGTATTCGCCATCACCCCCTTTTTGATGCGCTGTGGGGGGAAGTCTCCCCCTGCCGCGGCTATGGGCCCCGGATTCTGGCTCGACATGGTTTGCGGCCTTCATTTCAGGTCGCCGCCATCGTCGTCCCCAAAACGCACCGTTCGCGGTTCCCACAAAACACAGAGGCGCGCGTATCCGCCACAAGCGGATAGCGCGCAGGCACGGCGTATTGAGACCGGCGACGGTCGAAATAGCCGGGCCCCATACGCCCGCGCCCCCCTCTGCGGGGGATCCCCCCGCAACGCCCCCCTGGCTTCACGCCGTCTCCGGGCTCAGGTACGAAACAGCCGGGCATACTCCGTCGGAAACATCGTCTCCGTCAACTCGCTGCGATACACCGCGGACATGAGATCGGGCACTGGCGAGTCGTACATGTAGGTCCGGCCCTCCCAGTCAAAGGAAAGATGCGCGGCATGCAACAGATGGCGCGGCGGCGTGAACTGCGGCACATTTTCCCCGTCACACCATGCCTTGTAAAACGACTCGCCATAAAGATAGAGCTTGTCGCCCAGAATCGGGGTGCCCGTGAGGGCAAGGTGGACGCGGATCTGATGCTGGCGACCGGAGTGAAGTTCGACATCGAGGAGCGCAAATTCGCCGTGTATTCCGATACACGTGACCGAGGTATGGGCGTCGAGCGTGCCAGGGCCCATGGTGATGCGGGGAAGCAGGAAACCCGAAAATCCAAGAGGAATGTCGATGTCGAGGGTGCGCCCAGGAAAATAGGCGCCGCGGGCGTTATAACAGACGGCCTGATAGCGCTTGCGCACGGAACGGTCGAGGAAATGGGCGCCAAGCCGCGTGCTGACCTCGGGGGTTTTGGCGACGATGAGCACCCCGGACGTCTCTTTGTCGAGCCGGTGGACGACGTAGGCATTTTTTTTGAGGACCGTGGCGACGAACTGCGTCACGGTATTGTGAAAAAGACTGGCGGTCGGATGGACGGCCATGCCCGCCGGTTTGTCAAAAACCCAGAAATCGTCGGTCTCGCCGAGGATGCGGACGTCGTCGTACATAGGGACGTCCTGGGAGAGCGTCTGCGCGATGGACACGACGTCGTCGGTGCGGATTCTCATGGACGGCTTGGGCGTCCGGAAGGGCTCGACGGTCACGGCTCCCGCCTTGATGCAGAGATTGGCCTTGGAGCGCGACATGCGCCCGATTTTGAGAGCCAAAAACTCGTCGAGGCGCATCCCGTCTTCGTTGGGGGCCACGATAAATTGCCGAATGCGTTTTTCCATAACTCTTGACCGGGGGGTGTTTTAATGATTGCCAATGGGGATCGGAACATGATGTCATGCAAGAACTCGCCGTGAGGGATTTCCCGCATGGCACAGAATCTTATCTCATCAGAGTCCAAAGGGAGAGAGGGATGTCAGAGAAACGCGCGGTGGTGATTGGTGGCGGTCCGGCCGGAGTATCGGCGGCAATATATCTCGTTCGGGCGAATATTCCGGTGACGTTGGTGTATCGCGACATGGGGGCGCTTGGCAAAACGGGGGCGGTCGACAATTACTACGGTTTTGCCGAGACGGTGCGCGGGCCGGAACTTTTTGAACGCGGGATAAGCCAGGCGCGCCGCCTCGGGGTGAACGTCGTTGAGGCCGAAGTCGTGGGGCTTCGCTGGGACGATCATCTGACGGCCCTGACCAAGGACGGCGCCTATTCCGGCGACGTGCTCGTGCTGGCGACAGGCTCCGCGCGCATCGCGCCCCGCATCGATGGCCTCAAGGCGTATGAAGGGCGCGGGGTGAGCTATTGCGCGGTGTGCGACGCGTTCTTTTATCGCGGCAAGGACGTTTCGGTCCTCGGAAACGGCATCTATGCGTATCACGAAGCGAAGGAGCTGACGGCGACGGCGCGCACGGTGACGATTTATACGATGGGCCTTCCCGCCGCGTTTGAAAACTCCTCGGACAAGATCCGCGTGGACTCGCGCAAAGTGGCCAAAATTCTCGGTTCCGAATCGGTCGAGCGTCTCGAACTGGAGGACGGGACGATCGTGCCGATGGACGGCGTCTTTGTGGCCGTGGGTGTGGCGGGAAGCGCCGATTTTGCGCGTAAAATTGGCGCCGAAGTCGAAGGCGTGCGCATTGTGGTCGATGAAAATTGCGCCACCACCATTCCCGGACTGTATGCGTGCGGCGACTGTACCGGCGGCATGCTTCAAATCGCCAAGGCGGTGTACGACGGGGCCAAAGCAGCCAAACATGCCATCGCGTATCTGCGAAGCCTCTGACGCAAGGGGACGTTTTTCGTCCGGGGTGTCTCCTGACCATGTTTTTTGGGGTGGGGGAAGCCTCCCCCTGAGCGGCTATTTCGGCAGAGCCTCAATACGCCGCTACCCCCTCTTCTGATTTTAATTCAAAGGATCCGCTTCGCCACATTTTCGTCGGTGGAGCTTCATGTGTCCCTCCTGAATGCCGCTTGTGACGAGCGCCCAGAGGGCGCCGAAGTTCTGGGCGAGTCCAGTGGCGGCCAACAGAGCGCAAAGGGTGGGGTAGTCGTCGATGCCGTCGAAGCGGAAGGCGGCCTCGACGGCGCGTGAGGCGCGAAACGCGCCGATAAATCCGACGCACAGCGGCATGCAGAGTCTCCCGCGCAATCCTCCGGAAGACGGGTCTTTGGCCCAAACCGCGAGGGGGGCGTGATGTCCGTCACGACAGGCGTAATGGTAAGCGGCGGCCTCGATGGCACGCGTGTCCTGCCCCAGCGGGATGGCGGCGGCAATGATGCCGTTCATGATCCCCTTGTTGTGGGTGACGGCGCGTTGCGGATCGCATTCGGCAAACCGCGACGCGCGCGCCATTTTGCGCACAAAGACATCCGGTTCGACGGCGACAAACTGCCGGAGCGTCCCGGGGGGAAGGACGATTTCGGCGGTGACGAGCCTTCCTGCGCCGTCGTTGGTGAGAATGGCCATGCCCGGATCAAACCCGTCGATGGAGAGGGCACAGCGTTCGGTCCATGTGTGAAGGATTTTTTCGGCCATGGTGTTGACGGCGTTTGCGCCCATGGCGTCTTTGGTATGCACAAAGAGTCGGGCGACGACGAGGGTTTCGTCGTGCTCTTCGGTGCGCGTGGTGACATCGAAGTCAAACGCGCCGCCACCGGCGCGGACGAGGGCGGGATCGCATGCGTTGGCCAGGGCGATCCACTGGTCGCGTCGAGTCTCAATCTGGTGCAAAAACTCGCCGACAGCGTCTGGGTGAACGGCGACCATGATTTGTGCGCATGTGACGGGTTCGTCGATGCGCACGACGACGCCTCCGGCGTCGTCAAAGAGACGAGCGGCGCGGTTGGCGGCGGCGACGACGCTCGGTTCTTCGGTGGACATGGCGACGCGATGGACGCGCCGGTTGACGAGACATCGGGTGAGAATGCCCAGAGGGGCCTGCCATGCGCCGACGACGTTTTCGCTCATCACGTCGAGGGTCGGGAGGGAGGGCGATTCGGGTTCAGCCATGGCCGTCAGGGTGTGGGCGTCCACCCCTTGGTGGATCAGCGATTCCCGGCGCTGGGCAGGGGTCATTTCGTAGAATTTCTGGGTCATGAAACGCGATTCGTACACGGGCAAACGCCCGGGGTGGCGCAAGAGAGGGGGTCGCGGCGTATGCGCGCAAGGCCGAAGGCCTGAGCACATAGACGCGCAGGGGGAGGCTTCCCCCTTCCCAAAAACAGACATTTGAAAGAAAAAAAAGAGACGCCCGAAAGCGTCTCGTGTGGCGCGTGCGCGCCGTGCAATTTCAGTGCAATTTCAGTTGAGGGTGAAGGCGGCGACGACATCGGTATCGACGGGCCAGTCGCCGTCGAGTTTTTGGTTGAGGAGGATGACGACGCGTTTGCTGTCGGGAGTCCAGAATGCGTTGACGATGCTGATCTGTGCGACTTTGGTTTTGGTCGGGTTGGAAAAGATGGGGGCGTATCCGAGGGTCATGGACTGTCCTGAGGCGGAGAGTGTGAGCTGGAGATTTTCGCCGATGACCATGCCGCCGAGCTGGTATCCGGCGGGGGCGGTCATGCCGGGGACGTAGTTGGCCTGAATGCCGAAGGGGGCGACTTCTTTGGACTGGAGGGCAGCGGCGAGGGAGGTTTTGGCGAGTGGGTAGACGAGCTTGGGACCTTGGCCGCCGATTTGGTAGATGACGAGGGATTTTCCGGAGAGTTTGCTTCCCTGCAGGACGGCATAGAAGTCGGGGTTGGCGCCGAATCCGATGAATTCGATGGTGATTTTGTCGGCATCCTGTGCGACGGCGTCCTGGGGGGCTGTGACGATGGGGAAGAGCGACGCGCAGGCCAAACAGATGGCGGTCATGGCGCCGCCGAGGTGGGAGAGAAAACGAGTTTTCATGGAAACCTCCTAAAAGGAATGGAGCAAAAATCGGGTCCGGGCCTTAGATGCAATTAAAAATCGTGCCAGATAGCTGGGGCGGCGCTCAGTTGAGGATGAACGCCTGGCGCATGGTGACGGCATTTCCGTCGAAGGGCGCGAATTTCCATCGATCTTTTTTGGCGTCGAGGCATTTGATGAAGGTTTCGGGGATGTTGGGTTCGATGGAGAAGCGATCGACGAGGCCTTCGGGCTGCACGGTGAGCTGGATGTAAATTTTGGGGATATTCATGTTTCCGGTTTTGGCTTCGCGTCGGTGGCATTCCTGAACGGTTTGAGACACGGATTTGAGGCCGATGGCGAATTTGTCGCGTGCGGACGGGGCGGCGGCATTCATGCCCTGATATTTGGAGCCCTGGACGGCCTGGGTGCTGGCGAATGCGTCCGCGCGCTGGAGGACGACGCCGGCGCGTCCGTCTTCGCGGATGCGGGCCTGGGGCAGGGCGGATGGCTCCTGGGTGTCCTGTTTTCCATAGAGAGCGTCCATGGCGTTTTGCGTGGCGGATTCCTGGGCACTGTCGGATTCCTGGTTATCCTGAGTGTTGGCGATGGCAGCGGCCGCGGATTTTTCGGCACGCCCGCGATGCGACCGCGATTTTTGTGGCGTGGGGATGTCGACGAGTTCAAATTCGTCTTCGGGGATGAGTCGGTCGAGTTCGTCGCTGGATATCGCCCGTCCCTGTACCTGATCGAATTCGCCGGCGTCTGAAATTTTGACGCTTTCCTGCGAGGTCTGTGTTTCGATGATGACGGCGATGATGCCGCAAAGGAGGAGGACGCCTGCGATGATCAGGCATGTTCTGAGGGTTTTGTGGCGTTTTTCCTTGCGTTCCATCTGGACGAAGTGATTGAGCTGAATGAGCTGTGATTCTTCACCGATTCTTGAATCTTCGTCTTCCGGAGTCTGGGCGGCCTGAATTTCGGCGATGAGCGCCGCGCGCCGTGCGGCAATATCTTCGAGTTTAGAGTGAGAGACGCGCGCGACGGCTTCGTTTCCCCCGTCGTTGGCAAACAGGGCGTCGGTGCTTTGGATAATATTGCTGCGTTTGGGCGCGTCGTCGTTGGCATCCGTGGCGAGGGATTCTTCGATTTGCTCGGCGGTAAAGATTTGCGACGATTCGTCGAGGTCGATTTCTTCGGGGATGATTTGCGAAGGTTCGTCGAGATCCATGGGTGGAATCGAATCGTCCGCGGACGGTTTGTCCTGAGCGTCCCCGAGGTTCTCCGGCATGCTGTCGGCGGTGGGCTCGGCGGTGTCGGGCAGTTGCGAATTTTCGCTTGCCTCCATGTCGATGTTGGGAATGAGCGCGCTGTCCAGGGCCTCCATGCATGCGGATGGCACGTCGAGATTGAGGGAATCCAGGGAGATTTCGTCGTCCTGAGCGGACTCGGGTTGGCCGGTGATATTCTGGGCATCGTCAAGCGCACCAAGGGCGTCGGTCGAACCGATGCTGGAGTTGTCGCGGTCGAGATTGATGCCCTCGAGTTCGAGGCTTGGAATTTCTTTGTTTGCGCTTTCGGGATCGATGATATTTTGTGAGATGTCGCCCAGCGAGATGTCGTCAGCGGTGGAGGGCAGAGCGCTTTGTGAAGGCAGCCATTGGCTGACGCTCTGGTCGCGCTCTGCCGACGGATCATGTGGGGCTGAAGGTTCGGACGATTTGAGGATGTCGCCGAGATCTTCTCTAAAATCGGCGAGGAGTTCGGGGGCTTCGTCCTTGTCGGCCCCAGAGGCGCTTAACGTGGAAGCCGCGTTGAACTGTTGCCCAGACGTGAGGGATCGCGTGGCAATGGCGTGCAAATTGTTGAACCGCGGAATGGCTGACGAAGAAGCCGAAGGCGCGGCGGAATCTGTTTTGGGGACAGCAGACGGAGACTGTCCAAAAATCGACGAAATTCCCGGCGTGGGATTTGAGGCACTCCCAAATGCGGAAATCGGCGATACCGATTTACCGGTACTGATGGCAGGCAATCCTGACGTGGTGGGAAACGGTTTGGACATCTTGGGAAGTGCCGACGCCGATTTGTCTTCGGTGTGAATATCCCGTGAAATGGCGTCGAGGGACTGAAACGAAAAGAAAGGAGAGACGGCTCCGACGCGGGTGGTGTCTTCCTCTTTTTCGGAATCACTGCTGGAGGCTGCGACATCTTCGATGGCAGGAAATGCGGGATGGGTGGGGACATCCTGATCGCGCGTCGTCCCGGAGGGGATCAGCCCGATGGATTCGGACGCGAGACGTGACAATGAAAGACGCTGTCGTTCCGGCATCTCGGAGGCCGACGTATTGAGTTGCAGGCGGTGTTTGAGCCCCTGAATGTCGGAAGAAGATCGACGCACTGACGACGACGATACTGTGCTTGCCCCTCGCGTATTAAAAAGCGGAGGCAGATTTTCAGCCGACGAAGGCGGGGCGATAGGCGCAGGCGGGGGCGGCGGAGGCGGCATGAGAATCGTGCTGGCAAACGGTTCGACCTCGATCGCAGGTTTCCACTGCGAAAAAGATTTGCGCCACACATAACAATGTCTGGCAATATCGGCCATGGATTCGGAAGCAAACCTATCGTTGAGCTCAGTTTCCGTAAAGGGACCAAAGCTTTCTCCGTTGTGCGAATAATACCAAGATGGCGCTTCGCCCTGTGCTCGCTTGGGGGTATTCAGACTCGTCGCACGCCATTTGCCAAGAGTTCCCTGGGATTTTTCTTCCGACGGGATTTCTTCGACGCGTGTCGTAATGACATGGCCGCATTTCTGGCATGTCAGCCTAAGGACGTTTTTGACGATTTTTTCGTCAGGAACGATGTACTTGGTCTGGCATTGTTCACAAACTATCCGCATGGCAATCCTATCCAAAAAAACGCATCCTCGTCGGCTTGGGCTGAGAAGGCGCGAGAAGCTTAAAAAGGGTTCATGAGGCCTATACCATTAGATAAGCATACTCCTTTCTTCAAATTACCACGATTGGCAACAATTGACCAGTTTTGCCTTTTTTGTGGGGGGAGCAGTCCCCATAAGTTTTTTATTTTTTTGTGGGGGGAGCAGTCCCCATAAGTTTTTTATTTTTTTGTGGGGGGACCAGTCCCCCCACCCCCCCCCAATTGCGACCGGGCCGCGCGGCAATGCCGCACGGCCCTTTCGCAATTCATGAAGTGGTGAGGCTTGGGGCGTGG
>CAMCLY010000017.1 GCA_945875805.1 uncultured Myxococcales bacterium | reverse complement strand
CCCTCCCCCCCGACCGACACGCGAGGCGCGCGTCTCACGGAACGCCGACGTGCGTTACTGGGCGCCATTTGTGCCCATGCCGGCGTTTGTGCGATCCCCCTGAACGCGCCGCTATTTGTAGGATTTGAGCAAATCGATCAGGAAATCCGCCACTTTCTGTATGGTGGCGATTTCGGCGCGTTCCTGCGGCGAATGCGGCGAGACGACCGTCGGACCGAAAGAAATCATCTGCATGTCGGGAATTTTTGCGCCGATGATGCTGCATTCGAGACCGGCATGAATGACGTTGACGACGGGTTTGTGTCCAAATCTGGCTTCGTAGGTGGCGACGCACCGTCTGAGCAGATCGGACTCCATATCCGGCGCCCACCCCGGATAGCCTTTGCTCGACTGGAACTCGCCGCCGGCCAGACGGATGCACGCTTCAATACGTGCGGTGAGGGCGTTGAGCTTGGACATGACGCTCGAGCGCTGGCTCGACAAAAGGTGGACGGTATCCTTTTCGATTTCGATCGACAGGGATGCCAGATTGTCGGACGTCTCGACGAGCCCTGCGACCTCGTGGTTCATCGAGGCAACGCCGTGCGGATAGCACAGGAGAAGATCGCACAGAGTGCGAAGGGAGTCGGTTTTGTATACATTTTGTGCGGTGCAGCCCGATTCGACGTGAGAAATGGCGATGCCGGGATCGGTGGCCTTAAATTCGGAAGCGAAGACGCGGGCCATGCGATCGAGGATGTCGGTGACGCGTTTTTCATCCTGCGCAGGCACGGCCAGCACGAGGTCCGCGTTTCGTGGAATGGCGTTGTGTGCCGAACCGGCGCTGAAATCGACGAGGCAGACGTCACGCACTTCGGCCATGATGTTGGAGATGAGGCGCGCGCTGAGCTTGATGGCGCTGGCGCGTCCCTTGTCGATTTCGCATCCCGAATGTCCTCCAAGGAGCCCGCCGATGTGGATGGCGACGACGCGGGTTCCCGGTGTGACGGTAGTTTTTTGGAGCGTCAGGGTTGCCTTGGTTTCGCGTCCGCCCGCGCATCCCACGGTGAAGATGCCCTCGTCCTCGCTGTCGAGGTTGAGGAGGATGCGTCCTTTGAGCTGTTCCGGACGCAGGGCAGAGGCGCCGGTCATGCCGGTTTCCTCGTCGCTGGTGATGAAAATTTCGAGGGCGGGATGTTCGATGTCGGAGTCCTCGGCCATGGCGAGGGCGAGGGCGACGCCCAGACCGTCATCGGCTCCGAGGGAGGTCTGGTTGGCGTGCATCCAGCCGTCTTCGATGATGACATCGATGGGATCGGTGTCAAAGTTGTGGGACGAACCTGGCGTTTTTTCGCAGACCATGTCCATGTGCCCCTGCAGAATGAGGGTGGGGGCGTGTTCATATCCCGGGGTAGCTGGGACGCGGATGAAGACGTTATTGGCGTCGTCGCGTTCGACATCGAAACCGTGTTTTTGGGCGCGTTCGACGAGCCATGCGGAAACTTTTTCTTCGTGTTTGGATTGTCGAGGGACCTGGGCCAGCGCTTTGAAAATATCGATGACGCGATCGCAGATTTTCATGGAAAATTTCTCCTTGGCTGAAGGGTTTAGAAAGCATCCGAGGGTTCCCGGAAGGAAGAACGATGCATTATAACGCAAAACTGATGTGGCGTACGGAAGAATTCTCGGTCAAAACGCATGGTGTCGCCGCAGGCGCCGCAAATAGGGGTGGGGTGGGCACAAAAGAGGCGGAGCGTATCCGCCCGCGGGGCGGATAGCGACGCGCGCCGGGCGTATCCGCCTCACGGGCGGATAGCCCGCGCGCCCCGGGATGGACGTTTGGTCCGGTGTACAAAAACGGGAAGTGGGCGGGCTTGACGGAATCGGCAAAAAGCGCGAAAAGACGGGGGTTCGTTTCGGGTGACGACATATGGAATCGAGGGTGGAAGACGATGCTGATTGCGTATAACAATGATATCGAGTTTCGTTCGAGGTGGTATCATATTCAGACGGAGGACAACGGGATCAAGGACGGCCATGTCACGACGACGGTGTTTTATTCGGGGCAGATTCTCGACTCCCGGAGTACCTCGTATCTCGACGCGATCAAGGGCGTGACCGACGTGGAGGCGCAGAATAAGATCATCAAGGACGTGATGACGACGCAGCATAAGTTTTTTTATACGAAGCTGTATGAGGGCACGTACGAGTCGATGGTGAACAATGCGTCCGGGCATCGGTCCGGGGGGCATCCGGGGACGGGCAATCCGGCGGTGTCGCATGCGTCGGCGGAGACGTCGGGTGGGGCGAGTCATGCGTCGTTGCAGATGAATTCGTCGCTGGGTCGGGCGGAGATGTCCGGGAATGCGTCGCGGCTTGGCAAACCGGATATTCTGAGGGCTTCTCAGCAGCTTCCCGGGGTGAACAAGGCGCTCGGGATCAAATCATTCTCATCGGTGTCCCCGGTGTCGGCCAAACCGTCGGTCGTTCAGAAGATTGGCAAAGCCGAGCCGCCATCGGCGCGCAAATCGGCGCTTTCCAAGCCCCTTGAACTCTCGAACGCCGTCATGGAGGCCCGCAAACGTCCGGTCACCACGGCATGGCGCGGCGTGACATGGTCAAAGGACGACTTGGCGATTGATGTGCTCGCGGCGAAACTCCTGGCGGGCATGGACGTCTGATGTGCGTCTGTCATGTGTCGTTTGCGTGGTTGAGCCCATCCGGGGCAGACATGGGCTCATTTTGAGCCCGGGGAGGTAGTTGTGCCGACGCGAAATCAGGTGGATGCGGAGTCCATAAAGAGTCCCAAAAAAAAGCGATCGCTGAAACGTACGGCACACGTCGAGACCGCATCCTCCCTTGCGATTGACATGGACAAGTCCGAGATGGATGCCATCTTTGCGCAGCTTCATCTCGGGCAGTGCGAACACCCTCAGGCCGTGTTGGGGCAGGTGTATGCACTGGCAATCGAGGCCGTCGCCAAATCGCTGACGCAGAGTCTCGTGGCGCTTTGCGGGGCGTCGTCCTCGCTGTCGCATGCCTCGGACACCCCGTTTGCGCCGTTGTTGCAGAAGATACTTCCCAAATGGGGCGGCGATGGGGGGGCGATTCAGGAACGGATTGTATCCAGCATAGAGTCTTCCAAGCAAAAGATCGTAGAATCGATTATGCGCGCGACGGCCGTTGGGGGAAGCCTTGACCGGCAGACCGCCCGGATGGCGGATCCCGACGCGCTTCGCTTTGCCCTGCCCATCTGGAACATAAAGAAGATCCGACCGCTTTCGGCGGCGCGTCTTGAGGCGTTGTCGCACGAGATTCTGCGCGCCGACAATGCCACAAGACATTCCCGTGGCAGAGGAAAAACGTATCGCCTTTCACACACGCCGACGTCCTATCGGTTTTCGTTTGACTCCGGGGTGGTGAAGCCTTCGGCCGGGACTTCTGGAGGCGAACTCACGGAGGTGATTGAGCGGCTTGGCAGACATGTGACCGAGGCGGCGCTGGATGTCTATGGACATTCCGACGACGTCGACTGGTCGGAGTCCGGTTCCCTCCTCAGCCGCGATCCGTCCATCGAGGCTTCTCCGGAACTCTCTGCGTTTGTCCGGGAACTGGAAGAACTGGAAGTTTTATCTGAAACGGAATCCTCCGGGACGACACCTTCAGAAGGGGAGACGGGGGTGCCAGACAATGATGAACTCGCTCGGGCGTTCGAGATCCTTTTGCACGAATTTGATGACGAATGCTGAAACTGGCCTTTTCTAATCGCATGGATACGTTGGCGAGACTGCTGTCGGAATTTATCCGGATCGCAAGCTCTTATCATTTGCCGGAGAGTGCGCACACCCTTATCGTGCCATCGGCTTGCGCCGAATATCTTCGGATTCAGATCGGACAGCATCTCGGCGTCTGCGCGAATATAGGGTGTGAAGAGTCCGTGCGCGCGTTTTTTGAACACCTCGTCCTGCGCGATGAGGGTCGGCGGGAAAACAACTCGCGCGTACTGTTGACTCAGGCACGCGCATTTTCGGCGATTTATCGCGATTTTTGCGAGAACCACCCTTCGATGGACAAGGCGCTGGCCGTATCCAGGGCGCGGACGATGGCCGAAAATCTCGTGCGGTGCGCTTATGAATCTCCGGATGGATTGCAGGGGGCGTTGTCCGATCCGTATGAACTTCGGCCTGTTCTCGAGATCGTCAGGGAACGGTTTCGCGCCATCCATCAGGAAATTGAACTGCCGTTTCAGTGGATTGCCAGCTCAAAGATTGACACACTCGATATTCCAGGTTTTCTGTTCATCTATGATTCCGGCCCGCTCTCGGCGTTTGAAGTGGCGTTTCTCCGGCACATCATTCATCGTGAGCCGAGGACGTATGTGTTTGCGTGCATTTTTAGTCCGTGTCGAGGATATTGGTATAATTGTGAGTGCAATGTTAAGTTCGGGCGAGAATTTTATGCAGATAAGGAAAAAACTCCGACGATCATCAGGCGATGCGGGCGCGTGAGCCAGAGAACGGGAGAAGCATGGCTTTCTCTTGTGAACTATGATGATGATGCCGCGATCACGCACTATCACGACGACAAAGCGCCTTATGAAACAGAAGAGCGCTATGAAGAGGAGCTCTCTTACTATTTGTCGTACTATCAGTCGCAGGTGCTGGCGTTTGATTCCGACGCTCAATCTTCCGACGCTCAATCTTCCGACGACAAACCCATGGAATTTCGTCCTCTTGACGACGATTCCATCGTGTTTCGGCTTTATGACAGCCCGCGTGAAGAGGTGTGCGATCTGGCCGACGATTTGGTCCGCATTGCCAGTGAGGAAGACGGCGATTTCCTGTTTGACGATATTGCCGTGCTGGTGCCCGAGTCGTGTGCCGAGAACTACGCGTCTCTCATTCGGTGCGAGTTTGAGAAGCGAGGTATTCCTTACAATATCAGGGGGATATTGAGCCATCCTCTGAGCATCGGATATTCTGCGTTCGAGGCGTTTGCCCGGTTTTTGATGTCCGATGCGGCACGCGAGGACGTGATTCGTTTTGCCTTCCATGAGGGGGTCGTGGACGACGACAGTCTCAGTGATGCCAATCTCTTTGTCGAGGCGATCGATCAGCTTGGGATTTATGGTGGGTTTGAAACGCCCAGTTCGCCCTATCTCCACGGCACCGATCTCTTTACCTGGAAGCAGGGGATGAAACGTCTCGCCGCGATGATGACCGAAGGCGGGGACACCTTGTTGTGTACGGAGCCTGCGGTGTTTGATCCGACGACGCTCCACACGCTTCTGGCACATTTTTGCCGCGTTCACGCCATGCTCACGGATCACGAGATCATTCGGAGTCAGAACCTCACCTTTGGTCAGTGGAGGCATCTGTTATTTTCGACGTTTGACGGTTGGCTTGATGCCGGAGTGGCCTATCGCGACCAGACGCTTTCATGTCTGTTTTCTCTTTTTGACAGGCAGTGGCCCATCGATCTCGACGAGAACGGGCGGTATCCTTTTGAGGATGTCGAACCGATATTGCGGTCGGTACTGCGTCGGCTTGGGCGGTTTGACGCGACGCAGATGTTTGGCGGTGTACAGGTGCGTCTGCTTTCCGAGTCCGTCTACACGGCCAGGCGCGTGTATATGGTGGGGCAGTCGTCCGAAAATGTGCCTTCGACGGGGCAAAGGCCGACAGCCAGTTATTCGCGAGCCGAAGCCGAGGCGCATGCGTGGTTGAAGTGGGTCAATAATGCCTCGCAGAAGCTCGTCATTACGGCGTCGGTGGCTCCAGATAATCCGCCGAATGTATCGCTTTTTGCGCTGGATTTGTCCCGTGACGTGCAGGTGGATCTGAGTCAGGCTCGCGTGGCCGCGCGCGACGGCGGACGGGCCGAATATCTGGCGTCTTTGTGTGAGATTCGGCAACGGTTTGACGGCGTGTGGCCGACGTCGATGGCCTCATTTTCCGGTTTGGACCGCACGCGCATGATCGATATGCTCGATGCAGGGTTTCGCGATACGGCGGCCAGTTCCGTGGTCGGTCTTCGGACGCTTCACTGGAAAGCCTTGGCTAAGGTTCTGTGCGCGCCGTGTGCGGCCTTTAGAAAATATCGGTTTAACATTCAGGATTACATCGCGAACAACACGCCGCAGGCTCGCGCTCAGCGTCTGGCCGAACCCGTCGAACCCGATGCCACGGTCTATGCGGCCAAAAAAGCGTTGCAGACGCTGCTTATCCATTCTTTTGTGTGCCACGATCTGGATGCGTTTGAACGCCATTTTGACGAGTATGCGTCGTTGCTTCAAAAAATGGGGGTGTATCCCGGCGGGGTTTATGCCGAAATCGTTCGGCGGCGAGCCGAAAATGCCTGCCGACGCCTGAGGAAGGATTCATCCCGTGCGGATCTGTCTCACCCGGTGCTTTACAATCTTGGGAAATTGCGCGACGGCATCAGTGGGCTGGATGCCTGGATAACCCGTCATTATCCGATGGAACGTCAAGTCCTGGAACTCACGCTTCACAGTGCCTGCGGCACGGATGTCGTCCTCCAAGGTACGCTTCCTGTCGTCGTTCTGATGGACGGCAGTCCGACATTTGTCGTCGATTCAAGCCTGACAGACAAAGCGCTTCCGCGGCGGATGCAGATTGCCGCCCTTATTTTGAAATGCCTCGACATGGCAGATGTCCCGGAGAGCTATATTTCTGTCGGCGAGGACGGATCCCTTGAGACAAAAAAAGGCAGTATCTCGCTTCCGGATATGAATCCGCGCGTAGTCCTCGAACATTGTCTTTGGCTTTTTGAGACCGGAAAGCACGAAATCGAATCGTGCGAATACTCGTCAAAGGGGGGATGTTTCAAACGAAAGCCAAGTCCGCTTCAGCAATATCTCGGTGACGATACGTGCTGTGAAACCGAAAGCGAGGCGTTCTGGAAGTCCGTATGTGAAGAGGACGAGGTGTTCCGGCGGCTCGTGCTGGGGTGATCCCCGGAATCATGCGCAAGGGCGTTTGTCACTTTGTATTTTTCGTGTGAAATTGGGGCCGTATGGGAGAAAAAAACGTTCTTGAGTTGCGGGATGTCCGAAAGAGCTTTGGCAAGCTGTGTGCGGTCGACGGAGTGTCTTTGACGATAGGTTCCGGTGAACTCGTCGCGTTTATGGGGCAGAACGGGGCGGGCAAATCGACGACCATGCGGGCGATTGCCGGACTGTCTCGCATCGATTCCGGAGAAATTCGGATATCGGGACGCGATGTCCACGACGATCCGGTCGGGGCGCGCGCGTGTCTGGGATACGTTCCGCAGGAACTCATGGTGTATCGTTTTCTTAGCGGTGAGGAATATCTGACGCTGGTGGCCAGAATCCGAGGGGTGAGCGAAGACAAGGTCACGGAATGCGTGGAAAAGATGTTGACGCTGTGCGATCTGACCACGGCGCGCCGTCGCATGATTCGCGACTATTCCGGAGGCATGGCGCGCAAGATAGCGATGGCCGGTGCCCTGATTGGTCGCCCGGAACTCATCGTGCTGGACGAGTCGTTTGTGGGACTCGATCCGGAGAGCACGTTCAAACTGAGTCGATATCTGAAACAGTATGCCGCAGACAGGGGGGCCGTCCTCATTTCGAGTCACATCCTCGACATGTTGCACGAGCTGTGTACGCGTTTTGTCATCCTCCACCACGGGAAAATTGTGTCGGACATTTCGCGCACGGCGCTTGACGATCTCCTGACCCAGGATTCGGAGATCCATGATATCACGGGGTACTATTTGAAACAGACGGGACAGTCGGATTTGATCGGCGATCTCAATCGGAATAACATAAAGTCCGAAGGGGTTTAGGCGCAGTTTGGCGCCGTGCGCGAGCGCAGAACGAACAACAAAATGTCAGGTGACAGGAACAGACGGGGCAGGTGGGGCGCGATGGTTCAGCGGTGTATGGTGGTGGCGTTTGCCGCGTGTTGTCTGTCGATGGTATCGTGTGCCGAAAAGACAAAGCAGATGGTCGTGCCGACATCTGGGGCCTGGCTGGCCGAACGCGAGGCTCGCCAGGAAGCCGCCAGGACTCGGCTGATGGCAGAATTTCCCGGGCTGAAGCCTGACGTCGTGGACGCGATTTTTTCGATCTCCCGGGCGAGGTTTGTGACCCGGACCGTGCGCCATAGGGCTTATGACGACAAGATGCTTCCGATAGGAAGCGGCCAGGCCACCCTCAGGCTTTCGGATATCGGGTTCGTTCTGTCCCAAATCGATTTGCGTCCGACCGATGACGTGCTGGAAATCGGGACGGGCACCGGGTATCTCGCCGCAGTCATGAGCCGGATGGTGCGTCATGTCTATTCCGTGGAAATCATCGAATACCTCGCGGAACTGGCGCGGCAGTCGTGCGAACAGCTGAGTCTCGACAACGTGCGCATCCGCACAGCAGACGGACACGAGGGCTGGGCGCGGTATGCGCCTTATGACGTGATCTGGGTGACTGCCGCGGTGCGCGAGATCCCCGCGGCGTATGAAACGCAGATAAAGCCCGGCGGGCGTCTGGCGATTCCCATCATGGATGAATCGGGAAAGGCGGCTTGGGTGATCTATACGCGTACGGACGGCGCCTGGGTCGAAAAAAGCCGCCGCGAGACGCCTGTGGGTGCAATGATCGAAGCCGGACCTGTCAGAAGCGGCGGCCAGTCTTTAGGCGGCGCGTATTGACGCCGGAGGCGGAAATAGCGACGCGGCGCGGCGTGGGCGGCAGGGCCGCCAGGCGCGCCTCCAAATCGGTCAAAAAGGGATTTTCCGTGTGGTACACGGGAAAATAAAGCCAGAGTCGCAAGGACTTTGGTTAAAATGTCAAGGAGAAAAAATGCTCAGTCCGTTGAATTTTGAAGATAAAAAATTGTCGTTTCGTCGAACCAAAATCGTGGCGACTCAGGGGCCGGCCACGTCGACCCCAGAAGTCCTCGATGCGATGATCGCGGCCGGGGTGGACGTGTTCAGACTCAATTTTTCGCACGGTTCCCACGAATCTCACGCCGAAAGCATGCGGGCCATCAAGGAGGCCATCGCGCGAAGCGGCCGCCACGTCGCCGTCATGGGCGATTTGTGCGGGCCAAAAATTCGCGTGGGCCATTTTGAAAAGGGATCGATCGAGCTTGTCGAAGGCTCCCGCGTCACGATTACCGTGCGCAAGGTCATGGGGCACGACGGCCTCATTCCGAGCGAATACGAGGAACTCGCCAAGGACGTCAAACCCGGCGACCGGATCCTCATGGCCGACGGCACGCGGGAACTGCGCGTCGTGTCGGTGGACGATACCGAGGTGCTGTGCGACGTCGTGCGCGGCGGGGTGATTTCGGATAGGAAGGGAATCAACCTGCCCAACGTGGCGATTTCCACGCCGTCGTTCACGGCCAAAGACAAGGATGACGCGGCATTCGCCTGCGAACTCGGCGTCGATTACCTCGCCATGTCTTTCGTGCGATCCGCCAAGGACGTCCTCGAACTCAAGGCGTTTCTGGCCGAACGCGGCGCGGATATCCCCGTCATGTCCAAAATCGAGAAACCCGAGGCGGTGCACAACATCGAGTCGATCATGGAGGCCTCGGATGCCATCATGGTCGCGCGCGGCGATCTCGGCGTCGAAATGCCCGCCGAGGAAATTCCCCTCATTCAGAAAGAACTGACGCGGATGGCCATTCGCGCCAACAAGCCCGTCGTCATCGCAACGCAGATGCTGGAGTCGATGATCGGTGCCGGCACGCCGACGCGTGCGGAGGTGACCGACGTCGCATGGGCCGCCATGGAAGGGGCCGACGCCGTGATGCTCTCGGGCGAGACCTCCGTCGGAAAATACCCCGTCGAGGCGGTCAAAACCATGGACCGAATCGTGCGCATGATCGAAGGCTATCAGTACCATACCGACCGTTTCTTCTCGCTCGTTTCGCATGAGCATCCGGCCGATTTTGAAGTGAGTATGGACAGCCAGATCCTCGAGGGCCTCTCCCGCTCCGCGACCAAAATGGCTCGCGAACTCAACGCAAAAGCCGTCGCCGTCTGCGCCAAAACCGGCACGACGGCCCGCATGATTTCCGCCGAACGCCCCCTCTCGCCCATCATCGCCATGGGATGCAACGAGCGCATCTGCGCAAGAATGGGCCTCTATTGGGGCGTCCTGCCCTGCCTCGTCGACGAACAGGTCATCAAGTCGCCGTGGAAATTCGTCCCCCAAATCCTCAAGGATACCGGCATTTACAACGATTCGACGGATCTTGGACGCTATGTCATCTTGGTGACGCTCCGCGATTACGCCATGGCACTGACCCCGTCCCTGAAAATCCTCGTGGACTAGTGTTTTTTTGGTGTGGGGGGAAGTGTCCCCCCACGTCGCTATTTGCCCTGTGGGCAAATACGCGCCGCCCCCCTCGTATTCACCCAGGGATGTCTGGACTTTGGCGAAAACCGGGGCATGGCGGGTTTAAAAGAACTCACGTAAATTTCACCACTTAAAATAAGGTTGTAAAATTTACGTGAGTTTATTTTTGGACGTATGCCTCGAGAAAGGGGGTGGTCAGGGAATCCGGGAGGCTTTGTACGGCGTCGGGATAGGATTTCCCGTCCGAACGCTGACAGATTAACGCCTGAAGAATACCCTCAAGCGGAAAATCCGGGCGTTCGCGCGGGATGTCGAGCATGGCGAGTGCGCGCTGATGGGAGGCCGTTTGAGACGCATGGTGATTTTGAATGCAGAACTCAAGGCTCTGGGAAATGTGTTCTGCAAAGATGCGGAGACGTTTTTTTCGCTCTTCCATGGCGGCATGGATGCGCGAGATGGCGGCTTGCATGAGCGGTTCTGAATCGGTGCCGGCAAAAAAAGGAACTCTGATTTTTTCGTACCATTTTTTTAGGAGGTGAAGATCATCGATAAAATCAAGGACGGAAGCGACTTTTCTGTCTGGATTAGGGGTGAATCCGGAAATCAATTCGCGATCGAAAGGGTGAGAGGGGTGTTCCGAGACGAGACGGCCGTCGGGAATATCGCGCGTGAGTTTTGAACCGGCGGCGAGGACGGAAGAAAAACCGATGTAAACAGGAGAGATGATTTGAGTCTGTCCGCCGATGAAGATGGGGGGCTGATTGAGGAGAAGTCCGCGCGGGACATCGCCAAAACGCGAGGGGAATTTGTCGCCCTGCGGCGTGTAGTTGTAGAGCGCCATACATGAACCGATTTCGGTGTGATTCTTTCGGTCAGTCCCACCGCAAAGGATGGCGTCGCAAAAGTTGATGAGGGAACCCAGGACGACATTTGGAAAGAGGATGGTTTGTTTGAGTCCGACGGTGTGCCCGAGATCGGCGCCTTCTTCGAGCAGGCAGTTGTCGCGGAGTTCGGCGCCGTTTCGGATCGACACGCGGTCGAGCAGGGTAGAGTCCCGATAGACGCCCTGGGATATGCTGCAGCGGGCGCCGATTTGCGTGTTTTCGATATAGGCGCCGCCGCCCATTCCGACGCGAGTTTCTGCGCCGATGAACGTCGAGGTACCCTTGAGTACGGTGCCCGGATAAATGACGGACTGGGGGGCAATGCGTTCGGGGAGAATGTCTTCAAAACAAACGGCTTCGGGGGCTGGGATGAGGACGCCGCGTTCGAGGCATTGTGAGACGAGAGGGGTCATGGTCGTGTCCTTTGGGATTTGGGAATCGGGGGCGTGTGGAGCCCCGGAAAATGGTCTGTCTTTTTGGGGATTTGGGCTTTCCGAGGTATTTGGCGGGGAAGCGGTTCCCGTAAAAGCTATCTGATTTCCTTGCCTTTTTCGTATGTGGCCGTGCGCCATAAGGATCCGTCTTCGCGGAACCACGTCCATTTTCCCTGTCGCATCCCGTCGACGAAATCTCCCTGTCCCTGAATGGCGCCGTTTGGATAAAACGACGTCCAGGTGCCGGTTTCCTTTCCGTGATCAAAGTCTCCGGATTCGCGGAGTTTTTCATCTTCGGTGAAGTATTTCCAGGTGCCGTGTCGTTTGCCTTGGACGAAATTTCCCGATGAGGCGACCGTGCCGGTGTTGGGGTGGAACGTCTTCCATGGACCGTTCTCGACGCCGTCGAGATAGGAACCGTCGAATTTGGGCGTTCCGTCTTCATAGAAACCCTGCCAGCGCCCGACTTTGCGGTCGATATCATAGGTGCCGGAAATCATGGGTTTCCCGTTGGTGTGATAATAGTTCCATTCTCCCTGAAGATGTCCAAGCCGGTACTCGCCATGCGTTTCGACGGATCCTTTTTCGTTCCACCACGTCCATTTCCCGTGTCTCACATAGCGCGGGGTTCTGGGGGATTTTCGGTTGACACGGCAGACGGCGCAACCGAGCTGCCGGTTTTCGTCATCGATTTTGTAAGTCCCTCCGAACTCTCGGCATGATTCGGCTTCGGCGCCCTGGATGGCGCCGTCCTCGTCGTAATCAAGCGTCAGCCACGAGGCGCCGTCCTTGAGGTAGTACGTCCAGCGTCCGATTTTGAAATCTTTAGAAAACTGACTGACGCCGCCTTCGGCGCGCTTGTTTCCGTCGGGATAGAACCGGACCTGGCGAATATCCATGCGGTTTGAGTAATCGGTTTTGACCTGTATGCCGCCGGAGTGCATGTAATCGGTGTGCAGTTTGTCGAACAGGCCATGGCTGAAGTGGTAGGTATAACCCAGACGTCCATCGACGTAATACCCGTCGAGTTTTCCTTCGTATTGTCCGTTTTCGTATGGAACCTCATAAGAAAGCACGCCGTTTGAATACCACTCGCGGTACATGCCGTTTTCGACGCCATTTTTGAAATTGGTTTCGGACTGGCGAAGGCCGGATTCGTACCATGAGGTCCATGTCCCAGACGGGGCTCCGTTGAGAAATTCGCCGGATTCTCGCGGTTTGCCGTTGTGCCAGTATGCCGTCCATTTGCCGTTGCCATGAATGATCGTCGATTCTCCGATGACACCGCCGTTGACGTCATAATAGACGATGACCCCTTCGGGAATGCCGTGCAGATAGGCGATGCTGGCCAGAAGTTCCCCGGTGGGGTGGTACTCGCGGACGATGCCGTGGGGGCGGCCCTCATCGTCCACCGGTGAGATCATCCAGAGTTTGCCGTCGGTGTAGTAGCGCACGTTCTGGATGAGTTCGTGCGCCGCGTTTTGGCACATCATCGTGAGAGACTCGTGATCATACCGGATAAAGGCGGGGATGGTGTCGCCGGAAGCCTCGCTTTGACAGAGTTTGAACGAGGGCTGATCGTCGATGTGACCTTCTTTGCCGTAATGCACCTTGATCCAGGACATGCCTTTGGTCGAAAAGAGCTGCTGATCGCCCACGCGGAAAAACTCGCCATCGATCTGGGTGGGATCGGTGAATGTCGCATAGCCTTCGACGATTTTAATGCCGTCGCCGTTGAACCCTTCGGTCCAGTAGGTCTGGCCGGAATCGAGGTCGGGCGGGGCCTTTCGGTCAAAATCGACGCGATGGCTGATGAGGCCGGGTTCGAGATAAAATTCCCACGTGCAGACTGGAAGCCCCTTGCGGTACTGACCGAGGATCGTCGGCAGGCATTCCTGGTATTCTTCGATTTTTCCGTCGAGCTGGCCTTGGGCATATGTGGCCACCCGGAGGAGTTCGCCGCTGTCGCTCCACTCAAAGGCGGCACCGTCTCTCTGGCCGTCTTGGTAATGGACGAGGGCGGTCGTGGGACCCAGATGCGTATCGTCAATGGGATCCGCCAGGGTGCTGGACCATCCCTGTTTTTGGCCGTCACCGTACCAGGTGTACCCGAGATCGGGCCCTTGAGAGGCCTGGCCGCGCGAGTGGGGTGAGGGTTTAGGGCGCGTATACACCAAACCCTGAATTTTATTCTGAATTTTACATCCAACGTCGCATCGTGCCACCTCCGGGTGACATTCAAGGGTTTCCCAGCGACCGCCGGCCGCCGTACACAATGCCTCGGACGTGATGTCGGGGACGCCCTCCGGGCGCTCCGGACGATAGGACAGGGTATAGGGATCGGCGGGCGGATCCTCAATGAGCGCGGCATTGGAAAGGTCCGGTTTGGATGGGACGTCCATGTCGGGAAGTTGTGCCATCGCCTGTGACGCTCCGCCGATGGCAAAAATGAGTATCATCGTGGAGGTATATCGCGTGTGTTTCATGACATGCTCGATTTCCCCTCCCAGAGGGAGGGGGCTGGGGTTGGGGTGAGGGGGGCGCGGCGTATTGAGGCGGAGCCGAAATAGCCGCGTTGGGGGGACGCTTCCCCCCCACGCACAAAAAAAAGCCACGGGTCAGACTTTCACAAGAGGAACCGAAATGAATCACCGGTCATCGGAGGAAGTGTCCTCGATTCGGAGGGAACGGTTTGACGTTTTGAGCAAATCCTGCAACGCCTCATCGGCCGTCACCGTCGTCGGTGAGCCGTCGAGCGAGTGAAGATCGGCCTGGGATAAATCGACGCGCGGCGCAAAGGCGGCGTGGTAGAAGTGGTTGACGACTTCGGGGATGGGGATGGTGTGCGTGTCGGAGATGTCGTAATCCTTGCCGTCGGTAGAGGAACACGCATAGCGCTGTCCCAGGCGCGAGGACAGACATATCTGGACGGTTTCGCCTTCTGCCGTGACGGACACGACGAAGGGCGCGGCGTCCGTTTCATGCAAACGCGGAGAATCGCGCAGGATGTCGAGCGCCTTGGCGACATGGGCGTTTTGGGCGTTCGCTTCAAAGTTGACGGGCAGGCGGACGTCAAAATGGCGGAATGCCGACGGAAACGCCGTATAGACCTGGACCATTTCGTCGAACGCGCGGGACGGTTCGCCACGACGCATGAGGATATCGGCGCGCATAAGGCGCGCCTGCTGGGCGAGCAAGGTCATGCGGGGACGGACGGTTTGGTCAAACGCGTCGAGTTGGGAGAGGGCCGCATCATCCTGGCCGGATCGCCATGCCACGTATGCCCGGAAGTGGGCAAAGACGGGCGTCAGCGTATCGCGTTCTTGGGGCGTCAGGATGCTTTCCTGAAAATCGACCAAAAACTCCGCCGTCCGAAGTCCGATCGCGTCGACAAGGGCGTAATGGTATTGCGGCGGAATCACGTACATCGGAATGATGAACGACATGAGGTTTTTTTCGTTGAGGCATTTTTTGAAAATCCCCTGATGGGTGGACCAGAGCCGCCGCCGGACGTCGTCGCGCGTCTGCATGAGTTCGTAGACACGGCGGCTGTCGTCCGAGGCAAACAGGCCGAACACGTCGAATTTGGACAGCCCGTCAAAGCGATGCATGAACCCAAAAGAGGTCCACGCGCCGATGTGTTCGTCGAGACGACGCAGATAGTCCTGAGAAATGGCAAGATAGACGACGGCGTTGGCCAGGTCGAGCTGATCTTTGAGGAGGCTGTTGTAGCCAAGACGCATGGGGGCTTCGACGACGGTTTTGAAAAGCACCCACGCCTTCTCGGGAAAGCCCATCGCAAAAAAGACGTCCGCCGTCTTGGCACGCGTCTGGGCCTCACGGGCCGGCGCAAAACGCGGTTCCCCGGGGAATTTCCGCGCATTGAGGATCGCCGACACGGCCTTCTGCCAAGCCCCGTCCAGCAGATACACCGACGAAAGATCAAAATACGGCGGTTCCGACGTGCAGTCCTTGCCGGGGGCTTTGGTCGCCTTGAGATAGTACTCGACGGCCTCGTCAAAACGCAGCATAAAGGACAGCGAACGGCCGTGATTCATCAGCACGACGCACGACTTTCCTCCATGAAACTCCACCGAACGGACGCTCGCCTCATACGATTCCGTGTGCTTGTGCTGGGCATCCGAAATCGCGGTCAAATCGTTATAGGCCGCCCCCGCCCATGCGCTCATCGTGGCGTCGCGAAGCGTGGCATGGGCAATCTCCGTCGCCCTGTCAAACTCGCCGAGTTTCATCAGGGCCCACAGCGCATCTTCCCCGAGATTCCCGTTCATATACAAATCCGCAATCCGTTGCCGCGTGGCCAGTTCCATCGGGCGGTCGTCGAGTTCGGCATAAATCTGCGCCAAATCGAGCATCATTCGCTGGTGCCAGGTGCGATTGTCCGCCAGCGCCGGACGACCGTCCTCCGTCTGGCAATACTTTTCCTCAAACAGGGATATCGCTTTTTTCATCAGCACCATCGCGCGTAGCAGGTTCCCCTCGCCTTCCCAGAACACCTGACCCATGACAAAATTCGCCCCGGGGGAGTCCGGCGATTCCCTGAGCAACGCCTCGGCCTTGTTGCGCGCCGTGATGTATTTCCCCGCCGAAATATCCGCCATCGTATCGCGTTCAGATTCGGTCATAAACGACTGAGCTTGCGCAAAATTCGTATCTATTGCGCAAATTAAAAATAACGCTAAAACAAATAATACGCGCATGAAATTCCCTGCATATCGAAACGCTTACCCCGTCTTCGCGCCCTGTCCTGATTTTCGCTCAGGGTGAAAGGTTTGTGCGGTCATGTACAGTTTTTTAAGGCGTTTAGGGTAAAAAATCCCGGGCGCGGGCTACCGGCCACAGGCCGATACGCCCGCGCGCGTCGCTATCGGCTTGTGGCCGATACGCTCCGCTTTTGATTTTTTTGCCCATCAAAAGGTCGTACCCTTAAAACTTCCGTTTTACCATACGGTCAAAACGGGTATGTTTCGCCGTGATTTCCAAGAAATGCGCCCCAATACGGACAGGGGACATAGCGTTTCCACATCATTTATGAAAATAAAGGCCAGCCATGAGTTTTGAACAATCCAGAGAGACCGTAGCGCTTCTTCGCCAGCGTATGCAATACGACGTCATGGGGCGCGATGACGTCATTGATCTTATCATTACGGCCCTGTTGGCCGACGGGCATGTGCTTCTCGAAGACTATCCCGGCAGTGGCAAGACGACCCTGGCCAAGGCCCTGGGCCGAAGCATCGCCTCGTGCAAGGACGACACGATGAGCCCGTTTCGGCGCATGCAGTTCACCCCGGATTTGCTCCCGGGCGACATCACCGGCGTCATGGTCTTTGACCCCGAAGCCAATGTTTTTGAGTTTCGGCCAGGCCCCATCTTCGCCCATGTCGCCCTCGTCGACGAAATCAACCGTACCTCGCCCAAGGTCCAGTCCGCCCTGCTCGAATCCATGGGGGAAAAACAGGTCACCGTCGACAACGTCACGCATTCCCTGTCGGATCTCTTTTTCGTCATTGCCACCCAGAATCCCCTTGATCAGGTCGGCACCTATCCGCTCCCCGTGGCACAGCTCGACCGGTTCATGTTCAAAATCCGCATGACCGACATTTCGAGGCAGGCCGAGCTCGACGTGGTGAAAAGCTGGGGACGTCCGCGTCAGCCCGTCTCACTTCCGCAGGTCGGCGTCGACGATATTCTGCGTGCCCGTCAGGACGTCCGCGAATCGATCGCCGTCGCCGACGCCATCATGGAATGCCTTGTCGATATCATCCGCGCCATACGCGAGGATTCGCGGTGCCTGCAGGGGGCTTCGACGCGTTCCCTCGTCCAGGCCGTGCCCGCCCTCCAGGCCCGTGCCCTCATGCAGGGCCAGTCCTATGTCGCCCCCTGCGATATCGAGGCACTCGCCGTCCCCCTCTTTGCGCACCGCCTCCAGCTCGCGCCGGGTTCGGGAAATCCCGAGACCGTCGTCACCGAAAATATGGCCAGGCCGTTGCGCGAGCTGTCGTCAAAAATCCTCCATTAACCAAGGGCTTTTTGGGGGGAGAGGCCCGGTGTTTAAGCCCGTTTTGGGGATAGGGAGAATCATCGATGCACAAAGGAATTGCCTGGATCGCGCTCTGGCTTGGCGTCATGACGGTGGGCGGATGCGCCTGGATCGACGACGTGGGGGCCGAATCGGGATCGGCACGGTTTGAAATCTCGGGGGCCGAGGGGTGTCTGGCCAGACAGTTCCCCATGAAATACGTGCAGTTTCAGACCGACGATAACAAGGCGGACGTTCGCATTCGCATGTACCGGTCGGTGTCAAGAATCATCGATCAGAGTTTTATGGCGGTGACGTTTCCACGGATCCATTCGGAAACGCTTGAGACGTGTCCCGACATCGAGACGCTGGTGGGGACGACGACCGAAATCACACCGGGAGGATGCGTCCGGGTGACGCTTGCATTGCCGGAATGTTCATCGTTAAAGACCCTGCGCGTCACGGGCACGCTGGAACTGTCTGAGTTTTCGACAGCCCGGGGCGAGCGCGTCGAGGGAGCGCTGTCGGGAACGCTGTCGCATGTGCGTCAGGTGACGTCGATCACGGGGACGGTCAGCGAAGTGGTGACGGACGTCGGGTCGATTTCGGGAACATTCGGGTTCAACAACCACCAGAGTGCCGTCTGGGAAAATCGTTAGCAAATCCAAGGCTTCACGTGGCACAGAGGGGGTAGCGGCGTATTGAGCCCGGAGGGCGAAATAGCCGCTCAGGGGGAGACTTCCCCCTCCCAAAAAACACAAAAAAGAATGCCTGAAACCCCGTTCTATTTGAGAAATGCCGCGAGTTGTGTGCACCGACGGCCGATGTCATTTTTGGGCGCCAGTTCGGCACAACGGTCAAAATGCGTGAGCGCCTCATCGATTTTGCCCTGATCCGAGTAAATCATCCCGAGGTGCATGTGGGGCTCCGCATAGTTGGGGCAGAGTTTGATGGATTCGCTGAGGTCTTTGACGGCCTCGTCCGTCCGGGCACGGGATCGGTAAAAAATGCCGAGATTGTTGTATCCCAGACACAGATCGGGGTTGAGGGAGACGGCCATTTCGGTCTCTTCAATGGCTTCCTGGGTCATGCCCATCTGATAGTAGGCCCAGCCAAGATTGACAAATGCAAGCCATGGGGAAGTGTAGAGGGGGGACTTGGCGAGTTCCTTGAAAATGACGGCTGCATCCTCGTACCGTTCCAGGTGCATGTAGGCGGCGCCGAGGTTGTTGCGGCACGTGAGCATGTCGGGGTTTGTTTCAAGGGCGGTCTGGAAATGCCGGACAGCTTCCTCGTACTGGCCGCGTCCAAGGCGAATGAATCCCATGAGATGGTTGGCCTCGGCATGTTTGGGATCGTTGGCCAGCACGAGGGCCAGGGAACGGATGGCTTCGGGCGTCTTTCCATTTTCGTAAAAATTGACGGCCATCTGATAGTCTGTATCGACCTGTTTCTGGATTTCAGTTTGTTTTTTAGATTCGGCGCACGCAAAAAAAGAGATAGAAATTAGAAAAACACAAATCCAAAGCAAGAAATTTGACGATCGGACCATAAAAATAAAATATCCTTGTGTGGGTAGAAAATGGACGAAAGGATTCCATGAAGTCGTGGATGCGGCTACTGGCACAACAGCAGGGCCCTGAGACTTATTCTTTCGTCCGCCGAGAGAAGGGAGCCGTTGGGGTCGGAGGCTCCGGGGGCCAGAAAAAGACCGGCCGGGGCGGTGGCGCTGTCCTCGTCAAACTCCACGGGGAGACGCATGAGGGCTTTGCTGTACTGGGGGGTGTCGGTTGGGATGGTGGTCAGTTCGATGTTTCTGGACCTGAGCTCGGAAAAGAGTTTTCGTTCGACATCGATGGCCGAGGAAATCGAGATGTCGTCCTGGGTGGAAAGCCACGTTTCGACGACGCGATTGTCGAGGGAATAGAAAACAATATAGTAACGATAGACCGCAGCCAGTGTGTAGATCGATGCCATGAGCGCGGTTCCCGTAAACGGGGTGCCGTCTTCAAGAGTGACCCGGTCGAGATCGCCAAACCAAAGGGCCGCAATGCGATGCCTGGAGGCTTGAATCTTTGTATCTGTTTTTGAGAAAAAGGACATGGTTTGAACAAAGGACAATAAAAGATAAAATGCACGGATTCCGAAAAGCCAGAACGCCACGTCCCCTTTTACCCTATGGGAATGGCGTGTCAAATGGCTTGTTCTTGCCACGGATGGTGTTTTACGCTAGAAACCGCGCCGCCATGGTCTGTCCGTGGCGAGTTCTTTGTGAACGTACAAAATAAGAACTTGGATTGTATACATATCTTTTTTGTATACAAACTTTTTGCGATACCTATGGAGAAACAATATGAGTGATGGTGATGCCTCGTTGAGTCAAGCGTTGAGCCAACTGTCCGAAGCGGCCGACATCGTCGCCAGCGATGAGGTCGAAGAAGTTGCGCGAGTTCGCAAGGCGCGTGCCGGTGTGACCGAACATGCACGACAAAATGGCGATTGCGCGGGAAGTCTGCTGGCAAGCCTCCTTGGTGAGTCCAATGCGGAACTCGAAGAAGCCAGAAATCAAAAGGAACGCGCTGCCCGAGAAGCCGAAGAACGAAAAAAAGCCGAAAAGGAGGCTGAGGAGGAAAAAAAACGCGCCGAGGCTCAGGCCAGACTCGATGAAGAAAAAAAACGACTCGAAGAAAAAGAACAACGCCGACTGAAAATGCTCGCCGACCTCGAGCAAAAACGAAAAATGGAATCCGGCGAACTCAAGGAAGAAGAGGAGAAAAAACGCGCCGAAGAAGAAGCCAAGGCTGCCGAACTCGCCGCCCAACTCAAGGCCGCCGAAGAAGCCAAGGCCGCCGCACTCGCCGCCAGCAACGAAGAACTCGCCGAGCAAATCCGTATCAAAAACGAAGAAAAAAAAGCACTCGAAGCCGCCAGAGCCGCCAAAATCAAACAGCGCCGCACCATCATCGCCGTCGCCGGCGTGATCGCCCTGACAGTTGTGGTGCTTGTCTTCGTAAACAATCTGTTGGGAAAAAAAGCCCCGGATTTCTACGACCCCGCATACAAAACCGCAGATTTGCACAACTACATCACCATTAACCTCACCACCGCCGAAGGGGCACAGTTCGCTCAAAATGATGTCGCCACGAAACTCGTGGTGCAGGATGCACCCAAATCTGCGGTCAAATCACGCGGCCCGAAAAAGAATAACGACCGGTACGGACTCGGTGAGGCGAAAGACGTGTTGAGCGGCAGCGGGAAGATCGTCAAGTAGAGGTGGATGCATTCATGTTTGAATATTTTTTTGTCCTCCTTTACTTCGTCCTCCTGTGCGTGCTCAGTATTTACGGGGCCCATCGGTTTGTCATGGCAGCCCTCTATCGCCTCCACCGCAAGGATATTCCACACCCCGACGCGCAGTTCTCCGAACTGCCCAGGGTGACGGTGCAGCTGCCGATGTTTAACGAACGCTACGTCGTCGAACGGCTCATCGATGCCGTCTGCCGCATTCGTTATCCAAAAGAGAAACTCCAAATCCAGATCCTCGACGATTCCACGGATGAAACACAGACCATCGCCAAGGCCGCCGTCGACAAAAAAGCCGCCGAAGGGTTCGACATCCTCTACATCCATCGCGACGACCGCAGCGGCTTTAAAGCCGGCGCCCTCGAAAATGGACTCAAAGTCGCCTCGGGCGAATTCGTCGCCGTCTTTGACGCCGATTTCATCCCACAGCCGGACTTCCTCGAACGCACCGTCCACTTCTTTACCAACGAAAAAGTCGGCATGGTTCAGGTGCGATGGGAGCATATCAATCGCGAGTTCAGCATCCTGACGCGCGCACAGGCTATCCTCCTGGACGGACATTTTGTCATCGAACACACCGCACGAAACCGTTCTGGCCGTTTCTTCAATTTTAACGGAACCGCCGGTATCTGGCGTAAGGCGACCATCAGCGATGCGGGCGGATGGCAGCACGATACCATCACTGAAGACCTCGACCTCTCCTACCGCGCACAGACAAAGGGATGGCAGTTCATCTATATCAACGAATGCACAACCCCGGCCGAAGTCCCCGTCGAGATGATCGCCTTCAAATCACAGCAGCACCGATGGGCCAAAGGCGCCATTCAGGTGGCCAAAAAAGTCCTCCCCAAACTGATGAAAAGCCGGCTGCCTCTCAAAATCAAACTCGAGGCCATCATGCACCTCACCTGCAACATCTCGTATATCCTCATGGTCATTCTCTCCATCATGATGCCCCTCACCGTCGATTTTCGCGTCAAACACTCATGGATGACAAGCATCTGGGTCGATCTCGTCATCTTCATCTGCGCCTCCCTTTCGATCATGATGTTCTATCTCCTCGCCCAGAAAGAGGCGCGAAAACAGTCCCTGTGGGCGCGCATCGCATACCTGCCCGTCGTCATGTGCCTGGGCATCGGCCTGAGCATCAACAACTGCCGTGCCGTCATCGAAGCGCTCTGCAACTACAAAACCGGATTCGTGCGCACGCCAAAATACGGCGTCACCAAATCGGGCGAGAGCTTCAAGCACGTCAAATACGGCTTTAAACTCAATTGGCAGCCGTGGGCCGAAACCGCCATGGGCGTGTATTTCATCTGGGGCATCGCCCACGCCATTCATCTCGGCGCCTACGCTTCCGTGCCGTTCCTATGCCTCTTTTGTGGCGGATACCTCTATGTCGGACTGGGGACCCTCCTCGGTCGCACGGGACTTTTCGCTCCCAAAAAAGTCATCGACGTCCGCGCCTAGTCGTATCCCTTGCGGACTCGTCATCCACGCCCCGTCAGGGGCGTTTTTTTTTATCAAAAAAACATCCTCTAGATATGTTTTTTGGGGTGGGGGAAGCCTCCCCCTGAGCGGCTATTTCGCCCTCCGGGCTCAATACGCCGCTACCCCCTCTTTCGCCTTCACCCAGGCGTCAGGCTCCGTCATCGATGGAATAGAAAAACCTATGGCTTTTTTGTCGCCATGTCGGGGTCCATCGTTTTGAACTTGAGATCCGGCTGAACATAGAGAATCTTGGTGTCCGGCGGTACCGAGTGCGTCAGCCAGACGTTTGAACCGACGACACTGCGCGCGCCGACGATCGTGTTGCCCCCCAAAATGCTCGCCCCGGAATATATCGTGACATCATCCTCAATGGTGGGATGGCGCTTTTTGAGATCCTTGTCGTCCGGATCGGGAATGCTCAGCGCGCCAAGCGTCACCCCCTGGTAAATTTTGACATGTTCGCCAATGACCGTGGTTTCACCAATGACCACCCCGGTGCCATGGTCAATAAAAAGACCGCGCCCAATTTGCGCCCCTGGGTGAATGTCAATTCCGGTGCGGTTGTGTACGTATTCGCTCATCATGCGAGGGAGAATGGGAACGCCCGCCTTGTTGAGCACATGCGCCAGCCTGTGAATCGTAAGCGCGCGCAAACCCGGGTAACTGAGGATGATTTCGGCGTAACTCTTCGCCGCAGGATCGCCATGATAGGCCGCCTGAAGATCGTCGTAAAGAAGCTCGCGGATGGCCGGAATGCGCTCAAAAAAATCGTGCGCTATCGCGTCCGCCTGCGCGCTGAGGGGCACATCCGTACACGGCGGCACAATCCGGCATTTGGGGCAACGCGAGGCGTATTCCAGACAGATGGAAATGAGGTACGACAGCGTCGAACGGGCTTCCGCCACGCGATCGCCTATGGTGTACAAAAGACCCGAAGAGGCGTGAAGGGGATCGATGAGACCGGGGTAGAGCAGACTCTCAAGCTGGTGAGTCAGTTCTGTCATGCTCGAACGCGACGGAAGACGACACGCCTGAAGATTGGTCATGGCGGGATAGGTGTCGTAAGAATGGAGAAGATTTTGGACGAGTTCGTCTAGGCTGTTAGACATGATTATTGTGCTTTGCTCTTTTCGATGACAAGTTGAACATGTGGAATCCCAAGAGACTTGATCAGATCAAGCGCTTCGACGACATCGCCATGGCGTGTGCGGTGATCGGCTTTGAGGCTGACCGCGAGATCCGGATGGGACAAAAACTGATCGGCCAGATAGAGCCTGAGTTCGTCCTGCGTTCTGGCCACGGGCGAGTCGGCCTGATAGAGCGCACCGGTTTCATCGATGAGAAGGGTGATCGACTGAGGCGGTGGTTCGGTCTGCGTCGTGGAGGATCGGGCAAGCTCGATATCAATAATGGCCTCTTCGACGTCCGTTTTGTCCTGACTGAACGTCATGGTCAGCAACAGAAAGATCAGAAGAAGAAAAACGACGTCGATCAGTGCGGTAATGTCGAGGCTTGGCGTATAACGCGATTTGGTTCGTGGAATATGCAATGTGCTGCCCTGGGCTAGGTGTTCTTCTGTGGGGCGGGGGCGGCGTCAGCCGCAAAAACAGGATAGGACGCTTTGGGGGCCGGGGTCAGAATATCGACAATACGGGTCGCCGTCGATTCAAGCTGGAGAAGAATCGCGTCAAGTTGCCCCGTAAGAATGCGGTGAAGCACAAAGGCTGGTATCGCCACACAGAGCCCTGCGGCCGTCGTGAGAAGCGCCTCCCAGATGCCCCCGGCAAGCATTCCGGGATTGGCCACGGCTCCAGAGGCGTATTCGTCGGCAAGACGACTGAACACGGCAATCATGCCTGTCACCGTGCCAAGAAGTCCAAGAAGAGGGGATATCGTCGAAATCGCCCCAACGGCCGGAATAAAACGATTAAGCCTGGCTTCCTGACGCCGGCCTTCGTCCGAAAGCACTTCCTGAAGCGCCTCCCGTGTCAAATCCCGGTGATCGATTCCAGACTGGGCAAGCGTCGCCAGTGCGCAGGGGTGCGTGTCGCATAAAGACGACGCACGCTCAAACTGGCCCTGAGATATTGCATCGATGAGTCCCGATTCAAGATGCCTGGCCTGCCGCGAAGTGGTCCTCAATGCAATCCATCGTTCGATAAAAAGCACGATGGCGGTCAACGAACACAGACCAATGAAAATCATGACAATGCCGCCTTTTGAGAGATAATCGACGGCGTTCTGAATGGATTCAATCATGTAAAAATCCCGGAGGGGAAAAATGAAAAATGTCCCGATCTCAAAATCAGGGGGTGTGAAAATCTTGTTCGGAGGATGAGGCCGACGTCCCGTCCGGCTTCTCCAGACGCCGAAGATAGGCAGCCGCAAGTTCGTAACGCAATCCACCCCCCATGATAAAGGATTTAAATTGAGCCATGTCGCAGGAAATAGCGTTGAGGGCTTCGATTGCGTCTTTCAGGGCTTTTTTCTTTCTGATCCCAAGCACGCCTATCGACACCACAATGATGACCAGACAGGTGCCAATCGCCTGAAGCACCGAAAAAGCAGACCATCCAATCCAGACAAAAATCAAGGCATCCAGAATCACACAACTCACCAGCGCCGTCACGCTGACTTTCAGATAGATCAGACTCAGGGCGTCTTCAAACCCCTGCGCCACGGAAGACATCGTCTCCTGGACAGGGTCGTTCTGGGGCAATGGACACATGAAGCCTCGTCAAGGGTAATACGCGCTCGATTCTTTGCTCAAACCGCCGAATGTCGGCAGAATCCAGAGCGCATGCAATAAGGAGATCCCCGCCTCCAGCCCCCGCAGTCTTGAGAACGACATGACATGATGCCGCACAATCCGACAGAGCCTCGAACTCCGAAGGAAGCACGGGCATGTCTATGCACGATCCCCAGACATTCAGCAACGTAGGAAGCTCGGACAATGTTTCTAAGAAATTTTCCTTTCTGCCAGTTCGGGCAAATGCACTCAAACTCCAGTATTTCTGCGCCATTTCGTCGAGGATGCGCCTAGCTTCCGTGGTGTTGCGCACGCGCTCGGCCGCCTCAATATACCTTGAGGTGGGCGCGCGACGATGAAGGGTAAAAAAAGCCATCTCCGGCAAATTCTCGACAGAAATGCGCTCGATATGCGGTGAATCCTGGCAGTGGTGCGCCCATAGTGCCCCGCCCATGGCGCTGGCCAGAACATCGATCCCCGAACCAAGTCCCCCCTGAAGCCAGCGGTGCGCTTCCACCGCGATTCCAAGGCGGCGGGAGGCGTCCGGAACGTCATAACCATACCCCCGACAGAGCTGAAGATAGGCATCGACAAGGGCCACCACCGCCGCCGAACTCGATCCAATCCCGTATTTGGTGCCCGTTTCGTCAAAAAATGCCTCGTCGCATATCGACAGACGCGCATCAAAAAAAGGACCGGAAAAAAGCTCCGGAAGTAGCCCAAGCACGTCTTTTAACGAGCGAGTCCCGCCTCCGTGCGGCGCACATAAAAGATCGGAATGGGACGCACCCCCCGAAAGAATACGGACCTCGTCCAGACGGCATTCCAGTTTTGCCGTAAGCCCCACCACCAGCCCAGGCGCGCCGTACATGACGGCATATTCCCCAAAAATAAGGGCCTTGGCATAACCAAAGCCCAACCATGCGCTCGACAAATGGCGATCCATCTTCCGTATTTCTCGCCTTAATGCTGCTGAAGCATCAAGGCCTGCTGCTTCTTGAAATGTTCTCGCACGCGCGCCCGGCGCGCCATTTCATCGACGAGGTAGGACTGCGCATATTCCTTCATCGCATCCTCACTCTTGAAAATCGGGTCCAGGGCTCTGTCGACAGCATGTTGCAATCCCTTCGTGCGCCATACGCCGTCGTCCTCACGAACCATCGGAAATTCCTGATTCTTCTGATGTGTCTCTATCGTGATGTGATTGGCATCCTCGACACGGGAACTCACAAACTCCAGACCCGATTCGACATTAGCGTCAAAATTGAACGCCTCGGGATGAAACATGTAATTGAAAAGCCCCTTGAAATCCGTAATGTTCTGCGACTGAAGAATGTCCGTGCCCGTGCGTTCGCGCATCTGCTTGTGCTCGATGGGATCAAAATACATGGCGATGATCCTGTCTATCCGGACAAGGGAACTGTAGGCATAAAGAAACTGCTGCTTTGTTTCGACGTCGAGCCCGTCCCAGACTTTTCCTTTGTCACAGGTATCGGGAGACTCGTTGCATTCATGAAGAGTGGCAACGAAATTTTCGTATGCATGGAGCGCCTCGCGTTCATCCGATGACAACTTGCCCGAACACCCCGTCGAGATCGACAGCGCAAGCAAAAGCCCAATACTTACCGCGAACCGTTTCACAAAATACATCTTTCCCCATCCCTCTTCGGCCAAATCCCTTCTCGTCACCCCAATATCCCCCGACATCAGTCCTCCATCTTAAACTGCATCGAAAGAGGAAAGGCAAGCTGACAGTCGTCGCTCATACCACAGTAATCTCGCCAGTAGCGCAGAAAATGATACTCGTTCGGATCGATTTTTATCTCAAGTTCCATGTACACCGTATCCCCCATGTACGAACGCAGATCCCCCACATTCATCTCCGAAAATAGCGCCGCTTCCCGCGTGCGCGAGTCCGGACTCGCAAACAGCCAGAACGTCGTGTCCGTACTTCCAGAATCCACAAGCGATATCCCTATGCTGTCTATGAGGCTCAAGTCAAACCCCGCACAATCCCCCGCCGCATCACAGGCCAGCTTGGAGGTGTCCAGCTCCGGTGCCGATATCCACGCCTCCGTCAGCGTCATCGAACTCAACGGCACCAGATCGCGATCAAACACAAAGCGCTGTCGTACCGTCACCGTGCCCGACTGCGTGCTCGCCTCGTCCACATTGATCACCAAATTCGACGTCACCGCGTCATAATGGATATCCGTCGAACATGACGATAGCATGAACTGGCCCGCACATATCCACGCCAAAACTTGCAAAAATTTCCCGCAATTTCCTGTTCTCAAGGCATGACCTCCCGTCACAAAAACACCGCTAATCCTGTCATTTTTTATCGTTAAAATCAAGAAAGATGCGAGTTTCCAGGCAATGGGGACATATCCGATGGGCGCCCGCATGGGGCGCGGCTATGGCTGTCGCCATACGCCGCGCCGGGACGGCTATCTCGACCTTCGGTCTCAATACGCCGCCCCCGTCCTGCCGCCGAACCACTCAAGTCGGCTCTCACCAAGCGGCCAGTCCGGTGGAAGACGAAAACGCACCTCCACCTCTCCTCCATCTCCCGTGTGCGCATCCAAGGTCAGATGGCGTCCGCTCCCCAAATGCGCCACACTCAGAACCACATCCCGGCCAGATACCGCGCGTTTTCGCCTGTCCATGAGACGGCCGCGTATCACCACCTCAGCGCCTCGACGCACGGAT
>CAMCLY010000016.1 GCA_945875805.1 uncultured Myxococcales bacterium | reverse complement strand
AGCGAAAATTCGGGGCTGGGGTTGGCCTTGGGGCGTCCAAGATGGGAGGCGACGACGGGAAGACCGCCGTTGCGAATGATGTACTGAATCGTCGGTATCGCCTGACGAATGCGGTAGTCATCCGTAATGACGCCGTTGTCCAACGGAACGTTGAAGTCCACGCGCACAAAGACGCGTTTGCCGTCCAGATTGAGATCTTCCACGCTTTTGATGCCGTCCAGATAAGCCATGAGCTCTTTCTCCTTCCAAAAAAAAGTGGGACAGCGCGGGACGCATCGAACGGGCTGGTGGGGGAAGCCTCCCCCCGCCGCGGCTATTTCGGCTACGCCTCAATACGCCGCGCCCCCCTCTGCGGGGACACCCCGCAACGCCCCGTGTGTGCCGGTGATACTTCGGTTGTGGCCAGCGCGGTCCTGACGCCACACTCCGCGTCCAATGGAGACTCCGCGCCAAATTTCCGCCCAAAACCCGCGCGCCGGTATAGTCTCGCACGCCTTTTCTTGTCAAATGCGAAAGCCCCCTTTTTATGGCGTTTATGCTGTCCCCACACTCAGGCTCCCGTGGAAGGCCAGCCCCACCCCCACGCATCCCCCCCGTCAACGGAGGGTGAGGTCGTACGCCATCGTGCGACCGCGTATGAATTTCGAGACGATTCGTGGGGCAATCGTGGTATAGCGCGCTCCGTACACGCCATCGCAAAAAACGCTCTCCGACGGCGTGTTTACGCACATGCCCACCCGATTTGTTTTTCTCCCCATGCGCGGGGAATTGAGGCCATGATGAAAACAAAAACATGTATCGCATCGATCAATCCGACGATCGGGGATTGGTCCGGTCAGCTTCTGCTCGTCAGACAGATCATCGATGCGGCCCGAAAGGCAGATGCCAGACTGCTCGTTCTCCCTGAACTCGCCCTTGGAACCCCGGACGCAAGGGATCTCTATTTCATGCCATCGACCGCCCAGTACGCGGAGCAGGTCCTCGCGGACATCGCCACGCAGACCAAGGGCATGACCGTCGTCTGCGGGATGCCGTTATTTCACGACGGGAACCTTTATAATGTTGCGGCCGTCCTTCACGACGGAATGACCGTCGCGTTCGTGCCAAAATGCCTGCCGGCATGTCCGTGTGAGGAAGATCGATGGTTTGCCCGGTGGGATTTCTCAAAAACGGAACTCCATCTGGGCGCACGCATCGGAAAATTCGACCGCACCACCGCGGAAATGGAGAATCTCGACGTTTTTCTCGGGGAGTTGTCTCTCTGTCCGGAGGTTGAGCGTGGCGCAGTACTGGTGCATCTCTGTGACCATCCGTTTTCGCCAAACCAGTACCGGCGCGCGCTCTCGGAAGCGCTCGACTACTCGCGGCACCGCGGGGTGACGGTCATTCATTCCGAACTCCTGGGCTGTCTGGACGGAACGCATATCTACGACGGCGGGGGATATATCGTGTCGCGGGGAGGCATTGAGACCCTGGCGCCGCGTTTTGTACTCGATCGGCCGTTTGTCGTGACGACGTCCGACGATACCCCAAAAAAGGCGTTTGACCCCTCGCTTGCACACTTCAAAAAAAGCGGCTCATGTCCCGTCACGGACGATGACTATGTGTTCTGCGAGATCGAACTCGCCATTGTGCTGGGACTGCACGACTACATGCGGCGCGCCGGTGTCGAAAAATTATGTCTTGCCCTGTCCGGAGGCCGCGATTCGGCAATGATTGCCATTCTCGTCTCCAGACTTGTGGCCCTCCGGGAGCCGGATCTGGACGAGGCGGGGCGCCGCCAGAAACTCCGCGATCTTCTCGTCACGGCCTATCTTCCAAGTCGCGCGTCCTCTTCGTCGGGGACTCAGACGGCCGCCCTGGCGCTTGCACAGGAACTCGGGTTTGAATGTCCCGTCATTCCTGTGGCGGATCTCGCCGTCAACGCCGTCACCTCGGTGGAGGACGTGCTCGGGCGGGCCATGACGTGGGAACAGGACGATCTGGCCTTGCAGAACGTCCAGTCCCGGGCGCGTTCGCTCGTGATCTGGACGCTGGCCAACGCCCACGGCGCGATGTTGCTGACGACTGGAAACATGAGCGAGGCCGCCGTGGGCTATGCCACGATGGACGGCGACGCCAGCGGATGTCTCGATCCCATCGGCAATCTCCCCAAGACGCTCGTCAGCCGATGGCTCGCCTGGGCGCGCGGATTCCACGGAATAGAGGCGCTCGACGCGGTGTTCGCCCAACCCCCGTCGGCGGAACTGAGACCCCTGGATAAAAAGCAGTCCGACGAAGACGATCTCATGCCCTACGCGGTGCTCGATGCCTATATGGATTGCTTTTTTGTTCGCCACATGAGTCCGCGGGAAATGTGGCAGTACGCCCGGACAAACCTCGCGGAGTTTTATGCCAGCCCCGACGATATTCGGCGCGACATCAGGCGGTTTATTCAGCTGACCACCCGGTCGCAGTGGAAACGCATCCGGTTTGCCAACGGATTCAGGATTTTGGACTTTGATTTGTCGGAAGACTTGCGCTGGCCGTGTTTGCAGGCCCCCTTTGTGCGTGCCTGCGACGAAATGTAAGACGGATACGTAAACAAAAAAGCGGCATATGCCGCTTTTTTTTGTTTACATGACATCGCATTTACGCAATATTGAATAAATGTTCCTGCTTGCTGAATGATGGAGTGAAAAATTAAATAAGGGTTAAAAATGATAATTAAAAGGATATTGATGAACAAAAAAGTGGGGTGAAATTTTCGGAAGGGTATTTTTGGGGAGGCGGATATGCGCGTTTTACATACCTCGGACTGGCATCTTGGGCGTTCGTTATTTGGTCAGCCGCGATACGATGAATTTGAAAAATATCTGAACTGGCTACACGAGGAGATCGTGAACCGGCACATCGACGTGTTGATAGTGGCAGGGGATATTTTTGACGTCCCGAGTGCGCCGAACCGGGCGCAGAACATGTACTATCGTTTTTTGGCACGTCTTGGGGCGACGCCGTGCCGTCACGTGGTGGTGGTGGGCGGTAACCATGATTCCGGGACGTTGCTCGATGCGCCCCGCGAGGTGCTGAAAGCACTGAATGTCCATGTGGTGGGGGAGGCGATACGGAATGCGTCGGGGGCGGTGAGTCCCGAAGACGAGGTGTTGGTGTTGCGTGATGGGGAAGAGAGGCCGGAACTTCTCGTCGCGGCGGTTCCGTACTTGCGTGATGCCGACGTTTCGACGTTTGCGGCGGGCGAGAGCTTTGAGACGACGCAGGAGAAAGTGAGAAAGGGGATTGAGGTGCATTATGCGGCGGCGGCGCGGCGCGTAGAGGAGATTCGCGCCGCGCTGGGCGAAGAGATTCCCGCCGTGGCCACGGGGCATTTGTGTACGAAGGGAGGCATGACGGCGACGGGGGATGGCGTCCGGGAACTGCGGATTGGCTCGCTCGATGGCGTGGATATGTCGATTTTTGGAGAGGCGTTTGATTATGTGGCGCTGGGGCATCTTCACGTGCCCCAGAAAGTGGCGGCGTGCGAGTTTGTCCGGTATTCGGGGTCGCCCATCCCCATGGGGTTTGGCGAGGCCGGACAGCAGAAGATATGCTGCATCGTCGAGTTTGAAGGCAGACGGCGCGTCGTGTCGACGTGCGAGATTCCACGGTTCAGACAGCTGGAACACATCGAGGGCGACTGGCCTTCGATAGCCTCGCGTCTTAAAAACCTTATCGCCCAGCAAAAAGAGGTCTGGGTCGAAATCGTCAATACCGGCGACGTCATGGTCGATTTGCGTGAAAAGATAGACTCCGCGTTGTGCAACTCGGAGATCCGTTGTCTGCGTTTTATGAACAGTCAGAACGAACGGGAGGCGTCGCTCTCGGTCACGTCCTGCGCGTCTTTGGACGAACTCGATGTCGAAACGGTTTTTGAGAAGTTTCTCGAAAGCAAGGACAATATATGGTCTGAAGACGACACAAAAATTCTATGGAACTGTTATCGTCAAATCGTGCGGGAGATTGGTGAGGCCGATCTTCGTGCCGAGTAGCGAAGCGAAAACGCTTTTTGTGTGCAGGTTTGGAAACATGAATTCAGAGGCCATTTCCCATAGATGAATCCGTGACTGAATGTCTTGCAGAGGGGGTAGCGGCGTATGCGCGCAAGGCCGAAGGCCGAGCACATAGCCGCTCAGGGGGAGGCTTCCCCCTCCCCAGAAAAGCATGGCATGGGGCCTTTATGGTACGGTAGCGGGCTTTGGACGATCGGGGTGACGATGAAGATTTTGCACGTGTGTTTTGAAAATTTAAATTCTCTGGAAGGACACTGGGAAATCGATTTTCGCGATCTGGGATCCCTTTTTTTGATTTCGGGGGACACGGGGGCCGGAAAGACGACGATTCTGGACGCGATTTGTCTTGGACTTTATGGCCGCACCCCGCGTCTTTCGACGATAAGTGCGACGAGCAACGAAATCATGACGCGCGGGTGTGCACACTGTATGTCGTCGGTGACGTTTGAAGGGAATGACGGGCAGGTGTATTGCGCCAGGTTCATGCAGCACCGGGCGGGACGCAAAAGTCAGGGAAAACTGCAGCAGGCGACGCGCGCGCTTCTCAAGCTGCGGCATGTCGGAGATGGCGAGGGGACGGATTGCGGCAAGAAAGGCGGGGAATGCCAGGCGGAGATCGAGAAATGCGTGGGGCTGGGATACGATGCGTTTACCAGGACGATTTTGTTGGCGCAGGGGGGATTTGCCGAGTTTCTCAAAAGTGATGCGGGGACACGGGCCTCCATGCTCGAACGCCTGACGGGCACCGAGATTTACAAACGCATTGGCGAATCCGCGCACGCCCATGTCGAGGAGGCTCAGAAACGCCTGAACATGGCCGAGGCGGTGATGGAGGGCAACCCTCGCGCCCTCAGCGATGCATCGCGCGCCGCGCTTCTCGATTCCTCTGCGTCGTCCAAAGGGGAACTCGCCAGGATTCAGGCCGAGGCAGGGCTTGTCGAGACGCGTCTGGCCTGGGCAAAACAGGGGGATGCGCTCAAACGCGCCGTCGAGGCGGCGGGTCTTGCGTGGGAAAAACAGACCCGGGATATTGAGGCTTTCTGCACCGAGAGGGCACGGCTTCAGGCGGCCAGACGGGCCGAGAACGTGCGCGGGCTTTATGAGTCCGTGTCGCGTCAGCGGCGCGACGTGGCGGCTCAGCGGACTTATCTCGATGAGATCCGGAGCCGGATTCCCGCTTTGGAGAACGCACGGGATTCCTTCCTTCAGGCCGTGGAATCGGCCAGTCGGCAGCTGGCTTGCGCCCAGTCCGATTATGATGAGAAAAAGCCCCATATCGATAAGGCGCGCGAACTGTCGGGCATTATCGAGAGCTTGCGGGAGCAGTATCGCGAGATGAATGCGCGTTGCGAGACATGCAGGAACGCCGTCCTTCTCCATGAATCCCAGATTCGGCAGTACAGGGAGGCTTGTGAACGGGCGTTAAAGCGCGAGGCCGAACTCAGGCAGTGGAGTCAGGAACATCTCGATGAGGCCAATATTGTGGAAGATTTGACGGCGTACAGAGTCCAGTTTGATCAATGGCGTGCCAAGGTGAGAGAAAGCGAGGGGAACGGGGCACGCCTTTGCCGTGCCGAAAAAGAACTGGCGTCTGCCGTCCGTGCCGAACGGAACGCCCGGGAGGCACATGTCCATGCCTGTGAGGCGGTCGAGACGGCGCTCAAAACGCTGGAACAGCATCTGGACGGGCGTACGGAGAACGAGATCGATGCCGAATACGAGGCCGAATTGCTGTCCAAAAAACAGGCTGACACGATAGAGGGGCTGGCCAAATTCAGGGACAGTCTTGCCGACGGAGAGCCGTGTCCGTTATGCGGGGCGGTGCATCATCCGTATTCAGACGGCAAGATGCCGCTGCGCGAAAATATCGAGATCGCCGTGCGGGCGCTTCGCGCGCAGAAAAACGCCATCGAGCAGGCAAAGGCCTCCCTTGAGAATGCGCGCCACGCGCAGACGCGTGCCGAAGGCGACTGGAAAATGGCGCAACAGCTGGTGGAGAACTGTGCCAGGGCGGTCGATGATGCGCGTAGCGAGGCCGATGTCGTGAAAACGGCTGCCTTTGAAATGAAGCGGAATCTGGAACAGATTTTTGCGAGGTTCGGAGAGCATGACTGGAATGGTTCTGATGAAATCCTGAAAAAACTCGAATCGCGCAAACAGAAATGGCAGTCGGTTCAAAAAGAACTTGAGGCGCTTTCTCAAAATACGGCTGAAGCCAGGCGTTCCCTTGCTCAGAAAGAAGCGAGTCTGGAGGCGAACCGGGCCGAATGGGAAAGGGCAAAAGAAACGTGCCAGAACCTCGAGGTTCGGGGAAAGGAAATCGGCGCACAGTACCACGCCGAGACCGGTGGGGAGAAGCCGGACGTGATTGAGGCCGGATGCAGACGCGCCATGGCGTCGTGTGAGACCGCGTTAAAAAAAGCCCAGATCGATGCTCAGAATGCCGAAAAATCGCTGTCTGACATGCGCCTGGAATATGAGGTCAAATCCGAACGACATCAAAAGGACGAAAAGACTTTGTGCGGTCTCGAAGATGAACTGCGCATTCAAATCCATCGACACGGGTTTGAAAATGAAGCCGATCTCATCGCCCATCAGATGGATTCCGATGCGCGTGATGCCCTCGAATCCAAAGAAAAAACACTCGACGACGAAAGCCTCAGATGCAAAGCCGCCTGCGAACATGCGAAATCCGCTTATCTGTCGCACATTGAGAACTCGCCGATGGATGCTGAACCTCCCCAGGATTTTGTTCCCCTGATCGAGAATCTGGAGGAGGAAAAAGACAGGCTTGATCGTGCAAAACAGGCGTTGAGCAAAAATATCGGGAGTATCGAGCAGCAGATCGCCGCCGACGATGTTTGGCTCAAACAACACTCAGAACAGGTACGGCATGTCGAGGCGCAACGCGCCGAACTCTATAAATGGAGTCTGATGAAAAAATGCATGGGGGCCAAAAATGCGTATTCGATGTTCGCCCAGGGGGTGACCCTTGACGTCCTCGTGCAGTTTGCAAATTCGTATCTGGCCGAGCTGAGCGATCGATATGTCCTCGACAAGTCCGATGGCAAACTCGAGTTCGTCGTCGTCGACAAATACAATGGCGGTGAAGTACGCCCCATTCAAAACCTGTCAGGGGGAGAGACGTTTCTCGTCAGCCTGGCGCTGGCATTGGGGTTGTCGAAACTTGCGAGCCGAAACGTGCGGATCGACTCCCTCTTTCTCGACGAAGGGTTTGGAGCGCTCGATCAGGAGGCCCTGCAAGGCGCCGTCGACGCGTTGCGCAGGCTCGATCGGGAAAATAACGGCAAAAAAGTGGGCGTCATTTCGCACGTCGATTTTCTCAAACGGGAAATATCGTCGCAAATCTGTGTCCGAAAGGGCCAGGGCGGGCGCAGCACGCTGATCATGACCTCTCGTCCATGAGCCGCGCCCGAATGGGCGCGGCGCCAAGGAAATCGTTGCCGCTGCAAATCATTAATCGGACAACGTGTATTCCACGGTGGTGACGACGCGGATTTTCTTTTTGTCCTCAAGTCCCGGCGCGGCGTTTTCGATCGAAAAATACCCCTGGGTGGCATTTTTGATTTTGCCGACCTGACTGCCGGAATCGCTGGCAAACTGATTGGCGGCTTCTCGGGCATTCCGGGTCGCCTCGCCAATCATTTCGGGCTTGATATCGTTGAGATTGGTGTACTCAAACTCAATGGTATTGCCGTATTCTTGGCTGATGGAAATGTCCTTTCCGAGGAGTTCAAGCACGTGTTCCTGGGCATTTTTGACGGCCTGAACCTGACTGGAACGCACGAGAATGACCTGGGTCGCGATGAACGGATATCGGTGCTGTTCGGAGCGGAATTGGAGAGTCGTGTTGGTAATGGAAGGGGCCTGAACGGTGTAGTCTTTTTCGGTCAGACCATATTTTTGGAGATAGGCGGTGACGATGTCCGTTTGATTGATGATCGATTTCTGGATGTCGGGCAGGGAGGTTCCTCCCAAACTGAATGACATGGGCCAAATCGCAAGGTTGGCGTCGACCTCACGTTCGGCAAGGCCGCGTACGGTAACGGTGCGCGAGGTCTTGGTGATGCGATCAAATCCTCCGGCCAAAATCCATGCCGAGGCAACGACTGCAACGCCCAGACACAGCGTGACAAAAAATGCCAGAATCAGGCGGTATCGGTGTTCACTCATGCGTCCTCCTCAAAACGTAATGGGGAATGGTGATCGATAATGTCTATCGGCTTTTGTCAAAAAAGACATCTGTGTTATAACAGGCAAAGCGCATAGACGAGGGTCTTGCAATATTGCATGATTTTTGAATTATATCGAGGAGAGAAAATAAAATTATGCCAAAAGTGATGATCCTTGACCACGTATTAAAGGATGTTTTGGCGTTGGAGAAGATACTCAAAAATGCCGGCTATGACGTGTGTATGCTTACAGGGGCGTATGGCATTCTGGCCAAATTTGATTACGAAAAACCCGATATATTGTTATTTAATCCCGATATGCCCAACACCGACACGGATGCCTTTTTGACGACGCTTCAGAATGCGCCGACCATGCGCGAGATGATAATCATTCTGATTTGTCAAGGCGATCCGTCCGCAGTAGAAGACTATTGTCGTCAGATGAATGTGCACGGATATTACATCACCGACAATGGATTTGACGGAATGCCCGAGTATCTGAGCCATTTTAGCGATGCATAAACCGGATCTGTATCGGCGTTTTGGGCCCTATATTCTATTGAAAAGCCTTGGGTGTGGAGGCATGGCAGAAGTGTATCTTGCCGTGCATCTGTGCGGACTTCATGCACGTCGCCTGGTGGCGTTGAAATCTATTTTGCCGCCCTATAACGGGGTAGAGGCGTATGTCAGGCTCTTCTATCATGAGGCTTCGGTAGGGTTGCGACTGCGACATGCCCATGTCCAGGAAATCTTTGACTGCGGTGTCATTGAAGGCCGGCACTCCATGGTCATGGAGTACATGCAGGGGGGGACGGTTTCGCAAATTTTTTCCGCGGGCATCCCCATTCCGTGTGAAATCGCCGCATGGATTGCGCTGTGCGCACTCGAGGGACTCAGCTATCTGCACAAATTGTGCGATGAGACCGGCAATCCTTTGCATATCGTCCACCGGGATGTCTCGCCGGATAACATTTTTGTCGATGTGGAGGGAAACGGACGCATTTTTGATTATGGCGTGGCACTCTGCGGTTCCGAGGTCGAAGATATTCAGAAAGGCATGATCGTGGGGAAATACGCATACATGAGCCCTGAGCAGTGCCACGGTGAAGCGATCGATGAAAGAAGCGATGTCTTTTCGCTGGCCGTCGTGCTTTATGAAATGTGTACGGGGCGGACGCTTTTTGCCGGAGAAAGCGACGTGCAGACGATCAATGCCGTGCTCGAAAAAAACATCGATCCGCCCAACAAACTGTCCTGGGAGTTCCCTTCGTTTTTGTCTCAGAGCATCATGCGAGGCTTGGAACGAGATCCCGGACGCCGATATGCCACGGCGGACGAATTCGCCTGGGATCTGCGTTCATTCTTGAAAATGCGAGGCGTCCTCGCGCCGCAGCAGCGATGCCGGGAATGGATCGCGGAGGTGTTTGCCGGGTCTATCGCCGAAGAACGCGAGTTTTTACACGGGGCGCTTTCGGCGGTAGATGTCCAGGCACCCACCCTCGAGGACTTGCTCAGGGCGGGAAATAATGCCGGTTTGGTCGCACCTTCACCCCAAACCCCAGACGTCGTCGTTTCAAAGGTGTCCCAAATAGTGTCGTTTCAGACCAAACATACCACAGAATGAGCGCAGTATGTCGCGATGACGGCAGGCGTTCTCAACCCTGACGGTTTGGGCGCGGATCCCAAACCGGACTTTTCATTCAATGGAGATAATCGATGGCGGTGGGTAAACGCGCAGATAAAATACGCAATATTGGCATCATGGCGCACATCGATGCCGGCAAGACGACGGTCAGTGAACGCATCCTGTTCTATTCGGGGCGTACGTATCGCATTGCGGAAGTCCACGACGGACAGGCCACGATGGATTTTATGGATCAGGAGCGCGAGCGCGGGATCACGATCAGCAGTGCGGTCAACGAAATTCGCTGGAAAGATACCGACATCTATCTCATCGACACCCCGGGACATGTCGATTTTACGGTGGAAGTCGAGCGCAGTCTGCGCGTTCTGGATGGCGTGGTGGCGTTGTACGATGCCGTGGCGGGCGTCGAGCCCCAGAGCGAGACGGTCTGGTTTCAGGCCAATCGACATCGCGTGGCGCGCATTGCCTTTGTCAATAAAATGGATCGTCCGGGGGCCGATTTCGATCGCTGCATCGAAGAGATCCGTTCCGTTCTGGGCGGAAATCCCATTGCACTTCAGCGCCCGATCTTTGAATCCGGCGCTTTTGTCGGCGTCGCCGACATCCTGACACAAAAAGCCTATCGTTTTGGCGAGGAGGATCAGGGGGCAAGCGTCATCGAAATGGAGGTGCCGCCGGAGTTGGATTTGGAGGCCGCCCGCGAGACACTCGTCGAGCATATCGCCGATGTCGACGACGGCGTGGCCGAGGCTTATCTCGAAGGAAATCCCGTTTCCAACGAGACGCTGCGTGCCGCCTTGCGCCGCGCGACCATCGACTTGCGCGCCGTCCCCGTCCTCTGCGGTTCGGGGCTCAAAAATAAGGGGATTCAGCCCCTTATGGATGCCATTGTCGATTACCTTCCCGCGCCCGGCGATCTCCCTCCGCTCTCCGGCACGGACTTTAAAAAACGTCCCGTCGAGCACCCTCGCTCGCCCGAGGTGCCGTTCTGTGGGCTCATCTTCAAAATTCAGCAGATAGAGGCCAAACGCCTTGCCTTCGTCCGCATTTATTCCGGCGTCTTAAAGGAGGGCGACGCAATCCTCAACGCCACCCATGGAGGCACGTTCAAGGTCAAACACCTCTACCGTCTCTATGCCAACCATGTCGATCGCGTCGAGTCCGCCGAGGCGGGCGCCCTCGTGGCGCTTATCAAAACAAAGGGAATGGCCACGGGGGACACCTTGTGCGATCCCGCGTGCAATATCCTGCTGGAACCCATCGAGGCCAACAATCCCGTCATCTCCATCTCCATCGAACCCGAGTCGATCAAAGACAAAGCCCGTCTCGTCGAGGCACTCGATTCCATGCACGAAGAGGATCCCACCCTCGTCTTTGAAGAAGACGGGGAAACGGGCGACATGCTGTTGCGCGGCATGGGAGAACTTCATCTCGAAATCGCCTGCGAACGCCTCAAACGCGAATTTAACGTCGAGGTGCGAAAGGGCAGCCCCAGCGTCGTCTGCAAGGAAGCCTTGATTCAAAATGCCTGCGAATCCTCGCGTTTTGAGCGCGAACGCGACGGCGAATTCCTGTTCGGTGAGGTCTGTGTGGAAGTCGCGCCAGCGCAAAAGGAAGCGGGCATCTCGTGTCGCCTGGCCTTGCCCGAAGGCCATCCCTACGTGCGTCCCGAAACGGCCGAAGCCATTGCCGAAGCGGCGCGCGATGCCATGCTCTATGGCCCCAATGGGTTTGAAATGGTCGATGTCGAAGGCAAAATCGTATCGATATCGCCGGATCCCAAAGGAAACATCAATATTCTCGGGTCGCGCATTGCGGCCGCCGAAGCCGTCCGTCTGGCCTACAAAACATCCGGCACGCGCGTGCTCGAACCCCTGATGGCCGTCGACATCATCGCCGCAGACGAACATATCGGCGATCTCATTTCAGATCTCACCCAGCGCAAGGGCATCGTCGAACACCTCGATTCCGACACCCTGCGAAGCGTGATTCATGCGGTGGTGCCGCTAAGAAACATGTTCGGCTATTCGATGAAATTGCGCACAATCACCCACGGACGCGGGAATTTTTCCATGCGGTTTTTGAGATTCGATTCCATCTAGTGCGGGATGGGCGCGGGCTATCCGCCCATGGCGGATACGCCCGGCGCGCGGCGCTATCTGCCAGGGGCAGATACGCGCCGCTTCTTTTTTTTGGATTAATATTCAAATGGATTCTCCAAAACCTATTTTATAGAAACACATCATTTCTATTGTCGGGAGCATGGAGTTTCTATCTGAATATTCCATGTGCTATGTATATATCGTGTGGCGCATTATATACATTTGTGCGTTTCAACCTCGGCCTTGTGACACAATACATTCAGATTCATGGCTTCATATAATGGCGAATTTAAATAGGTTTGACATGTTTCGGACTGGACCGCTTTATTGTTCCAATAACATGCACGTTCGTCATTTTTGGGGATGCGTTCTCCTGATTTGTACAAATCCGACAGTTCGATTTGGGCGACCACATCGTCCATGGCGGCAGCGTAGACGAGGTATTGCAGGGATTTTTCTGGATCCGGCGTGACGAATTTGCTCTCTGCATAAAGGTGCGAGAGCTCGGTGGCCATGGATGGCGTCGAACGGGGCCGTTCGCTGTCAAAATAGAGGTCTCCGCGCGACAGGGCGGACTCGTGGCATTCGAGGAGGATTTTGCCGAGCTGGGCGCGTTGCGTTTCGTCAAATGGTTCTGGGTCGAGAGAAGCGTTCAGCATGAAGCATCGCGTGCTGTCAGGAAAATCGACAAATTTGGCATAACAGAGAATGGCGGCGTCTTTGGACTTGTCGGTCAGAGAGGGCTCGTGCTGGCCTATTTGCAGGAGAGTGGTGCAGGCATCGGGGGGAAGGGTTGTGCGTGCAGCGGCGTCAAAAAGCGCCGCATAGTCGTCGCCGAGCAACGCGTGCAGGGCGTCATATTGATCGCGAGGGAATTCAAAGCCGTTGGCCTGGAGTTCGTCAAATTTGTTTGCTGCCACAAGTCCAAGATAGTTGAACAGTTCGATATTTGCGCCGGAGTCGCCTTCTTGTGCGGCGTTGCGCAGTTCCTCGAGTCCGGCGCGCCAGGTGTCGATGTCTTTGGAGTCCAGTTTGCGTATCGCCAGGAGGGTTTTGGCGGGAAGATACCCGGCATCGGCGGCGCGCTGGAGATAATCGTTGTAGGCTTTCTGCCGCTTGTCGGTCATGAAGTCGTCTGTAAATTCGAGCGCGCGCGCCGTGCGGTAGACGAGGGCCGGATCCGAAAATGTGTCCAGGATGTCCAGGGCTTCGGCCTGAAAACCGAGTTCCGGGTGAATGGCAAGATATTCGAGGACTTCGGGATTTTTGGTGTCAAAGGCTTTCTGAAGCCACGGTTTTGCGGTGGACATCCCGGCATCGGGGGCTTCGGAATATCGGACGAGTTCAAACAACGCGCGCTGCAGGAGAATCTGCGGGGTTTTGAAGTCGCGGTTTTCGAGAAGGTACTGTTTGGCTCTCTCGTCGTATCGCTCTTTAAAATAGCTTCGGTGTTCAAAATCCGAGGTGATGGCCAAGATAAGCCGTTCTCGCGCGTCGGGATCGCCCTGGGCGGCTTTGGCATCCACTTCGGCAAAGCCTTCGGGAAGCGTGGGCGGCTCAACGCCTTTGATGAGGCGGAGTTCCCATTCTTCCGGACTGAGATTTTGGGGGTCGGTTTGTTCGGCCGAATCCTTGGCTTCGGTGGCTTCGCTCTGAGAATCTGCCGGAACCTCGGTGGCGGGACTTGATTTTTTGCATCCGCCGAACGCAGCCAGACAACACAGGGAACATAACGTGCACAACGAATAGAATGCAGAGCGTTTCATAGGGCGGACTCCAGAAATATGAGAAATGGTCGGGATGGGGGAGGCGGAGGTGGGGGAACATTCCGGGTGAGGAAACCGGGAAACGGCAGGCAGTCGGGAGGGATGGGGGAAAGCGAGGATGGGGTATCGCCGAAACCCTTGGGCACTTGCCAAACCTGGAGTGAGGGGGGCGCGCCGTATGCGCGCAGGCCGGAGGCCGAGCACATAGGCGCGTTGGGGGGACACATCCCCCTCCCCAAAATAAACATCAAAAAGCTCAGAAACTAGGCGTCTTTTTTCTGAATCTGCATCCAGTCGTCGCGCATGGTGACGGTGCGGTTGAAAACGGGGTGTTCGGGGGTGGAGTCGGGATCGATGCAGAAATAGCCCATGCGCTCGAACTGGCACCGGTATCCGGGGGTCTGTGTGGCGATGGTGGGTTCGATGAAGCCCTGGAGGATTTCCATGGAGTTGGGGTTGAGGCAGGATTTGAAGTCGCCATCTTCAGTGGACATGGGGTCTTCGAGGGTGAAGAGTTTGTCGACCATGCGGAGTTCGGCGGGGACGGCGTGGGCGGCGCTCAGCCAGTGGATGGTGACTTTGACCTTGCGGCCGTCGGGGGATTTTCCGCCCAGGCTTTCGGGGTCGTAGGTGCATCGCACCTGGAGGATGTTGCCGTTCTCGTCCTTGTCGACGCCGACGCATTTGAGGAAATAGGCGTAGCGCAGGCGCACTTCGCGGCCCGGGGTGAGGCGGAAGAATTTTTTGGGGGCATCTTCCATGAAATCGGAGCTGTCGATCCAGAGCTCGCGGGAGAAGGGGAGTTTTCGGGAACCCATGGACTCGTCGGTGGGGTGCCATGGGGCGTCGAACCATTCGACCTTGCCTTCGGGGTAATTTTCGATGACGACCTTGAGGGGCTTGGTGACGCCCATGACGCGAGGGGCGATGTCGTTGAGGCGCTCGCGGACGCAGTGTTCGAGGAGGGCGATGTCGACCATCGAATCGCGTTTGTTGACGCCGATGCGTTCACAGAAGGCGCGGATGGATTCGGGGGGGAAACCGCGACGGCGCATGCCGGAGATCGTCGGCATGCGAGGATCGTCCCAGCCCGACACGATGCCGTCGCGCACGAGGCTGAGCAGGCGGCGCTTGCTCATCACGGTGTACGAAAGGTTGAGTTTGGCAAACTCGATTTGCTGGGGGTGACGGTCGAGTTCGAGGGCATCGATGAACCAGTCGTAAAGGATGCGGTGATCCTCAAATTCCAAGGTGCACACGGAATGCGTGATGCCCTCGATGGCGTCGGACAGGCCGTGGGCGAAGTCGTACATGGGATAGATGCACCATTTGTCGCCGGTGCGGTGGTGGACGACGTGTTTGATGCGATAGATCAGGGGATCGCGCATGTTCATATTCTTATGATTCATGTCGATCTTTGCTCTCAGCACGCGTTCGCCTTCCTTAAACTCGCCGTTTTTCATGCGCTCGAGGAGGTCGAGGCTTTCCTCGGCCGGGCGGTCGCGCCAGGGGCTCGGTTTTCCGGGGGTGTAGAAGTTTCCGCGGTATTCGCGGATTTGCTCCGGCGTGAGCTCGCACACGTAAGCCTTGCCGCGACGGATGAGTTCCTTGGCCCATTCGTAGAGCTGGTCAAAATAGTCGGAGGCAAAGTAGAGGTTGTTCCAGTGGAACCCGAGCCATTCGACGTCTTGTTTGATCGAATCGCAGTACTCGGTGTCTTCTTTGACGGGATCGGTGTCGTCGAACCGCAGGTTGCAGGTGCCCCCGAACGTCTGGGCGAGTCCAAAGTTCAAACAGATGGATTTGGCATGGCCAATGTGGAGATACCCGTTGGGCTCGGGAGGAAAGCGCGTGGCCACGCGCCCGCCGTTCTTGCCGTTGCGGAGATCTTCCTCTACAATTTCGCGGACAAAATTAGAACCAACCTCGACTTCTGACATGCGTTTCTATCCTTCACAAATACCTGTAAAATGGAATGCCTGCGTTCGGGAACGAGGGCTAAAACCGGCGCTCCCAGGCACCGCACCGGCCTCTGTGCCGGCAGGATCAGGCGGCGTCTTTTACTCACTTGATCGATGGTTCGCAAGCGCGATTCAAGGACTTTTGGCCACATGAACGCCCGGATTCGGGCGACAATTGCACCGGCATGGATTCCGTGATAGTGTGCCAGAATGTGCAAGGCGGATGGCGTCTGTGCGCCCTGCAGAGTGCAGGTTTTGTCTGGGAGGATTTTGAATGATGCCTACGCGTTTGCAGGATGGCTTGTCCGTGTCTCTGTTACAGTGGTTGCGGTCTGCGTGTGCCGATGAAACGCGCGAAGTGGTGGTGCGCATCGGCGACACCGAGTCGTTGTCCCAGATCATTCATCTCCTCGAAAACGCAGGCCTGAAGCGCATCCAGAAGCTGTCGGCCACATCGGTGCATGGCACCGTGACCGCCGAGGCGTTGTCGCGCGTTTCGCATTGCCTGGGCGTCTGTTCCGTCACCGCGTTTGACCGCGAACGGTCGTGAACGGATACGCCTGAATGCGGAATATTCCGATGCACTCCCCAAAAGGGCGCGCCGCGACGTTTCCCGGGCGTTATCGGCAGGGGTAAACGCGCTGAAACGCGGAATCTTCAAAAAATTTAAATTGTGCAGGAGAACATGGAATGAGTGCATGTCATTGGGGCGGCGCATGGGCCGCGCTGGCCACGCCATTTGGCGACGACGGAGAGATCGATTTTGGCGCGTTGGCGCGCCATGTCGAATTTTTGTGCACCCACCGCATCGACGGGATTGCGGCATGTGCGACGACAGGGGAGGCCGCAACCATGACGTGCGACGAGCGCCAGCGCGTGCTGGAAGCCGTACTCGCCGCAGTCGATCACCGCGTCCCTGTCATTGCAGGCGTCGGCACAAACGACACGCGCACGACGCTTGAACTCGCCAGACAGGCACAACGCGCCGGTGCCGACGGCCTGCTCGTCGTCACCCCGTACTACAACAAACCCAATCAGGAAGGGCAGTACCGCCACTTTATGACCGTGGCCGATGCCGTCGAGTTGCCGCAGATTCTCTACAACGTGCCCGGGCGCACGGGGTGCCGCTGCCTGCCCCAGACCGTGGGGCGGCTTGCCAAACATCCCAATATCGTGGGGATCAAAGATGCCACCGCCGACTTGGCCGTCGCCACGCAAACGCGCATATCGTGCGGGCCGGATTTTCTCCTGTTTTCGGGGGACGATGGAACGGTGTTGCCCTTCGTCGCCGTCGGAGGGGTGGGGGCCATCAGCGTCGTGGCCAATATCGCCCCGGATCTCATGCACGACATCATCGCGCTGACGCAGGCGGGGCGGCTCGACGAGGCCCGCTCCCTTCACGAAAAAATGTTCCCCCTCTTTTTGGCGCTCTTTAGCGATACCTCGCCAATTCCCCTCAAAGCCATGCTTTCGCGCGCCCCCATGGGATACCCCGGGGGCCTGCGCTCCCCCCTGTTCCCCATGACGCGCGAGGCGGCCGACGCGCTGTGCGCCCCGTTCATTTCATGGATCGAGGAAATCCAATGACACACCCCATCCGCATAGCCCTTCTCGGTGCCTTCGGGCGCATGGGCCGCACCATCGCCCCCCTCGTCGACGCCGCTTCGGACCTCGAACTCGTCGCATGTGTGGACGTCCGAATGCCCGAAAAAACGACATCCCGCGACTTCTCTGCCCTGGAAGACGCGCCGGAGTTTGACCTCCTGATCGATTTTTCGATCCCCCAGGCCACCGAGGCGGCCATCCCAGAGATGGAACGACGTCGTGCATCCTGGCTCGTCGCCACCACCGGCATTTCCCAGGAGGTTCGCGACAGAATCACCGCACTCGCCCGTCGCCAGCCCGTCTTCATGGCCTCCAACACCTCCCTCGGCGTCGCCGTCATGCAGCGCCTCTGTGCCCAGGCCGCCGCCGCGTTTGCACACTGGGATTGCGAAATCGTCGAAACCCACCACCGCAACAAACTCGACGCCCCATCCGGCACCGCCCTCTCCCTGGCGCAAACCATTGCCACCGCACGGGCCGCCCGGACAGACCTCGTCACCGACCGTTCCCAGCGCCGCGAAATCCGCCCCAACGATGAAATCGGCATCGCCTCCCTCCGCGGCGGGACCGTCGTCGGCGAGCACTCCGCCCTGTGGTTCGGACCCGGTGAACGCTTCGAAATCAGACATACCGCCGAAAATCGCGACATCTTTGCGCATGGCGCATGCCAGATTGCCCGCTGGATCGCGAACCAGCCCGAAGGCCTCTACGGCATGGACAACCTCGTCGAAGACATCCTCCGTCGCGTTTAGGAAAGCCTTTCGATGGGCGCGGGCTATCTGCCCAGGGCAGATACGCCCGGCGCAGCGCGGCTATCCGCAAGTTGCGGATACGCCGCGCTTTCTCGTTTTTGGCCGTCACTCGCGCGTTTGGTGAAAAACGTCGCGTTTGGTCTTGAAGTGTGTTTTTTATCGTGCGACACCCACGTCCAGCGATCGCAAGGGGATGACAGATAAGGCCACAAAAGGCACATCCGTCATCGTCATCAAACACAATAACGAGGTGATGAAGCGCACAGACTATCTCATCGATGTCAGACCCGATGGAGGGCGTGACGGCGGAAGAATCGTGTTTACCGGCCCCCCGGAGCACATGCTCCAGGCAGAGACCAACACGGCAATATGTTTGCGCGTCGCCGTCAGAAACCGGCCCTTGTCACAAAATGAAAAAGGTCGCCGTCTGCACAGTCATCTCGTCTCCAAGAAATCAAAACAGGAGGATTCTATGTTCAGACTCATGTCAATTGGTCGCATCGTGTCCAATCAAGATGGGACGTATATCGCCCTGGACCCGGCGCTTGCCCCGGCACTCACGGGATTAAAGGGTTTCTCTCATATACAAATCATCTGGTGGTTCGACAGATGTGACGACACACAAAATCGCGCCGTGCTCCAACATCAGCGTCCTTATGCCCATGGACCGAAGACGATGGGCGTGTTTGCCACGCGATCGCCTCAGCGCCCCAACCCCATTGCTCTGACCACGGCACAGGTACTGTGGATCGATGAAGAACATGCACAAATCGGCATCGCATTCATCGACGCATCAAACGGAACGCCCGTCCTCGATATTAAACCCTACACCCCAAGCCTCGATCGCGTCGAATCGCCAGAAACGCCGGAATGGTGCAGACACTGGCCCAAAAATCTGGAATCCAGCGCACAGTTCGATTGGAACGACGAGTTCAATTTCGATATGAACGAATAATAAATAAAAGATAGATAAATATGAGCGCATCACAAAATCGTAGAATCACCATGCACAAACAAAACCCTTCGCGCCAAGGCGCGTGTCATGCAAAAAACATCGAACCACACGCCGCTCGTCGCACGTTTCACGTCACAGAATCCACGTCGTTGCTTCCTTTTTTGCGCGAAAAACTCGCGCCCCAGAGTGCGACAACGATCAAAAATCTCCTCAAACATGAATGTGTTATCGTCAACGAACACACAAGCATCACACGGTTTGATTATCCTCTCAATCCGGGCGATACCGTTTCGATCACCTCGTCACGGGAACAACGATATGGATTCCATCATCCTCTTTTAAAACTCCTCTTTGAAGACGATTTTATCCTCATCGTTGATAAAGGATCCGGGCTGCATTCGGTAGACTCGACGGCAGGGGGCATCGATAACGCCGCGTCCATTTTAGAAAAATACATTCAAAAACGATCCCCTTCAAAGCGCATCTACATTGTACACAGACTCGATCGCGATACCTCCGGCGTCATGATTTTTGCCAAGTCGCGCGAGGCGCAAAATAAACTCCTCGCCGACTGGAACCACACGGTACTCGAACGATGTTATATCGCCGTGGTCGAGGGATGTCCTGTACCAGAGACGGGAACCGTCGACGAAATGTTGTACGAAGACGATCACAAAATCGTCAGGACGACACGCGACAAAACGATCGGTCTGCCCGCCGTCACGCATTACCAAGTCCTCAAAAAAAACGCCAAATTCGCGCTCGTCAAACTCGAACTCGAAACGGGAAGAACGAATCAGATTCGCGTCCACATGCAATCCATCGGACATCCCGTCGTCGGGGATTTCAAGTACAAAGCTGCACAAGATCCCCTGCACCGACTCGGCCTTCACGCCAAAACGATCAAATTCATTCATCCCATCACACAGAAAATCATGGCCTTCGACGTGCACGAACCCAAATCTTTTGGGCAGGTTTTTGAGGAGGAATGACAGGTTCTAGTCAAGGTTTTTGTGGGGGGACCTGTCCCCCCACGCCCCCCGAAATGCGAAAAGGGCACGTGGCGTCGCCACGTACCCTTTTCGCATTTCATGAGGTGGTGAGGCTTGGGGCCTTGTGAGAGTGGAGCGTTTTTTTGGGGTTTGGGTGAGCGCTTTGTGCTTGTCTGAGCGTTTTTTTGGATTTGGGTGAGCGCTTTTGTCGCGTGAGACCAGGTCTTCATGCTTGCCGGGATAGGTAAAATGGCCATGTGGCTATTTTGCGCACGGAGGTATTTCTGTCTAAAACCGATGCTTTTAGCGTCAAAGTAAGGTATGAATTGTCAGTAGACGGGCTGATGCAAAAGCCTTTTGTTCAGCGATTCCTTAGAGAGCCCAAACCATGCAGTCATTTCACGAGATCATTCAACACATTCGTTCCACCTCCCTCCACGCCAAACAGGCCGGCACACGCTTTGAGGTGCTCATCCAGCGATGGTTCCTCGCTACGCCCTTGTATCACGTCAAAAAAGCGTGGCTGTGGGCCGACTTCGCGCACGCCATCGACAAAAATGCCACGGATTTAGGCATCGATCTCGTCCTCGAAATGAATGACGGTAAGTTCTGGGCGGTGCAATGCAAGTTTTATCAAAAAGACACCAGGGTCGACGAGAACATGGTGTCGCACTTCCTGGGCCACCAGGGATGGAAGTTTTGCCCGCCTGACCTCCACCCCCCGGCCCCCCTCTCCGTAAACGGCGAGGGGGGAGAGGTCACGTTCTCTCGCTTTGTCTGGGTCGATACCGACGCCGTTTGGAACAAAAACGCCGAAGAATACGTGCATGGGCGCGACAACTTTACGCGCATCGGCATGGATATCCTTGCCAGTTCCAATGTCGATTGGGATGCGCTTTATCGCGGTTTACCGGCGAGTGTGCCGCCAAAGAAACTGCGCGACTACCAAAGCGAGGTTTTAAAAAGATGCGAGGCGCACTTTAAAAATCACGAGCGCGGCAAGGTCGTGATGGCGTGCGGTACGGGTAAAACGCTCACGTCACAACGCATTGCCGAAGCGATAGTCGGCACAAAAGGGAGCTTGGTTCTCTACTGCGTGCCGTCCATCGCACTCCTTGGTCAGACCTACCAGTCGTGGGCGGAAAACGCTTTTGATCCGCAAGACGAATCGAAACCCGCGCCCCTGTTTGCCATTGGCGTGTGTTCCGACAACAAGGCCATGGAAAAAGCCAAAAAGAAAGGTTTCGGGCTCGACCTGACCGACGAAACGGCCATTGACTCCGTGCTTCCGCCCACGACGAGCGTCACCTCCGTCAAAGATCGTCTTCTCGCCGCCCAAAAGATGAAGCGCGAGGGCATGACCGTGGTATTCGCCACGTATCAGTCTTTGCACGTCGTCGCCGGGGCGCAGGAACTGGTGTTGAGCGAGACAAATGGTGAATTTGGCGTGTTCGACATGATCATCTGTGACGAAGCGCATCGTACGACCGGCGCGGCCAAGGAAGGCCTCGAAACGAGTTTTATGAAAGTGCACGACAACGGTTTTATCCAGGCCAAAAAGCGCCTGTATATGACCGCCACGCCGCGCATTTATGGCGTCAACGCCAAATCTGAGGCCAAAAAAATCACCGCCGACGCCGTCGTCTGTTCGATGGACGACGAAGCCATTTACGGCCAGGAAATCACGCGCATCAGCTTTGGTCAGGCGGTCAACCTCGGGTGTCTCAGCGACTACAAAGTCATCATTTTGACCGTAGATCCCAAAGACCTGCCACCTTCGGTCGTCGAAAAATTTGAAGACAAGGACAAAAAGGAAATCGATCTCACCACGGCCACGCGCCTTGTGGGCGCGATTCACGGGCTCTCTAAACAGCTCATCGGCGACGGCGGCAGAACCCTTGCCGAAGACCCCAAACCCTGCACGCGCGCCCTTGTCTTTGCGACCAAAATCGGCAGCGTCGACGAGATCGGGACGTCCAAAAACATCGAAGCCATTTTTCCCACGGTCTCAAAGCTCTATCTCGACGCCAAATCTTACGAAGAAAAACAAAAGTTTGTCTCCATCGAGGCGCGCCACGTCGATGGCGGCATGAACACGAGCGAGCGAAACGGCATATTGGCGTGGTTGGGGGAAGATGACCTCACCCCCCTTCATGGAGAGGGGGATTTAGGGGGTGAGGTCAAAAGACCCATCTGCCGCGTTGTCTCAAACGTCCGTTGTCTCTCCGAAGGCGTCGACGTCCCGGCGCTGGATGCCGTGATATTCATGGCACCCAAGAAATCCCAAATCGACATTGTTCAATCGGTCGGACGCGTGATGCGCAACTTCCGGCGCGGCGAGGAAGGCGGCAAAAAGTACGGCTATATCATTCTGCCCGTCGCATTGCGTCCCGGCGAGAATATCAACGAAGCCCTTGAAGAAAGCGACCGATTCAAAGAGGTTTGGAGCGTCCTTTGTGCCCTTCGTTCACACGATGAAAACTTCAATGCGCAGGTCAATGCGATCCGTCTAAACATGGCAGAATCAGCGGATTTCAAGGCCAAACCCGGCACTTATGACCCCGAATCCGGTAAATTCATTGTCGGCACAACCGGCAACCAAAGAAATCCCGTCGAAGACAATGGCGATAATCTGCAACTGAGTGACGAACAAAAGGCAAAAGTGCGCATCGCCCGTCAGCTCGAACTCTTTGAACCCGACCAACAAAAGATATTCGCCAAACTCGTGGACAAGGTCGGCACTCGCAACTATTGGGAAGGCTGGGCATCCGATGTCGGCAAAGTTGCCCTCGACATCATCGCGCACATGAATGATATTATCGAACGCAATCCAGATGTACAAAAGGCATTCGACCGCTACCTCAAAGGACTGCAAAAGAATATCAATAATAGTATCAATGCAGAGCAAGCCGCAGAAATGCTCGGTCAGCACATCATCGTTGGCCCCATATTCGATGCACTTTTTGCCGATTATCATTTCAATGATAACAACGCCGTCAGCAAAACACTCGCTCGCATGGTCAAAAAACTACAAGAACACGGCCTCGGAAAAGATACAACCATTCTCAACTCTTTTTACGCGAGCATCCGCAATCAGATCGGCGACATCACATCTCCCGCCGCTCGCCAACAACTCATCAAAGAATTATACAATCGTTTCTTTGCCGTTGCTTTTCCCAAAACCGTCCAGCGCCTAGGCATTGTATATACCCCCGTGCAATGCGTCGATTTCATCATCCACAGCGTCGAAGCCCTTATGCAAAAGGAATTTGGCCGCTCCCTGACTGACGAAAACGTTCACATTCTCGACCCCTTTGTCGGCACCGGCACATTCATCACGCGATTGTTACAATCGGGCATCATCAAAGACAAAGACCTCAAACGCAAATACCTCAAAGAACTCCACTGCAACGAAATCGTCCTGCTCGCTTATTACGTCGCCGATGTCAACATCGAGACGGTATTTCACAGCAAGTTCCCAAGCGAGAAATACATCAATTACGACAACATCTGCCTGACCGATACCTTTGAACTCTACGAACGCGGCCAGCGCACGATTGACGAACTTTTTAAGGAAAACACCGAACAAATCGAACGCCAGTGCAAAGCTCCGATTCAGGTCATTATCGGCAATCCGCCGTATTCTGCAGGACAAAAGAGTGGTAATGACAATAATCAGAATCTAAAATATCCTAAACTGGATAATCGTATTTCAGAAACTTATGTTGCCGGTTCGACATCGACATTAAAGAATAGTTTGTATGACTCCTACATTCGAGCCTTCCGTTGGGCATCCGACCGCATTGCCAGTAATCCAAATGGCGGCGTGATTGGCTTTATTACGAATGGAAAGTGGCTAGATGCCAATACGATGGCGGGCTTCAGAAAATCATTATGCGATGAATTTGATTCCATTTATGTTTTGGATTTGCAAGGTGGTACACGAGGAAAAGATAAAGAAGGATGTGCGAAAGCTGGTGGGAATGTATTCAATATCTTAGTCGGTGTCTGTATGACTTTTTTAGTGAAGCATGGTGAGGGGGAAGTGTCCCCCTGCGCGGCTATTTCGCAAGCGAAATACGCCGCTACCCCCTCTACCTCACCCCACACCCCCGCCAGCCTTACGGCTGGCACCCCCTCTCCCCTCTCCCAAAAGGAGAGGGGAAAGGGGGATGCGGATTCGCTACGCTCATCCGAAAACAAACCAAACTTAGAGTTCTTGATTGTAAAAAGTAATCCTGTAAAAGCGGATAAGGCAGAGTTGGCAAAGAAATTTAGAAAAGAGCCAATGCCTTATGAGGATATTGCATGGCAATTGTTGAGAAACCGCAAGATTTGTAATACAAAATGGAGACGTCAACAACTTATTGGTGGATATATTGCTGATTTTTACTGTCCTGAATTAGCTCTGATTTTGGAAATCGACGGCGCTGTTCATAATACGCCCGAGGCAATTGCATACGATGAGTGCAGGACATACTTCTTTAACTCAAAAAACATCAATGTCATTCGCGTCAAAAATGACGATTGCAATGCAGAATGGCTAACAAGCATTATTCAACAATATAAAAGTGCTTATTTGAATACTCCCCTCTCCTCCTCCCCTATTGGGACAGACACATTCTCCCCCTCTCCTATTGGAAGAGGGGGAGATGTCAGCCGACAGGCTGACAGAGGGGGTGAGGTAAAAGCCTGCCGTATTTATTACACCTCGGTCGCTGACTACATGACCCGTGAAGAAAAACTCGATTATCTCTCCAATAATAACTCGATTGCATCCAAAGAGATAAACTGGCAGCTGCTCACGCCCGATGAACACGGCGATTGGCTTAATAAGCGTGTAGGTGGTGATTATGACACTTATCCGAGAATTGGCGATAAAAAAGACAAAAGTGGTGAAGTTAACAAGGTTTTCTGCGATAACTATTCCAATGGTCTGAAGACAAATCGAGATGCTTGGTGCTATAATTATTCAAACAAAGCACTTCACAACAACATTATAGCTTGCATTAATTTTTACAATAAACAAAGAGAATCTATGGCAAACAAAGAACATAATGCTATTGATAGAGATCCTACTAGGTTCAGTTGGACAAGGAGTACGGAAGGATATTTGAACAAAAATATCACAATAGAAGTTGATAAAGGATACTTTGTAAATTCAATATATAGACCATTTGTTCGATGCAATTGTTACTATTCAAAATTGCTTAATGAAGTTCCAGGACAATGGCCTATAATTTTCCCAGTCACTCACATACATTCAAATTCGATTTCTAACCATAATCGCGTCATTATTATAGAGAGTCCAGGCGCAAGAAAACCATTCTCATGTTTTATTACAAATTGCATTACTGATTTACATCTAATGGAAGCAGCTCAATGCTTTCCCCTCTACGTCTACGATACCGACGAAAAGCCGAAGCCAAAGGAACAACGCTCACTCTTTGGTAGTGCATCCTCCCCCTCTCCTATTGGGAGAGGGGGAGATGTCACGGCGCAAGCCGTGACAGAGGGGGTGAGGGCGGGCATCACGGATTGGATTCTCGACTATGTAAACAAGAAATACAACTTGGTCGCATCCTCCCCCTCTCCTATTGGGAGAGGGGGGCAGGGGGGTGAGGTAACAAAAGAAGACATTTTCTATTATGTCTATGGCATCCTGCATTGCCCGTCGTATCGCGAGAAATACCAGAACGACTTCAAGAAGGCATTGCCACGCATCCCGTTCGTCGAGCGGTATGAGGATTTCGTTGCCTTTATGCAGGCAGGCCGCGAACTCGGCGACTTGCACTGCAACTACGAATCCTGCCCGATGAATACCACGGCAAAAGTATATTTCGATCAAGTCCCCCTCGCCTTTGGAGAGGGGGATTTAGGGGGTGAGGCTTATATCATCGACAAGCTCCGTCCCGTGGGCAAAGGCAATTTCACAGAACTCAAATACAACGGCCATATCACGATCAAAAACATCCCGCCCGAAGCACACGAATACATCGTCAATGGCCGTTCCCCTCTGGGCTGGATCATCGACCAGTATCAGGTGAGCATCGACAAAGACTCGGGCATCAAGAACGACCCCAACGGCTGGGGCCGCGAGCACAACAATCCTCGCTATATCCTCGAACTGATTATGCGCGTGATTGAGGTGAGTGTAAGGACTGTGAGGGTTGTGAAGGGACTACCGAAGGTGGAGGTGTAATTATGTCACGTATAGAAGGCATAAAGATAAAGAATTATGGTGTGCTTAAAGATGTTGTTCTGGGTAAAACCTTTTCTAATCAATCTGGCAAACCTCTTGGCAATCTGACTGCAGTCATTGGTTCATGTGGTAGTGGTAAGAGTACAATGGCTGATTTATTTGGGTTCATTTCGGATTGTTTGAGTTTAAAGAACGGGGTTGAGGGAGCTTGCGAGGCGAATAATCGTGGTGGATTTGATGCATTGCGTTCTATTGGGGCTGATGAGCCGATTTCATTTGAGATTTACTATCGAGAAAGAAATAATTCAAGACCCATAACTTATGAACTTCAGATTGATGTAGATAAAGCGGGGCGTCCATATATTCTGGAAGAACGGTTAAGGCAACGCGTTAAGGATAGAGGGCGTCCTTTATCTTTTCTATACTTACATAAAGGTAAAGGATATGCATTTGTTGGTACAGATGGAGGACAAGATGATAATGGGGTCATTACTGGTGAAAAGTGCGATGTAGATCTCGCTGATATGCGTCGACCTGGAATCGTTACATTAGGCGCAATGAAACAATATAATCGCATTGAACGGTTTTTAGATTTTTTAAACAGCTGGTATTTGTGCTATTTCTCTCCAGAGGCTGCCAGAGAAATACAAACCTCAATGCCACAATCAAATCTTAACAGAATTGGAAACAATATCAATAATGTTGCTCAGTTTATGTATCGTGATAATTCAAAAATATTTGAGAAAGTATTGGAAAGTATTCAACAAAAACTACCTGGTATTACAAAAATTGAGCCCAAAAAATTAGAGACGAGTCAAATGGTCTTGCGCTTTTTTGAGCATGGTTTTGATAAACCAATTTATTCCAATCGTATGTCTGATGGAACATTGAAGTTGTTTGCTTATTATTTGCTCTTACATGAAAAAAATCCGCGTCAATTTGTATTTATGGAAGAGCCTGAAAACGGATTGTATCATCAATTCCTAGGTGATTTGGCTGGTGAAATCAAGTCAATGCTAGGCAATACAACCTTAAGACAATTCTTTGTCACCACACACAGTCCATTCTTTGTGAATGCCCTTACTCCAGATGATGTTTGGGTGCTTGAAAAAGGCAAAGATGGATTCTCTCATGCCAAACGAGCCTCAGAGTATGAATTTGTAAAGGAATTGGCAGAAGAAGGCGTTGCTTTGGGCGATATGTGGTACAGCAAGTATTTTGGGTAAGACGATGTTTATTCAATTCTTAATCGAAGACAAATCGACTGAAATCCTGATTCACAGGATAATGCCTAAGATTATGACAAAGTACAGCCTGACAAGTGATGTACTTCAATATACCTGTAAGTCTTTCAAGGGAATTGGGAGACTAAAAACAAATGGGAATATTGTAGAACGCAAGTCGGGACATTTACTCAACGACCTGCCTGCGTATTTACAAGGTTTTGACAAAAAACTGTATCAAATGCCGCAATCCTTAATCATTGTAGTGCTCGATAATGACAAACGGGATACAAGGGACTTCCTTGCACAGTTAGAGAAAACCGCACAGTCCGTAAAAACTCCCCATGTCTTTTGTCTTGCCATTAAAGAAATGGAAGCATGGTTGCTTGGAGACCCTGATGCCATAATAGCGGCATATCCAAATGCCAAGCTAAACCTGCTGAATAAGTATGAACAAGACGCTATTTGTGATACTTGGCAGTTATTGGCTGAAATTGTATATAAAGGCGGTTTGAAAGCATTGAAAAAATGTGAATCGTACTCTGAAATTGGAAAAGCAAAGAGCGAATGGGCAGACCATATCGGTCAGTATCTTTGTTTAGAACGGAATAAATCGTCCAGTTTTCAGAATTTAATCCATTGTATTTCTGATTTTTTATTGAAGTAGACTAAATATGTTGCAACAAATACCAATCATGTTCAAAAACATCCCGCCCGAAGCGCACGAATACATCGTCAATGGCCGTTCCCCACTGGGCTGGATCATCGACCAGTATCAGGTGAGCATCGACAAAGACTCGGGCATTAAAAACGATCCGAACGATTGGTGCCGCGAGCACGGCAACCCGCGTTACATCCTCGAACTCATCCTGCGCGTGATCGAAGTGAGTGTGAGGACGATGGCGATTGTAAAGGCACTGCCGAAGGTGGTGGTGTAGCGAGGTGAAATCACGGCCTCCGAATATAAAAATAACAAAGCGCCCTAAAAGGGCGCTTTGTAGGTATTGGGTTATAGTAATTGGCAAGCATGCGCCGTTGTGATGGCGCATGAAGTAAGGGGGTTAAGGGGCGGCCAAAGTCGTTTTGTCAAGCGCGGCCCAACCGGGGTTATTATTCACCATCTTAGTGAAGGTTTCGGAGGTTAGGCCGGAATTTTTGAAAGCGTTTGGGTATCTTTTGACGCCGGTTACCGTCCAATTTGTCAGGTCAACATTGAAATTTTGAGCGTCGGCGAACATTCCTTCAATCACGTAGAGTTCTGTCGTCGTTGACCAGCTCGAAAGACCTTTACCTTCGAATGCCGTCGCGCCATTGAACATATATCCCATACGTTTGACTTTGCTCACTTTAGAGTTCCAATTTAATTCACCATTAAATGAAGCTGCCTTATTGAACATATCCTCCATACTTGTGACGTTGGAAACGTCCCAATCACTGAGCGATTGATTGAATTCCTTCGCGTTAATAAACATGCCCTCCATGCTTGTCACCTTTGCGACATTCCAGCTATTGAGCGGTTGATTGAAGGATGTTGCGTAAGAGAACATGCGCGACATTGATTCTACATTGGAAGTATCCCAACTATGAAGTGGCTGATTGAAGGAATGGGCATCAACGAACATGAAGCGCATGTCCTTAACTTTTGAAGTATTCCAGCTATTGAGCGGTTGGTTGAATGACTTGGCACCATCGAACATGTAGTCCATTCTTGTAACATTGGACGTATCCCAGGCGCTGATATCGCCATTAAAGGCG
>CAMCLY010000015.1 GCA_945875805.1 uncultured Myxococcales bacterium | reverse complement strand
GGTGGTCGCGTTTGTGCGGGGCTGAGGGTGTAGGGGCGTTTTGAAGGCTTGGGGGCTTGCCCTCTTGCCGATATCGCCGCTTTGGGGGAGGATTCCCCCACCCCAAAAAGGGCATTTGTCCGCAGTATGGCGATGTTTTTTTTATAATGCATTTTGGGGTTTGGAGAACGGAGAAATCACACAAAGATCGAAATTGGGGCATGTATGTGCTAGGATATGGGGCCGGAATTTTTGCCCCGAGATGGGGATTCGTAGGAAATTGGAGACGGAGAAAAAATGAACGTCAAACAAATCAATAAGATGGTGTGGATAGCCTGTTTGGCCGGTCTTTGTACGTATGGATGTGGCGATGATTCGACGTCGCCAGTGATAGTGCATGGTTGCGGCGATGGGATGATAAGTGTGGACGAGGGGTGTGACGACGGCAATACGGAGTCTGGGGACGGGTGTTCGTCGACCTGCGAGGTGGAGCCTGGGTATGAATGCGAGACGGCGGGTGAGGCCTGTGTGCCGACGGGCGGCGAGGATAAGGACGTCTGTGGCGACGGGAAGGTTGGGTCGTCGGAATCGTGTGATGACGGGAACTCGAGATCCGGGGACGGATGTTCGTCGAGTTGCCGGGTGGAATCCGGGTATGAGTGTCCGACGGCGGGACAGCCGTGTGTCCCGGTGAGCGGTGATGGGGATGTGTGCGGTGACGGGGTAGTCGGGGCGTCGGAGATTTGCGATGACGGCAATACGGAGTCTGGGGACGGGTGTTCCGGGGACTGTCTGGCGATCGAGGATGGATATATATGTTATGAGCCGGGCAAGCCGTGTCGCGAGGACACGTGTGGCGACCACATGCTCGATCCGGGGGAGGTGTGTGACGCTCCTGGCGAGGGGTGTGCGGACGACTGCAGTCGTGTTTGGGATGGCTATATATGCACGGGGGATGTGGGATCGTATTCGGAATGTAAGGAGATCTCGAGGGCCTGTGGCGATTTTATCGTCGACGAGGGGGCTGGGGAGGAGTGCGATTTGGGGCCTGGGAACGGTCAGTACGGGCTGGCCGAGGATGGGAGTCGTCTTTGCACGTCATCGTGTCGTTTTGCCCCGTATTGCGGGGACGGGACGATTCAGGAAGGGTATGAGGCGTGCGATTTGGGTGCAGAAAACAACATCGGCACGTATGGCGAAGGCTGTATGCCGGACTGCACGCTGCCTCCGAAATGCGGGGATGGCATTCTGACGAACGCCTATGAGGATTGTGATTATGCGATTCCCACGGCGGCCGAAGGCTGTACCGAATCGTGTACCATCAAGGAGGGTTATCAGTGCAGTTCGCTGACGGGGGCATGTGTCGAAAAGAAACCCGACTATGTTTACACCGGTGGATGTGGAGTTATTGATGAGACCGTGGGGGAAGTCAAGCTCGATCCTGGTGAGGAATGCGATTCGGATGAAGCCGGCTGTCAGTCGTGCAAGGCTGCGAGTGGGTACAAGTGCATCCGAAGTCCGAAGCCGTGTTCGGAATGTACGTTTGATGTGCAGTGCAAGAGTTATGTGGCCGGTTATGGAGACGGAATCCTCGATCCGGACGGTTATGAGGAATGCGACGATGGCAACACCAAAAATGGCGACGGGTGTTCGTCGACCGGCGAAATTGAAACCGGGTATGTGTGTGTATGTGACAAGAGTTCGATAGGTCACAACAAGTCCAATCCCGCGTGTGTCTGCAGTACGAGTTGTGGTGACGGCATCCGCATGCCCGATGAGGAATGCGATGACGGTAACAACAAGAGTGGCGACGGGTGTTCGGCGGGATGCACCATTGAGGATTATGCCATCTGCACGACCCTTGATTTGATGAAAAAATCCATGTGTACGGCTGGGAAGTGTGGCGACAAGAAGCTGGGTAAAGGGGAAGTCTGCGATGATGGCAACACCCAGGAGGGCGACGGCTGTTCGCGCGACTGTCTGGCCATCGAAGCGGGATACAAATGTCAAAAAACGGGTGGCAGTTGTACCTATGAACAATGCGGTGATGGCAAGGTCAATGGAGGAAGCTCGACGTATATCGGCGAGGAATGCGACCTTGGGGCCAACAACGGCAAGGGCAAGGGATGTACGTCGTCGTGCCGTCTTGAACCCGGATACAAGTCGTGTACGTCGAGTTCGTGTACAAAACTGACGACTTGCGGCAACGGCAAGATCGACACGGGCGAGGAATGCGATGACGGCAATGTCATCGGTGGTGACGGGTGTTCCAAGGATTGCCGTGTGGAATCGGTGTTTGTGTGCAAGGGCGAACCGAGCGTGTGCAAACCGGTGTGCGGTGACGGCGTGTGGATGTACACACTCAAGGACAGCAAGGGCAATCTCATCGAACAGTGCGACGACGGCAACCTTAACGATGGCGACGGATGTTCGAGCAAGTGCGAGGTCGAGACGGGGTGGTCGTGTCCCGTTCCGACGGTGACGTATCCGGAAACCCTGAAGTTGTCCGTGACGTATCGCGATTTTATCGGTAGCGATTTGAACGGTTCTGGAACCGGTTATGCCACGAGCAGCTGGGTGTCGAAGATCAAAAGTGCGGACTACACTGAAAATAAGATGTGTTCTCGTGCCGCAGGCAACGGAAACACACGAGCCATGGCGTCGGGCATCGGTCATCCCGATTTTGAGAATTTTTCGGGCAATCTCTGTCAGGGGATGGTGGGCAGTCTAAAGACTGCCATGCTTGGTCCTGACGGCAAACCTGTCTTTTCCGCCAACATGACGGATCGGTGTCAATTCGATGCAGAGCACAGCTCAATTAACGATAAATTTAAGAGCATGACGTATCAGAATCACGTTCTGTGTCCGTCCAGTTTCAATACGTGGTTCCGCACCGATTCGACGATAAACAAGGAGTTCAACACGACATTATTGTTGTCACGAACGGATGCTTCCTCTGGCAAATATGAGTTCGATTCAAACAACCCGCCTGCCGCGGCTGTTTGTATGGACGGTACGCCGATGAGTGCGGTTTCTGCATCCTATACTTATGGAAGTGACCCCAAAGGCTACTTTAGCCCGTTGTTGGGAACCGGTTTCAACGAAGGATGTGGCAGCACGTCGTCGACGTATTGCAAGACCGTCAATGGAAAGCCCTACAATGGAAGTTTTACGACGGAAATTCACACGACATTCCAGTACGACGGCAAACCGGCGACCCTCAAGTTTTCGGGGGATGATGACGTTTTTGTGTACATCAATGGCCGTCTGTTCGTCGATCTTGGCGGGATGCACTCACGTCAGGTGGGAGAAAACTCGCTTAACCCCGTGAATTGTGGTGGCGGTAAAAAATGTGACAAAGATTATGACGTCTGGGAAGGCGGCATCTATGACTTGCATATCTTTAATGCCGAACGAGCGCGTTCCGGTTCAAATTTCTGGCTGACGCTGACAGGATTTGTCAACACGGGTGTGTCGAGCTGTTCGGCCACATGTGGCGACGGCATCGTCGCCACGGGTCGAGAAGAGTGCGACTATGGCAACAGTGACAAAAATGCGCTTCTTGGCTGTACGAACTGCAAACGCACGAGCGTATGCGGCAACGGCATCGTCGAAGAAGGTGAGAGCTGCGATACCGGCTGGAAATGCGAGCAGTCTAAGTATGCCAGTATATGCAAGGAATATGGCCTCAAGTACATTGCCGATTCGGATTGTAACAACAGTTGTCAGTTTGTCGGTTCGGTGTGCGGCAACGGCGTGAAGGAAGGCAAGGAAGAGTGTGACGACGGTTCCAAAAATGGCACCGCGTCGTCCAAATGTCTGGCGTCATGCCGTCTGACGCGTTGCGGCGACGGCATTCTGGACACGAACCACGGCGAACAGTGCGACGACGGCAACGACAATGAAAACGACGCGTGCACGTCGAAATGCGAGCCTCCGTATTGCGGCGACGGCGTCGTGTCGGACTTCCTGGGTGAGGTCTGTGACGACGGCATCAACGACGGAAAGTACGGTCACTGCGGCATCGGATGCAAGACGTGGGGTCCGCGTTGCGGCGACGGCAAGATCCAGACCGGTGAGGAATGCGATGCCGGTGACAAGTACAACACCGGTGCGTATGGCGGTTGCAATGCGGACTGCACCCTGGCGGCCTATTGTGGCGACGGCATTGTGTCGGACGGCGAGGCCTGCGATCCCGGTATCGATTCCGAGGGATGTTCCGCAACGTGTCGGAAACTCATCAACTAGAGGATTTGTGGAGCCCGGTCTGGTGCCGGGCTTCCGGTTCAAAAGTGACAAAAAAAGCCGCATGAACATGCGGCTTTTTTTGTGTGCGATTTAGGCGACCGGTTCGGCGGGGCCGCAGCTGATGCCGACGTCGATTCCCGTTTCGATGGTGGGGGCGGTGCCTTTTTTGACGATGCGCACGAGGTTTCCTTTGAGCGTTTGACTCGTGGCCCCAGTGATTTCGACTTCGACCCAGTCGCCGGGCTCGCACTCGCCGCGTTCAAAAATCGTCGTTTTGAAATCGCGCGTGTTGCCCATGGCCTGCATCGAATCGCGTCGCGAAAATCCCTCGACGATGACCTCGACGCGTCGGCCGACGTACGACGCATAGATCTCTTTTGAAATGTCCTGTTGTATCGCGATGATCTCGGCCAGGCGTCTTTGTTTGACCTCGGCGGGGATGTCGTCTTTCATCGTGCGGGCGGCGATGGAGAGCGAGCGTTCGGAATAGGCGAACATGAAGGCAAACGCAAACCTCAGATCGATCATGGCCTGCCTTGTCTTTTGGTAATCCTCTTCGGACTCGCCGCAAAAACCGACGATCACGTCTGTGGAGATGGCAATTTCTGAGCATTTTGTGCGCAATTTGCGCACGATATTGGAATATTCTTCAAAAGTGTACACTCTTTTCATGGCTTTGAGCTGTGCGTCGCTCGCCGACTGCATGGGCAGGTGTACGAATTTGGCGACATGGGGCTCTGTGGCAATGACGTCGATGAGTTCGTCGCTGAATCCGCATGGGTGAGGGGAGGTGAAGCGCACCTGTTCGATGCCCTCGACCCGTGCGACCATTCGGAGGAGTTTTGCGAAGTTGACGTCTCCGTCGATGTAGGAGTTGACGGTCTGTCCGAGGAGCGTGATGACCGAAAATCCCTGTTTTGCGAGTGCGCGCACCTCGTCGAGGATTTCAGCGGCGGGGACGTTGCGCTCTGCGCCCCTGACGTGTGGGACGATGCAGTATGTGCAGACGTAGTTGCATCCGCGTTGGATTGTGACCCATGCGGTGACGCCTTTTGGGCGCAGTGGCGAGCATCCGGAGTAGAGTTCGCTCCGGTCGAAGTCGACCCTGGTCTGTGCGGCGTGCGCGCGCAGCATGTCCGGGAGGTTCCGGTACTGGTCCGGGCCTGCCACGATGTCGACGTAGGGCACCTGTTCGATGAGCCTGTGGCCCAGATGTTTGGCCATACATCCGACGACGCCGATGAGCATTCCGGGTTTGAGGCGCTTGAGAGGCAGAAGGTTTGTGAGTCTCCCCAGGATTCGCGCCTCGGCCTTTTCGCGCACGGCGCATGTGTTGAGGAGGATGACGTCCGCCTCGTCCATGGCGTGTGCGGGTTCAAAACCGTTTGCCGCCAAGATGCCCATGATGAGCTCGCTGTCGGCGGTATTCATCTGACAACCGTAAGTTTCTATGAGGACTTTCATGTGTTCCCTTTGGACTGGGTGAATGTTTTTGTGTGGCGCGGGCTATCTCCCCGTGGGGTCGATACGCCCGTCGCGCGGTGCTATCTCCCTTTCGGTCGATACGCCCCGCCATGGGTGTGGGGGCGATGGTCTGGGCAGACCCCGGGTTGGGAGATCTATTCGCCCCGTGTGTAAAGTAAAAGCAAAAAAAAGGCGGCGCGTATCTGCCTTTGGCAGATAGCGCCGCGCGCAGGGCGTATCCGCCTTTGGCGGATAGCCCGCGCCCACGGGAGATCACGGCGTGTCGAGGGCGATTTTGGCCCCGAGGGTGGCCTGGAATCCAGGTTCGGGGTAACCGTAGGCGCGCGCGTAGTCGAAATCGAGGAGGTTTGCGCCGCGCAGGTAGACGGAGAACTGGGGCGTTTTGTATTCGTTTTGGGCATTGAGGCGGGTGATGTCGCCCATCCCTGCGCTTTGGGCGCCGATCCAGGACTCGGTGCGCCGTTTGGATTCGTACTGGAGGCCGAGGGAGAGGGTGAGGGGGGAAATGGGGGCATACCGGAGGGTGGCGCGTAGGCTGTGCTGTGGGCGGTCGGTGAGGGTTTTGTCGTTCTGGAGGTCTCGGGCGTGGAGGAAGGCGTAGGCGAGGTCGAGGGAGAGTCCCCAGAAGGGCCCGATGCGCAGGATGGCGTCGAGGCCTGCGATGCGGGCGGAGTCGACGTTGTAGGCTTCCTTGATGCCGGAGGTGTAGCGGAAATTGATGAGGTCGCGGATTTCGGAATCGTGCCCGATGAGCTGGAAGGCGAGGGTGGGAATGGGGGTGTAGTCGATTTGGAGCTGGACATTCCATGCGACTTCGGCGTTGAGTCCGAACGCTCCGGTGACGCGGTTGAACTGCTCCTTGAGGGTGGGCATTCTCAGACGTCTTGCGGCGTGGAGGGCGATTTTGAGATTTGAGAGCGGGGCGTACTGGAGGCCCAGGGTGAAGCCGCCGTTGTAGAGTTGCTGCCGGTCGTGTTCGAGGGTTTGCGACGAGTCGGAGCGCGTGAGTTCGATGTCTCCGACGGCGAAGGCGGAGGCGCTGAGGAAGAGGGCGGGAATGATTTGCCAGCTGGCGGAGGGGCGCAGGTCGAAGGTCAGGCGGTCGGCGGATTTATCGGTTTGGGCGTGGGTGATGATGCGTTTTTCGACCGAGGCGTGGTGTTGGTATCGGAGTTCGGCGCGGAATCCGACGTCGAGCATTCCGAGTCCGATGTCGAAGGGATTTGCGGCGATATGGAAGAGGGTGCCCGCCTCGCGGTCGCACCAGATGGAATCGTTGGCGATGGCGGAGGTTTGGGTGTTCCGGGCGGGCGTGTCGAAAACGCGCAGGGTGTTTCCCTGTTCGTCGAACCAGAGTCTCCACGAACCGGTGAGCATGGGCGTGTTCCAGGACAGTTTTGCCGAAGCCATGGCGATGTGGAAGTCGGTGAAATCCCAGTATCGGTCGTATCCCGTGTTGACGCCTGTGGGAACTTCGCGCGGGGCGTAGGTGTATCCGCCCATGAGTTCGAGATTTCCCCACGAACCGAGTGTTCTTGCGATTTTGGCGAGCGCGTTGGCGCCGTGATTTTTGGAGGCATCGCGAATACCGCCGTTTTCGTAGGGATTTGGCTTGTAGGCGTGAGAGAGTCGGAATCCGTTGGAATAGTGCGCGCCGGCGGTGATGGCCCATGTGTAGGGTCCGAGGTTCATGCCGTGGGCGAGTGAGAATCGTCCGCCGGTGAAATTGGTCTCGAAGGTGGCCTCGATCCATTTGGGGTCGGTGGAAAACATGGCGAGTCCTCCGCCGAGTCCGATGGCGTCAGACGCCTGGACGTCGGCGAACTGAAGTTCGCCGCGTCCGATCCAGTTCATGGGGATGGCGTCCAGGCCCGTGATGTTGTCGTACCCTGTGTCGAGCGGGATGTCGTCAAACCGTGCGCTGATTTGTCGCGTGGTAAATCCCCGCACCATGATGAAGCGTTCGCCTTTTGACGAGACGTCTCCAAAGACGCCCGGGGTTTGTTCGAGCCAGTCGTTGAGGGATAGGGTGGGGAGGGGCGCGACGGTCTGGGTAAACGGGGCGTCGTGAAGGTAGTCGGCGTCGTCACCGGAGCCCTCGACGTGGATGGTGGAGAGCTCAATGGCATGTGCCGGGGCTTCGGTGTGTGTGAAGTCGTCGTCGAGGGGCACGTCGAGGATGTCGTCGTCCTGGGCCCAGGCCGTCGGGGCGAGGAGCAAAACGAAAAGGACGGCGACGAAGGGACGCGATGGGGGAAACGGAGACATGGATAACGATAACGCGGGCTAGTCTTTGACGGAGGTCACGTAAATCGTCCCGAAGCCCTTGACGCTGTAGCAATTCGGGACGGAGCTGTCTTCGGAGAAGAGCTTTTCATTGGTGAGCGAAAGGGTGAGCGAGTCGGCAAACGTGCAGCTTTGAATTTCGGCACATGCGGATTTTGAGCTTGAGACGAAGGACTCGTCGGCGTTGGCGTAGTCGCAAGTGTACTGGCTGACATCGGCATCGTCGCCGAGCGCCGCCTTGACGATTTCGATGAGGGGAATGGTTTTTTCGCCGTCGTTATCCTGGATTTTATCGCTGAGATCCCATGCGTTGACGGAGGTGTCTTTGCCATCAATGACGACTTTGATGGCGTAGGGTTCCGGCGCGGGGTCGGCATTGGGGTTTGTGGTGAGGATGATTTTGAAGATATTTCCGACGTTGTGGCAGGACTGCATGTCGGCGTCGGTCATGGTCATTTTTTCGGTGGTAAGGTTGATGGTGGCGGTGGACGCATAGGAGCAACTTCGGAGTTCCTGGCACTTTGATTTGTCGGTGGGGGAATAGGTGGAACCGTCGTCGTTGAGTCCGTTGTAGTCACATAGGAAGGCGCTGAGATTGACGTCCGGTGCGACGGCCTTGATGACGTCGGCGGCGTAGATCATTTTTGTGCCGGCCTCGTCGAAGAACTTGTCGGAGAGCGTTTTGACGTCGATGGAGCCTTTGGAGATGCCGTCGATTTCGATTTCGATCTCAAAGGGGGTGTCGGTTTCCGGGGTGGTCATGTGAATTTCTCGGACGGAGGACATTTCGTAGCACGCGGCCTTGGACGCGGCGTTGTCGTCGTCGATATCCAACGTGTCGAGGGCGATGTAGCCTTCGGCGGCGTCGGCACACGAACGGACCGGGCAGCTGGCGTCGTCGGAGAGGAGCTTTCCGTCCTTGTCGAGGAAGTCGCATGTATAGTCGGCAATTTGGATATTGGGCTGCATACGGGCGAGAAGATCGGCGATTTTGACCATTTTTTGTCCGTTTCTCTCGACGATGATTTGCGAGAGCGTCTGCAGGTCAACCTCACCCATGAAGGCGCCGTCGACATAGAGTTTGAGCATGGTGGCGCCCTCTCGGACTTCGGTCATGAGGACTTTGGTGAGGTTTTTGACGGTAAAGCATCCTGGACGCGTGGAGGGACTGTTTTCGTCAAAGACCATGGCATCGTCGTGGACGAGGGTTCCGGTCTCGAGATCGACGTAGCTGAGTTTGATCTTTTCGCACGAGAATACGATGCCGGCGCAGTTTGACTTGAAGCTGGGTCTGAATCCGTCGGCGCCTTCAAAATCACACGTGTGTCCCGCGAGGGTTCTGTCGAGTTCTTCGTCACTGAGGTTGAGTACGGACTGGACGAGGTTTGAAACGGGGAGCACATGGACGGACTCGCCGTTGATGACGACGTCCCTGGCCTGATCGAGGGTGACGGCATTGATGTCAAAGGCGCCTTTGAGCAGGTCGTTTTGGTAGACTTCGATATTTTTTTCGTCCGAGCTGGAGGGGTCGTCCGGAATGGTGTTCTGACTGTCGTCGCATGCAAACATGGAAAGAGCGGCGAGTGCGGCAAGGGTCATGCGAAGGGAATGTTTTTTATTAAATGACATGAATCGTGTCCTTATGAACGTGTTCTTATGGAGGAAAGGCGTGTACGAGAAGGCGCCGTATTTGTGGTCGTGTGTGATGTGGGTAACGATAAAGCGTCCCGCAAAAAAGAAAGCGACCCGCGAAAATGCAACCAAGTTGCATTTTCGCGGGGCGCTTTACCAGAAGCCGCGAGAGGAAACAAGGTCTAGGTGTGTTTTTTGGCGTAACAGTTTTGGCATGTGCCGAGGATGAGGAACTGTTTGTGTGAGATATGAAATTCCGGATCGATATTATCGATATCGATGTGCTGGATGGGGATATCGACGAGGCATGTCATTTGTCCGCACGATTCGCACATGAGGTGTGGGTGTCCGCCGGGGCATTTGTGGTGGAGGTTGGTATGTGCGCAAAAGCGCCAGATTCCGTCGGACCCCAGGATTCGATGGAGGATGTTTGCTTCGACGAAGGCGTCGAGGATTCGGTAGAGGGTGACGCGGTCGCACTGTCCGAAGGCGTTTAAAAGTTCAACATGGGACATGGGACGGTTTGCTTTGAGGAGGAGTTCCAGCGTGCGGATGCGGTGTTCGGTGGCGCGAAGGTGGGCATTTCTGAGAATGATGAGTGAGTCCATGGCAATGATGCGCGGGACGGCGCAATGAATTGTGAAACGGGCTTTTTGAAATGGTGGATTGATGTAAGTAAAAGTGCTACTATAGAGAGATTTACAGTATGGCCTTTACGGGATGGCCGATTGGTTTGTCCTCGTGGTGGGACAAAAACTACAAAAAGTAAGTAGAATATAGTTTATATTGAGTTCAACGCAAAGAAATTGCAATTATTCCCAAACAGCAAAGGAGGAGGTGGAGTCCATGCGGCAGCGTCATTGGTTTGTGGGGATCATGGTGGGTCTTGTGGTGGCCGGGTGTTCGGATTCAGGCAAGGAAGCGACACAGCTTCTGGCGTGCAGCGGTGAAGGTTCTGGGTGTGCCGGGAACCTGATGTGCGTGGAAGGATTTTGTCGTCGTCTGGTGGCGCCTGGCGGCTCATGTCTTTCGAGTGACGCCTGGTGTTCGCAGGGGAGTTGTGTGGATGGGGTGTGTACGTCCAGCGGTGAGCCCGTTTCGTGCGATGCGTCCGACGCGTGTTCGTCTGGTTTTGTCTGTGTCAATGGTTCATGTCTGAAGCAGGCGCTTCCGGGGGAATCCTGTGGGCCGTCGTCGGTGTGCGTGCGAGGGGAGTGTACGGACGGGACATGTCTTGTGACGGTGGGGCCCGGTCAGGCATGCACGTCGAGCAAGGCTTGTCCTCAAACTTATGAGTGTGAGCACAATGCCTGTCTCAAGCCTGTGAACGGGGGTGGAGACTGCCGTTCGAGTCTGACGTACTGCATATCCGGCACATGTGTGGACGGCAAATGCGTCAGTGACAATCCCGACGACAATGAACTCAAGGGCCAGGACACCGACGGCGACACCATCGTCGACTACTGGGATCGGTGTGATATCGATACCGACGGTGACACCACGCCGGACTGCGAGGATCTCGACAGCGATAACGACACCATTCCTGACTCTCGTGAAAATTACGAGGGGTTTGGATTTGAACCCACTGACTCGAACGGGGACGGCATTTACGATTTTATATCGCTTGACAGCGACGGCAATGGGATTCCCGATGCTCAGGAAGGGCGTCGTGCCGTTCTCGATGACAATGGCGAGCCTGTGTTGGACGCCGTGACCGGCGAACCGATGTTTGAGTATGTCGACACCGACGGTGACACGATACTGGACAGCTCGTCGCCGGACAACGACGGCGATGGTCTTGAGGACACCCTGGAGATATATGGCCTTGTCCATCCGAAATATGAGGATTATGCCCTTCCGCCTGTGGGGGCCGACTGCAACGGCGACACGATACCCGACGATGCCGGAACTCTCGAAAAACCGTTTGATTGCGACGGCGACACGGTGCCCGATTATCTCTCCACCGACAGCGACGGCGATACCGTGGAAGATATGTGGGAATTCCGGTCCGACAGTGACGGCGACGGATATTATGATCGTTATGAGCAGGACAGCGACAACGACGGTCTTACCGACAGCCAGGAGCGCGGCGATGGAGACATGCCTGCCCGCATGGACGGGGCATTGAAATTCAACTTCCAGTCGGCGGATATTGACGGGGATGGTCTCATTGACGGTCTTGAGGTCGATTGCGGCGAGCTTGGTCTGAGCATGTACACGGCCGACACGGACGGAGACGGGGCGCTGGATGCCAGCGAATACGCGGCGGCCGTCTATGTCGGTCGCAACCCTGCGGATTTTATTTGCAATGCGGAGCTCGATGTCAAATCCGTCTTTGATTTTTACTTTGAACTTCCCTACGGCGGGTCCGAACAGCGGGACAATCTGGAGTTCAAGCCGGCCGTGTCTAAACTCGACGTGGTGTTCAACGTCGACACGACGAATTCGATGGGCGACGAAGTCGGCAATCTCAAGAGCCGTATTCGCGACACCATCGTGCCGCAAATCCGCGATCGTGTCGAAGACAGTGCCTTTGGCGTTTCCCGGTTTGACGATTTTCCGACGCGAGGCACCCCCGGTTCGGCGTATGACTATCTCCCTGGTTATGCGCTCAAGTACGGTTATGGCCGTGCCATTGACGATGAGGGTAAGGTCACGCACGACACGCCGTTTGAGCTTCTCGGCGCGCCGCTCACGGTTCCGCGCGATGACGCTGACGCGCTGGCCGCCGTCGAGGCCAACATCAACAAACTGAGTCTTCACAATGGCGGCGATCTTCCCGAATCCGGTTATGAGTCGCTCTACCAACTCGTCATGGCCGACGATCGCACTCGCCCTCAGACCTCCTGGTATGCGTATCAGAATTATTCCGGATTTACGAGTGGGACGCTTCCCTATGTCACCCCTGGAGCGGATCGGTGGGGAGGCGGGATGTTCCGTCGCAGCTCCCTTCCCGTCGTCGTGCACATCACCGACACGACGTCGCACGATTCCAAGGCCCAGCCCTATGATCCGACGACGGTGGAGAACGCCCACTACAGCGACGACGTTCATGATGCCTATATTGCCAAGGGCGCGCGCATCATTTCGATCTATACCAAGAGCGCCTCACAGCTGCCCCAGCTCGTCGAAACGTCGAGCGCCACGCGCAGCTTGGTTCCCGTGTGTGCCTTCCGGCAGTCGGATCTGACCTGGCGATGCGGCGAGGACAAGTGCTGCACCGTCGAAGGGGCCGGTGTCGATCCGGTTTCCGACGAATCCGGAACAAAACAATGCGTCTTGAGCTATGCGGTCATGACGGCGACCAATCTTTCAACGTCGCTTATCGACGGCGTGGATGCCATCGTCAAGTATGCGACGTATGACGTGGCGGCGGTCGTCCGCGGCGAACCCATCGAGGGTTCGAGTCATGACACGTCGTGTTTCATCAAACGCGTCGAGGCGCTGGCCGATGGTTATGTCGCACCGCCCCAGGAGCCTGAAACCTCCTGCAATCCCGTGGCGCAACCGGCCGAATTTGAACACGTCGGCTACCACAACGGTTATTCAAACTTCGCCCCCGGCACGTCGAGTTCGACCCGTCCCGGCGCGAGCCTCAATTTTGCCGTCGTGGCCGAAAACGACATTTGCGTCAAGCCAAAATCCGAAGCGCAGGTGTTCAAGGCCTATATCGACGTCATCGATCCGACGACCCAGATGGTGTTCGGTACGCATCAGGTCTCGATCATCGTTCCGGGTGAAAAATCGAGCGGTGTCAACTGACGTCTGAGGGCATTTTTGGGGTGGGGGAAGTCTCCCCCTGAGTCGCTATTGGCGCGGCGTATCGTCGGAAAGTCGAGCGCATGCGAGACTTGGAGGCGATAGCCGCGCGGCGAGCGCGTATGGAGGCGTCAGCCGACATAGCGCCGCGCCAATACGCGCCTACCCCCTCTGCAGGACATTATTATGGTGCGCCTGCGGCGAAAAAATCGATCGCGTGAAATAAATAACCAGGAGATACAGCAATGAAAACAAGACGTTCCTATTTTTGGGCTGTGTGCGCGGTGGCGTGTGTTTCCCTTGCATCATGCAGCGATGATGCGAAACAGGGCGACCATCCGCTGGTGTGCGAGGACGGATATGAGATTTGCGGCAACGGATGTTGCGCGGGGGCCTGTTGCGACGGGGTGTGCGCGGATGTGACGCAGGATGCGGGGAATTGCGGGGGATGCGGGGTGTCATGTCAGTCCGGGGAGCTTTGCGTTGGCGGGGAGTGCCGTCCGGCAGGGGATACGTGCACCTCTCCACAACAGTATTGCAGCGGAGTCTGTGTCGACGTGACCACAGACCTGAATCATTGCGGAGACTGCGATACGCGTTGCGCGGATGGGGAGGTTTGTCGCCAGGGCGAATGTTTGGTGGCCTGCCAAAGTGGATACACGTATTGCGAAGCAGCGCAGAAATGCTTTGATTTGACGCGCGACGTGGAGCATTGCGGCGCGTGCGGGACGGTGTGTTCGGGCAATATGTATTGTGCTGAAAGTGCGTGCCGGTGTCCTGCGAATACGATGGACTGTAACGGGAATCCGGCCGACGGGTGCGAGACGCGTGGGACGTCCTGTCCGACGACGTGCAACGAGGGCGAGGTGTTGTGTGCGGGGGCGTGCTGTGCGGGGGCGTGCTGTGAGGGCGTGTGTCTTGAAGATGTGGCGTCCAATCCGCTTCACTGCGGCACGTGTGACACGGTGTGTCTTTCGTCCGAGGTTTGCACGGACGGTGCGTGTGTGGAGGCGGAACCGGTCGAATGTGAGACGGGTGAGGCGTGTCACGGGATTTGTAAGGATACGGCGTCGGATCCCGAAAACTGCGGCGGTTGTCACATCGCCTGCACGGTGGACGAGGTGTGTCAGGAGGGCGCCTGTGTCGAAAAGACGTGCGACACCGAAGGGCAGAAATCGTGTGACGGCGCGTGCATCGACGTGACCCAGGATCCCGAAAACTGCGGCGGTTGTCACGTCGCCTGTACGGTGGACGAGGTGTGTCAGGAGGGGGCCTGCGTCGAAAAGACGTGCGACACCGAAGGGCAGAAATCGTGCAACGGCACGTGTGTCGATTTGACGTCGGATGTTGCGAACTGCGGGGCCTGCGGCGCGTCATGTCAGAGCTGGCAGACGTGTACGGAGAGTGTCTGTGTCGATATCGAATGCCTTGATGAAGCGGGGCAGCCTGCGGAAGGGCAGATGGCGTGTGATGGCGTCTGCCAGACGCTCGACAGCCAGGAACATTGCGGGGCGTGTGGAAACGCCTGTGGTTCGTGGCAGACGTGTACCGAGGGACTTTGCGTCGACATTCCGTGTGAGGATGAAAACGGCGAATTGTTGAGCGGGCAGAAAGCATGCGACGGGAAATGTATTGATGTGACTGGTGATCTCGCCAATTGCGGGGGATGCGGGGTGGCATGCGAATCCGATCAGAAATGCGTGTCCGGCAAGTGTGTGCCAAAGACATATATTGAATGCGGCGAGACGCAGATGGCGTGTTTTGGAACGTGTACGGATATTCTTTCGGACGTCAGGAACTGCGGGACGTGCGGCCGGTCGTGTTTGACAGGGGAAATCTGTGCGAATGGGACGTGCGAGCTGGATTGCGGCGCGCTGACCAAATGCGATGGCGTATGCGTCGACACGGCGTCGAGCGACAAAAACTGCGGGGCCTGTGGCAATGCGTGCGCCACGGGGCAGACGTGTCGGGAGAGCGCGTGTACATGCGCCGAAGGTCGATACAATTGCGACGGCGACGCATCAAACGGATGCGAATCGAGTGCACCGTGTCTGTGCGAACCCGGCACGACGCAGCCATGCTGGAACGGGACGGCCGAGACGCGCAACATCGGGATATGCAAAGACGGCGTTCAGACGTGCGATGCGTCGGGCCGGTTCTGGGGATCCTGTCAGGGGGCTGTGTATCCGTCGCCGATAACGTGCAATGATGACGGTGTATTGAATGGTCTGGATAACGATTGCGACGGCACTGTCGACACGACATGTGTGACGATGTGCGATCTCAAGGCCGGTGAAATGTCCTATATCGGTTGCGAATACTGGCCTGTATATTTGGAGAATCATACACCGACAAATCATACAATTGTCATAAGCAATCCGAGCAAGACGGATACGGCAACGGTCAAAGTTTTCAATGCAAACAAGTCGCTGTTATATACATTGGTTTTGCCGCCCGATACGTTGAAAGTTCAACAATTGTCATCAGGAAGTACAAACATGGTAAGCAGTTCCGGCATTGGAAAATATGCTTACATGGTCCGCTCGAACAGCCCGATTACTGTTTATCAGTTTAATCCATGGGCAAGTGCAAATGCACACACCAATGACGCGTCGTTATTATTGCCGTCGAATGTGTTAGGAAAAAGATACCGTGTGAACAATTGGAAAGTGGCGACGCCTTATTCAACAGATATGTATTCACACATGCTTGTCGTGGCGGTTGAAGAAGGAACAACAAATGTTACTGTGACAACAAAGGCATCAATTCAATCGGGAACAGGTGTTTCGGCTTTGTCAAAAGGAGCAAAGACGACAATATCATTGACGCGTTATCAGACGCTTAATTTGAGAACTATAACAGGTGGTGAGGAACAGATTGGTTCTGAGATTGAGGCGGATAAAAAAATAGCGGTTTATGCAGGTACAAAGTGTTCATTTATTCCAGATAATGTTTGGGCATGCGATCACCTTGAAGAAATGTTGTTCCCAACGCAAGCGTGGGGAAAAAGTTACTTTGCAGTACGTAGCTATCCGAGAGGAAGTGCTGGAGATTTCTGGCGTATTTTGGCCGATGAGAATAATACGCAAGTGACGGTACCAGCAGCGCAAGGCGGAACATTTACTTTGAATGCAGGAGAGTTTAAGCAAATTGAAACAACAGATAGTTTTGAAATTACTGCGACAAAACCTATTTCGGTAGCACAATTCCTTCCGGGAAAAGATTATAAAAGCGCAGGAACAGGAGATCCTGCCATGATATTGACAGTTCCTTACGAGCAATATCGTACAGATTATGCGTTTATGGTTCCTGGAAGCTATGATGTAAATTACGTTACAGTGATTTTGCCTGTTTCTGCAACATTAACGATGGATGGCGCTACAGTAAATACAAGCAGTTATAAAGAAATAGCAGGATCTGGGTTTAAATTTGGCTATATTAAGATTACATCTGGGGTTCATTCCATGAAGGCTACAGAACCTTTTGGTTTGGTAGGGTATGGTTTCCTTGGATATACCTCTTATGGATATCCGATTGGCTTGGATCTCAAGGTGATCAACACGAACTGACATTATCTGGCATGACCAGGTGTTTTGAACACGCGCGAGGGGGCGGCCATGCCGCCCCCTTTGCGTATCTGGCAAGGGGAATGCGGTGTGAGCCGTTTTCAAAGGCGGCGAAGTGGAGTAGAAGCGCATTTGGTGGAAGTAGCCTGTTTGACTGGGTGGCTGTGTGACCGGAAGGGGATTGGAATGAACGATCGATCTTGGCATTCGTTGGATTGGAAACTGGCGGTATTATTGTGTGCCATGGTGACGGGGTGCAGTGATGACAGCACGTCGGCGTCCGTAGTGTGTGAGCAGGGACTGAGTCTGTGTGGCCATGCGTGTTGCGCAGGGGTCTGTTGCGACGGGGTGTGCGCGGATGTGACGCAGGATGCGGGAAACTGCGGGGGATGCGGGGTGTCGTGTCAGTCCGGTGAATTTTGTGTCGATTCGTCATGTACGACCGAAGCGGCGCTTTGCGGTTCCGGTCAGAAATGGTGTGGCGAATGCCGGGATGTGTCGACGGACAGCCGTCATTGCGGTGCGTGTGATAATGCCTGTGGGACTGGCGAGTCCTGTGTGGACGGAGAATGCGTGGGCGCATGTGCGACGGGGTACAGCCGATGTGGCGGCGATTGTGTGGATTTGCGTCGTGACGGGGAACATTGTGGCAACTGTGAAACGTCGTGTACAGGGAACATGGTGTGTGCTTCGGGAATTTGCGTCTGTCCGTCCGGACGCAGCGACTGCGACGGCGACGCGTCGAATGGATGTGAAACCGCGGCCTCGACCTGTCCCACGGCCGAAGCATGTGAACCGGGAAGTCTTGCGTGTGGTCAGATGTGCTGTTCGTTGACGTGTTGCGGGACGACGTGTCTGGACATCTCCAGTGATGCGTTGCATTGCGGGGATTGTCAGACCCGGTGTCTCGATACACAGAAATGCGAATCGGGGGCGTGTGTCGATGTCGAGGTGACGTGCGAAGATGAACGGCTGTCCGCGTGTTTTGGGGAGTGCGTGGATCTTCAGTCGGACACGGTTCATTGCGGAACATGTGGCACCGCATGTGACACCGGTTTGGTTTGTCAGGACGGGACATGTGTCAAGCCTTCGCAGAAAATCGAGTGTGACGACGGGTTTATGGCGTGTTTTGGAACGTGCATTGATGTGCAAAATGACGTGCGCCACTGTGGCAGCTGTTACGAATCCTGCGGCGAACAGGAAATATGTCAGGACGGGGTGTGCAGGCGTTTGTGTACGGACGGGGAGGCATTGTGTGGCACGACATGTGTCGATTTTTCGGCCGATGTCCATCACTGCGGTTCGTGTACGACATCATGTGCGTCAGGGGAGCGTTGTGCCGACGGAATTTGTATGTGTGAAGAGGGCAAGTACGACTGTGACGGCGATTGGTCGAATGGATGTGAATCGTCCGAAGCGTGCGCGTGCGAACCGGGGAGTGAACGGGCGTGCTGGCGCGGAGATGCCGAGAATCGCGGCAAGGGAATATGTCGCGACGGAAAGCAGGTATGCGACGAATCCGGCCGGTATTGGGGGCCGTGCCTTGGAGGTATCTATCCGACGACGTTATCATGCGACGCGTATGGCAACCTCAACGGGTTGGACAACGACTGCAATGGTGAAATTGATACGATCTGTCGTTCGGAATGCGATTTGAAGGCGGGGGATTTGTCTTATATCGGGTGCGAATACTGGTCTGTTTATTTGTATAATCTGATTACGACAAACCAGACGCTTGTATTCAGCAATCCCAGTCTTACGGATTCCGCGACGATATATATATTTGACAAGCCCGGGTTTGAAAATGCGTCCCAGCAGCCTAAATTTGAACTCACGGTGGCGCCGAATTCTCTGGTCAAACAGGAGATCAACACGGGGACGACGAACATGTGCAGCGGGACGGGCGTGCTTCAGAATGCCTACAGGATTCGTTCGACATCCCCGATAACGGCGTATCAGTTCAACCCGTGGGGTCATGCCACGGCCCATTCCAACGACGCCTCCCTGTTGCTGCCGGCCCTTGCCCTTGGCAAGGAATACATCGGCATGACATGGCATAGCGAGACCGGGACGGATCACACGTCGTATCTGACGATGGTGGCCACGGAACCTGGAAAGACGGAGGTGACGGTCAAGACGACGAGTCCTGTCGTGGCGGGCAAAAATGTGACCGCCATGAAAGCCGGCGAGGAGCGCACTTTTACGCTGGATCGATTTGAAGTTCTGACGCTCAATGCCCCGGCGCAGGTGGTGGAGCAGACGGGGACGACGATTCGTGCCGATAAGAATATTGCGGTATTTGGCGGCTCGCGGGCGTCGTATGTGCCGGCCAACGCGGGGTGTTGCCGCGATCACATCGAAGAGCAGCTGTTCCCGCTCCAGTCATGGGGCAAATCGTATTATGCGGCGCGTGCGTTTTCGGTGGGGAAGGGAAACGATTTTTGGCGCGTTCTGGCGCAGCAGGACAACACGACGGTCACACTGCCCGCCGACTTTGACGCCTCGGTCACGGTCGACGGCAAAGCCGTCGAACTGAATTCCGGCAAGTTCGTGCTGAATGCCGCCCAATTTGCTTCATTTAATACGCGCATGAACTTTGAGATTCATGCCGACAAGCCGATAAGTGTCGGTCAGTTTTTGCCGAGCCAGAACTACAATGGACGAACCATTGGCGATCCGTCGTTTATTTTGACGGTGCCTTACGAACAGTATCGCAGTGACTACGCTTTTTTGGTTCCACCCAGTTATGACGAAAATTTCGTGACGATCATTGCTCCGGCGGATGCCAATCTCACGCTCGATGGGAAGGCGCTTGATATTTCGGGGTATGCCCCGATTGGGGAGACGGGATTTGTCGTGGGGTATCCTTCTTTGAAGGACGGAACGCATCGTATGATTGGGGACAAACCGTTTGGCCTGTACAATTATGGGTATTTTAACATGAGTTCTTACGGGTATCCGATCGGACTGGATTTGAAGGTCATCAATACCAACTGAGTTGGAGTGAACGTTTGGTATATACAGAGAGGGCGGCGTATCGGCCTGTGGCCGATAGCCGCACGCGCGGGGCGTATCGGCCTGTGGCCGATAGCCCGCGCTCCGCAAAATATGTATAAAAATGACATCAGATAGAAACAGGATGCAAAGTATATATCATTTTGATGAATGTATCGACAGACGGGGAACGGGATGTTTTAAGTGGGACAATCCCAACTCGGTGGGAAAACTCCCGATGCATGTGGCGGACATGGATTTTGCGGTGGCGCCGGCCATCACGCGGGCAATAGCGCGGCGCGCGCAACACCCCGTGTACGGATACACGCAAATCATGCCGGAATATTATGATTCTGTGTGCGGATGGCAGAAACGGCGGCATGGTTGGACGGTGGAACGCGACTGGGTGATTCCCGTCATTGGTGTATTGCCCATCGTGGCGGCGGCATTGCGGGCCTTGTGCGGTGAAGATAGGACGGTGATGGTGCAGCCGCCGGTATACGATTGTTTTTATCATTGTATAGAACGGAATCACTGCCGTTTTGTGTGCAATGATCTCGTACTCGATCGCCGTGCGCATACCTGGTCGGTCGATTTGGACGATTTTGAACGGACGATGGTGCGCGAACACGTCAGCGTATTTGTGTTGTGCCATCCTCACAACCCGGTGGGGCGCGTGTGGACGCGGGCGGAGCTGGAAGGCATGGCGGAAATGTGCATAAGGCACGATGTCGTCGTCATTTCGGATGAAATTCACAGCGATATCCTCATGCCAGGACATCGTCATATTCCGTTTGCCAGTCTCGATCCGGAGGTGGCCGCACGGACGATCACGTGTACGTCGCCCAGCAAACCGTTTAACATGGCGGGCCTGCAGATTGCCAACGCGTGTATTTCAAATCCGGCGTTGCGCGCGCGAGTCATGGAAGAAATTTTTGCGTCCAACGCCTGGATCGTCAATCCGTTTGGCGTGGTGGCCCTGATGGCCGCCTACGACGAGTCCGAAGCCTGGCTGGATGCGTGTAACGCGTATATTTATGAAAATTACCGGTATTTTGATACCTTTGTGCGGGAGCAGATGCCAGGCTATGCGCTGAGCCCCCTTGAGGGGACGTATCTGGCCTGGCTTGACATCGCGCAGTCCGGCATGTCATCCGAAGAATTGTACGACATATTGAGCCGAGAAACGGGACTCAAGCCTTGTGTCGGGGCAAACTACGGCGCGCCGGGACGCGATTTTTTGCGATTCAACCTGGCATTGCCCAAGTCCAGGCTGGTAGACGGATGCCGGCGTTTGTGCAGTGTGGTGCGGAGGATAGGCGGTCATGACGCATAAGACCGAAAGGGGTGAGGACAAGCCGTTTGGCGGGATTTCTCTGGCATATCGCGAAGCCCACGGGCTGACGCCGCAGAAAATCGCCGAGACGATGTGTGCATTTTATGAAGAAGTTGCGGCGATGTGCGCGCGCGTGGAAACGCAGCTTGCGGAATCCGGAATCCGTCTGAAATGTCATGCGGGGTGCTGTGCCTGCTGTCAGGACGGTCTCACCATGACGCAGGCGGAGGCGGCCGTCATTCGCAAGCTGTATCCGGAGATAGGGCTTGAAGTGCCCCATGGGGCAGGGCAGTGTGCGTTTCTCGATGATGCAGGAAAATGCCGCATTTACGAGGCACGCCCTCTGAAATGCCGCACGTTTGGACTCCCGCTTGTCTGGCAGGGAGAGTCCGGAGACACCCGGGATATCTGCGAACTTGAGGCCGATTCCGTCGACGTCCAGGCCCTCCCTTCCCACGCATTGTGCCGTCCGGAACTCGCCGATACGAAGCTCGGTATCATGGAAATTGCGACATTTGGCGCGTTGAAACGGGTGTCGATGAGAAGTTTTTTTGAGCACAAAAAAGTTTCGGGGTGAAATGTGCTTTTCTTAAAATAAAAATTTGCATAGAGTAGCGCGGATTTTTGGGGACGGATCGGGAAATTCCGACGGCCGTCTTTTTTATGGATTTTTGAGTCGCGGTATCATTTGCGGCGGTTGCGAGGTTATGCAAAACGTTCCGCCTGTGGGTTACACTCTGCTGGATCGATATTACGTCGAGTCGATTATCGATGACATCGGAGATACCGCCATTCTCAAAGTCCTGGATACGCGTCTGGATGTGTATGGTGCTGTGAAGTTTCTCTTGGGAGACGACACATCACCGAACTGGGAAACAAAACGCCAGAATTTTATCCGCTCGTTTCGAGCCATGGCGCGTCTGAATCACCCCAATATCGTCCACGTGGCCAATATCGAGACGCGATGCGGGGTGACGTTTTCGGTCATGGAGCTGCTCCAGGGCATGACGTTGCAGGAATTCATCGATTCCGGTTCTGCCCTTGACCCCAAGGAAGCCCTTGAAGTTTTTCTTGGCGTCATCGATGCCGTCGTCATGGCGCATTCCTGCAACACGCTTCACAAGCGGATCTCGCCGTCACAAATTTTTCTCAATCATCAGGGGACGCGCCTGTCTCCGAGGATTCTCAACTTTTCGTCGTTCAAGGACGCCTCAAAACTCGACACGGTTTCGGCCCTGCCTTTTTTGGCGCCCGAGCAACTCCAGGATTTTGAGTGCGCGGTGCCGGCCTCGGACGTCTTCGGCATTTGTGCGTCGATGTATTACGTGTTTACGCACGAACCGCCTTTGATCCTTGGAAGCCTTGAAGAATACCACGCATTTTATGCACAGTGTCCGGGCATCGATGTGTTTCCGGACGCGATTCCCGGGGAGTTTGTCCCCATCCTTGCCGAAGGTCTGAAAACGAATCCCGACGAGCGTACCATGACGGCGGCGATGATCGTCCGTGAACTCAAAAAAATCGGCACACAGTTTGACCTGAGCGCCAACCTGTCCCTTGATGCGTTCAAAAATGGCCGAACCTCGACACCATCTCAGCCGTATCTTCCACCGATGCGGAGTTCAAAGCCATCCATGCCGATGGTCGAACCCGTCAGAGAGCCTTCGGTCGAACCGGTTGTCCGACGTCCAAGCACCTCGGTCTCTCAAAGCATTGTGGTATCCCATACGGGGTCCCATTCGGCGGTCTCCTCGCACACGGGGTCTTATCCGCCGCCCGTATCCCATACGGGGTCCCATTCCGTCCTTCGCCATGCCACACAGTCGGTGTCGCACTCCATCGTGCGGGCGGCGGAATCCGACGGCGAGTCCATAAAAGCCGTCCCACATGATTCGGAGGCCTCGCCGGTTTCAAAACAGACGTCTGCCCCAACAATGGGGGCGGAGGCTGTCGGGGAATCGATACAGGGATTCGCTCTGCCACCGGACATGTCGTCTGTCTATCGGTTGAGACGCGTCGATTTTTCGACCGATCACTCATTCATCGGCGCGGTTTCGACGCACGAAAACATGGATGTACTCTATGCCGTCAAATGTTTTTATGCCAACGACGATGTCGAAAAAGCCGTCTTTAATGAAGGGGTGAGACGATGCGATATTCTCTCTCAGGAGTCGCCCTATTTTCAGAAAATTCTCCAGGCCTGCCCTGAGTCCTCGGCCTTCTTGATGTCCGACATGATGCGCCAGTCGCTTCCCGATAACATTCGGCAGTCGGGCGTGTATACCCCGGACGTCGTCGTCCAGATAGCCATTCTGCTCAGTTCCGCCATGGAAATCGCCCACCAGCACGGCTACGTCAACGGAAACCTCAAACCCAGCAACCTCATCTTTGAGAACAGACAGGGGGTGATGACTCCGGTCATCTATGATTTTGGACAAAGCCTCCATATAAGCCATCTCGTCGGGGTGCCATTCAAAGACATTCCCTATATCGCTCCCGAACTCGACTACAATCTTCAAAAGACAAACGCTCAGGCGGACATCTTTGCCTTTGGTATGTGTCTGGTTTACATGCTCATCGGGCGTTCTCCCTATACATCCAACGACATCGAGTCCCTCATTCACGAAATCGATTCTTGCGAATCGATTCCGAATCTGCTTGCATTCAGACCAGATATTCCCAAAGAACTCCTTCAGATTATTGCATGGTGTACGAATTTTGATCCCGAGAAGCGCTATCTCTATTTTCGCGATATCCAGCGTGATTTGAGGATCGTTTACCAGGGACTGATGTCCCAACATCCGGTCTGAGGCATTCGTGATATTCAAGAAGAAGGCAGGGGTCATGCGCGTGCTTTTTTTCGCCGTCACGGCGATCGGGGTGTTGGCGAGTTCGTGGGTATGGGCACAGGAATCCCGGGATTTTTACCGCGACGAACACCTCGTCATTCCGTGGCCGGAGGCGCTTGCGCGCACGCCATGCGAACCGGAACTCCAGGCGCGAGCCGGGATCGCGTGCGCCCGCATTGGACAAGAAGGCACACTCGGTGCCGTCTTTCTGACCATGCATTCCGGCTATGCGCTGACGACCGACGAGGCCATGCAGCGACATCTCACGGATTCCGAACAGGCGCTCGCCGACATCCCGAACGTCCACGTCATGCAGACGAGAATTTTGTCCCACAACCCCCTCGTGGCGACGATGGAAATTCTACGCAGGGACGGCGCATTGCCGGCCATTCCAGACCTCAGCTCCGGCCCCATACGCCAGACGTCTTTTCTCTATCCGTTTGACGACAAACTCGCCCAGGTCTTTGTCTATCTTCCTCTGGATGGTGACGAGGCCGTCGCCGCCTACACGCAGCTCAGCCAGGTGCTGCCCAGGGCAGAGATCGTGTCTTCGCGCGCGCCTGCGACGGACGGAACGGACCAGGAAGGGAATGCGCCGGAGGGCGTATTTGCCCTGTTACCGCGCGCCCTGATTTTCGGCGCCATTCTGGCCGTCCTCATCATTGGAGGACTGGCCATGGCGCGCTTCTGGCGCGCGCGTTTCCGCCGTCAGTCATAAATCTCATATTTACAAAAAAACGGATTGTGGCTAGATCCCGCGTCCGTTTTGGTTTCTGGCGCATCCTTTCTGTGTCGTTGTGACATGGTGTGACGCGCCTTTTACTTTATGTGCCTTCACAAAGGACTACAAACGATGACTCAGAACAAGACCATCATGGTTGCCCTTGGCGGAAACGCCATCAAAAGTGCCGACGACGAAGGAACCGCCGCCGAACAGTTCGCCAACGTCTACAAGACGAGCCGAGAACTCGTCAAACTCATCAAAGCCGGATACAGACTCGTCATTACGCACGGAAACGGCCCCCAGGCCGGAAACCTCCTCATCCAGCAGGAAGAGGGCAAAAAACTCGTCCCGGACATGCCCCTCGACGTCGTCGGCGCCATGACGCAGGGACAGCTCGGGTATATGTTCACCCAGGCGCTGGGAAACCTCCTGCGTGCCGAAAACATCCAGACCCCCGTGGCCGCACTCGTCAATCAGGTCCTCGTCAGCCCTGACGATCCCGACTATCAGGATCCAAGCAAGCCCGTCGGCCCCTTCTTCACCAAAGAACAGGCCGAAAAACTCGCCGTCGAAAAACCGAACTGGAAAATCAAACAGGTCAAACCCGAATCCGTCGAAAAACGTTTCCGCCGCGTCGTCGCCAGCCCCCAGCCCAAAGCCAATGTCGAAGTCGAGGTCATTAAGAAAATGATCGATGCCGGCATCATCGTCGTCGCAAGCGGCGGCGGCGGCGTGCCCGTCGTTCAGGGCCCAAACGGCCTCGAAGGCTCCGCCGCCGTCATCGATAAAGACCTCGCCGGCGCCAAACTCGCCGAACTCATCCAAGCCGACGTCTTCCTCATCCTCACCGACGTTTCCCACGCCAAACTCCATTATGGCAAACCCGACGAAAAAAACGTGGAGACCGTCTCTCTCGATGAAATGAAAAAACTCGCCGAAGGCGGCGATTTCCTCGCCGGCAGCATGGGCCCCAAAGTCCGTGCCTGCATGAAATTCGTCGAGGCCGGTGGCGCAAAGGCCATCATCACCTCGCTCGACCACGCGTACGATGCCATCCAGAGCGGATACGGCACCCAGATCGTGCGTTAATCCCCCCGAGACGGTGCGGCGCTCTCATAATACGCACACGGACGGGAGACCTCTGCAATTCCCCTGAATAATCGACAAAAACGCGCGTTTTACGCGCGTTTTTTGCGCCCGCCCTGCATGCGTCGCGGGCCATTTGCGTTTTCTCATTGAACTAAGGAGTTTTTAACATGCGCAAACCTTTTGCCCTCTTTGGTGCTCTCGCCCTGATTTGCGGACTGTCCTTCGCCTGCGACGAAAACAGTGACGACACCGAAGAAAACGAAGTTCAAAAAGGTGAAGGATTCGCCGAATCGTGCACGCCTCTCGGGCCAAAAGAGACCACCGATTTTTCATATACGACCAAGGCCGGCGCCGCACAATACCTTGTGGACATCTGCAAACTTCCCGAATACTTCACGTCCTCTGAATTTCAGAATGCCAAAACCGAAGACCAGGGCATCGGCGCGACCTGTTTCTGTTACGGCAAAAACTGCAGCTACATGGGCTATGAACGCCCAGAACAGACGACGCTCTATGGATGCGATGGCATTCCCGAAGTCTACAACGGCGCACAGCGTTCCTGCTTCCGTTCCAGCAACGTCTCAAACATCAAACCCTCCATCTATTTCCCGCAGGGGGCCTGCTCCCTCGCCATGAGCAAATGCCACCCCGACAACGAAGCCGCAAGACAGACGATCTGCGGTTTTGCGACGTTCGGCGATCCCGCCTATGGCAAAGAAGCCGCCAATACAGCCTATGACCAGAAAATCGCAGAGTTCGTCGACTGCCCCAACGGAGAAGTCCTCCTCGATTTTGTGATGAACATCTCCATCAACGGCCTGTCGTGCGAGGATAAGCCCACCTGCGACGCCTCCCTCGATATCCGCGCCTGTTTCAAAGGATGCAACACCGACGCCGACTGCCATGGCGCAGGGGACACGAATTTCGACACAGTCGTGCAGGAATATTCACAAACCAAGTGCGTCGAAGCACAAAATAAGGACAAAACGCAAAAAGCTAAAGTTTGCTTCGATATGCGCACCGTCGCGGGCACGGATGGCATCACGCTCGTCAATCCCGGCAATTATGCCGTCGAATAGAGGTCGTTTTTGGGGGCCAGCTATCGGCCTACGGCCGATACGCTGCGCCCGCGCGGCTATTGGTCCCCGTCGGGGCCAATACGCCGCGCTTTTTTTTGCGCCCTGATCCATACTTGACAAATCTTCGCGTCGCGCGAAAAAAAGCACACTCTGTACCTGTCATTTGACGTCATCTGCGCCGGGAGTCCTCCATGTCTCATTTAAAATTTGTGTCGTCCTTTGTGGCTACGCTTGCGTCTGTCCCGTCAGCATACGCCAACCTGCCATGTGCATCGTTCCATGAAAACACTCCCTTGACGTTGCCCGCCGAACTCGACGAAATCAGCGGACTCGCCCTCAGCCATGCCAACCCGAATTATTTTTGGGCCCATACCGATTCGGGCGGGCAGAGTGCCGTGTACCTCATTTCCCCCGAACGCGGACTCGTCCGGATTTACGACATTCAGGGAGTCACCAACGTCGACTGGGAAGACATCGCCGTCGGTCCATGCCACGCCGGCGACACGGCCACGTGTCTCTACATTTCCGATCTCGGCGACAATCTCAACGCCCGGCAGGACAAGAAAATTTATCTCGTCGCCGAACCCGAGCTTCCCGATGATCTCGTCTATGACGCCGAAGCCGGTCATGCGACACTCCAGATCCTCGAAACCATCGCCATCGCCTATCCGGAATCCCCGGACGACTCCCTTCCCGAAGGCGCGCGCGGTCTCAATCCCGATTGCGAGAGCCTCATGGTCGCCCCCGATGCGACGATGTATATCGTTTCAAAGCAATCCCCTGAGTCCAAGACGACGCCCGTTGCCTCAAGTGGATACACTCAGGCGCTCTACCGCGTCGCGCGCGACGGCCATGCGGAGTTTTTGGCTTCTTACAACTTCAGGGCCTCGGCTGGACTGGGAACGCTGTTTCAGCTGTACAACGCCACCACGGCTGCGGATTTTTCCCCAGACGGGCGATCTTTTGCCGTGCGCACCTATTCCGAGGTCTATCGTTATGACCTCCAGGCATACCCCGACATCGCCGAGGCATTCGCCCATCCCGTCAAAACCCTCGAAAGTCCCGAAATTCAGGGGGAATCCGTGGCCTTTCTTCACGACGGAAAATCCTTGGCGACGGCGTCCGAAAAAGGTCCCTTTGACGGTGGTCAGGCCGCCATTCGCCTTTATACATGCGTCGATTCGACAGACCCGGTGGATCCGCCCGTAGATCCGGTGGATCCGCCTGTAGACCCGGTGGATCCGCCCGTAGATCCGGTGGATCCGCCTGTAGATCCGGTGGATCCGCCCGTAGATCCGGTGGATCCACCTGTAGATCCGGTGGAGCCACCTGTAGAGGAGCCGTCCTCGTCCTCCTGTTCCATGCGTGGGACGCCGCACGCTTCGGTGTGGATGTGGGGTGTTGTGGGCATGTTCTTCGCCGCAGGCGCCCGGCGCCGTCTGTGTCGACGCGTTTAAAAACAAGGCGGCGCGTATCGACGAAGGAAGATAGCGCCGCGCGCAGGGCGTATCGCCCCCACGGGGCGATAGTCCGCGCCCACAAAACGAGATAGCGATTTTATCAATACCTAATTTCTTACGAATAAAATTTTCACACGATTAGATTAGGTAATGAAAATAACGTGATCGCGTTTATCAGAGTTCGCTTTTTCCGAGGGACATGGCGAGGATGCACGGGACTTCGAGGGGGGAAGGGCCGAGGGTGCAGGGGAGGGTGATGCGTCGGACTGGGGCGGTCATGAAGGCGCAGTCTTCCCAGAAATGCTTGAGATCAAAGCGCAGGGTGAGGGACTGGAAGTGTTGTTCGACGGTTCCGAAGGCGTGAGATTGTGCAATGCGGAATCGGATGTCGAGCAGGGCGTCGTTTTTTCGGACCCAGGCGTCCGGGGCGTCGACGAGGAATGTGCGTTCGACGGTGTGGGCCAGGAGGGCGGAATGCTCGGGGAGTTCGGTGTGGGGGATCAGGGCGAAGGCAGGACAGGGCGGGGTTTGTGGAAATGGGGTGAACGGCGCGGGAGGCGGGGTGTATAGGGCGCGCTGGGTGTCGAGGGTGAACGGCACGTGTGCGGGCGGCGGGCTCAGATGGCGAGCTTCGTGCGCCAGGACAGCGGCGGCCCAGGGCATGAGGATGACGCGCTGGACGGTTTGCGGCGCGCTGGCGGCGGTGGACTGAGTGACGCAGGCGCGGGCAAAATCGGCGGCGAGTTCGCCGGCTTGCAGAAGAGGGGCATGTTCAGGGGCATCCGGCGTCAGGAGGGGGCCGTCAAACAGGTATGGAGGCAAGGTGAGGGTTTGTGTGCCGTGGGAGAGGGTCTGTTCGAGGGTCGTCTGGACGTGCTGACTTCGGGATATGGCGTGACGGGTCTGACGCTGCAGTGTGACGAGTTCGGTTGTCTGGTGGGCGTGGAGTGTCACGGAGGAAGCCTGCGCGGCGCAGGCCGTGACCAGGCGTGGCAGGATTGGGGCGGTGTCGGACTTGAGGTCCTGGAGGAAGGCGGGATCAAAGCAGGCGGTCTGGCCGGATTTGCGGTTGGAACGCGCGTCTTTTGGCGGGCAAACGGGAATGGAGGCGGGCTGGGCGGATGTCTGGGGTTCGGGGAGTTTGTGGCATGGACGGACGGGCCCCCATACGTCGGCCAGACGGGCGGCCTGAATGGCGTCGAGCGCCAGGCGTTCCAGCGAGGCGGGGGAGAGCAGTGTGCGGCCGCTGGGCGTGAGATCGGCGTGAAACACGGCATTCTGGACCCGGACATAGAGCCGGGCCTGGGCGTGACGTTCCAGGCGGGAAGCGACCGAAGCGTTGGACTGGATCTCGTCGTGACGCCGAAGGGCGTGTGTCTGCAGAACGACGGCTTCGTCGGCGCCATTGCGTTCGGCAAAGGACACGAGCTCCGAAAAGTCTGAGCATTCTGTGCAAAGGGCGTTGTCCATGAATGCCGTAAAACAAGGCGCGCTGGGCTTGGGGTGTGGCGTCAGGGCTTGGGGCGTGTGACGTGACGGTGAGCGCGGGCGTGCCGGTGAAAATGGATAAAAAAAAGGCCGTGTTTTGGAACATGCGCGAGGCGGGAGTCGAACCCGCGGCCTTTGGCTTCGGAGGCCAACGCTCTATCCAACTGAGCTACCCGCGCAGAAAAACACGACCGAGTAACAAAAAAGGCCGTGACGGCCTTTTCTGTCAGAGCGAGAGACGGGGTTCGAACCCGCGACGTCAACCTTGGCAAGGTTGCACTCTACCACTGAGTTACTCTC
>CAMCLY010000014.1 GCA_945875805.1 uncultured Myxococcales bacterium | reverse complement strand
ATCGCGGGCGCCGCGCGGGCGTATCGGCCCGCCCCGTTGGGGAGGGCCGATAGCCGCGCGACACAAAAAAAGCACGCTTTATCCCCCTGTAAATATGGTAAGACGCCGCGCATTTTTCTGGCGCGCATGACGCGTGTCTTCCCGTTTGCTGAACACGAAGAGGCATTTATGATCGACAAATCCTACAATCCGACCCAAGTGGAGTCGCGATGGTATAAGTTCTGGACTGAAAACGGCTATTTCAAGGCCAATGAAAATTCCGACAAACCGCCGTTCTGCATTGTGATTCCGCCGCCCAACGTCACGGGCAAACTTCACATGGGACACGCGCTGTTTGTCACGATTCAGGATCTTCTGACGCGATACAAACGCATGCAGGGGTGCGAAACGCTCTGGCTTCCCGGCACCGATCATGCGGGCATTGCCACGCAGGTCATGGTCGAACGCCAGCTTGCCAAAGAGGGCAAGAATCGTCTCGAACTCGGGCGCGAGGCATTTCTGGAACGCGTCTGGGCCTGGAAACGCGAAAAGGGGTCGAACATCATCGAGCAGCTGAAGATTCTCGGGGCGTCGTGTGACTGGGATCGGGAGCGGTTCACGATGGACGAGGGGTCGTGCCGCGCCGTCGTCGAGGCGTTTGTGCGGCTTTATGACGAGGGGCTCATCTATCGCGACGAGAAGCTGGTCAACTGGGATCCGGTGGCCAAGACGGTGCTGAGCGATCTGGAGATCGACAACGAACCCGAGGCCGGTCATCTGTGGCACATCCGTTATGACGTCGTGGGATCGGACGATTCGATTGTGATATCGACGACGCGTCCGGAAACGCTTTTTGGCGACGAGGCCGTGTGCGTGCATCCCGACGACGAGCGCTACACGCATCTCCACGGCAAGTTTGTCCGTCTCCCGCTGTGCGACCGGGAGATTCCCATCGTGCTGGATGCCGAGACCGCCGATCCTGCCTTTGGAACCGGGGCCGTCAAGATCACGCCGGCGCACGATTTCAACGATTTTGCCTGTGGTCAGCGGCACAATCTGCCTCGCACGCAGGTCATCGGCATCGACGCCTGCATGACGAACAACGTGCCGCCCAAATACCGGGGCATGACGCGCGAAAAGTGCCGCGAAACGGTCGTGGAGGATCTCCGTGCGGCCGGGCTTCTCGTCAAAATCGAGGATTACACCCACAATCCGTCCCGCAGCCAGCGTTCCGGCGCCCTTGTCGAGCCGCTGCTTCTACCGCAGTGGTGGGTCAACGCCAGGGTGCTGGCCAAACCCGCCATCGAGGCGGTCGAGTCGGGCAAGACCCAGTTCACGCCCAAGCTCTGGGAAAAGACATTTTTCAACTGGATGAACAACATCCGCGACTGGTGCGTGTCGCGCCAGCTCTGGTGGGGGCATCAGATTCCGGCGTACTACTGCACCACGTGCAACAAGGATCACATCCACATCATCCACCAGCCTGGTCAGAAAGATCCCGATCTGCGCATTTCCAGTGCGGCGAGGCCCATCGTGGCGCGCACGCGCCCGACCGTGTGCCCCGTCTGCGGCGGCACCGAGTTCATTCAGGATCCCGACGTGCTCGACACTTGGTTCAGCTCCGGCCTTTGGCCATTTTCGACGATGGGGTGGCCCGACGACACCCGGACGTTGCAGAAATTCTATCCCACCAGCGTCATGGAGACGGCCGCCGACATCATTTTCTTCTGGGTGGCTCGCATGATGATGTTCGGCATTCATTTTATGCACGAAACCCCGTTCAAGGACGTCTACTTCCACGCGCTCGTGCGCGACAAGGCGGGCATGAAGATGTCCAAGACCAAGGGCAACGTCATCGATCCCCTGCTTCTGATCTACGGTTGCCACCCCGACACCGTGCCCGAGGACGAACGCGCGGCATCCCAGCAGCTCTTTGACGACTACCCCAACGGCATCGATCCCCAGGGCTCCGACGCCCTTCGTTTCTCCCTCACCATGCTCGCCGCGCAGGGTCGCGACGTCAGGCTCGACATCAAACGCATCGAAGGCTACCGCGCATTTCTCAACAAAGTCTGGCAGGCCTCGCGCTTCGTGTTGATGAACCTCGAGGGCAGTGACGCCTGCTCCGCCATCGCCAAGGACGGGTGCAAACCGTCGTTCACCCCGGCCGATCTTTCCATTACCGACGCCTGGATCCTCGACGGGCTCAATCACACCGTGGAGGACGTCACGCGCGCCATCGACGCGTTCAACTTCAACGAGGCCGCCCAGGCCATCTACACCTTCCTGTGGAGCAGTTTCTGCGACTGGTACATCGAGCTGTCCAAGGTCGTCCTCTACGACAATTCCCCCGAGGCCGAAAAAGCCAAACACACCACGCGTCTCGTGCTCGTCCACGTGCTTGAGACCATCCTGCGCCTCCTCCATCCCTTCGCGCCCTTCATGACCGAAGAGATATGGCAGGCCCTCCCCAAAACCGCCCATGCCCCCGAATCCATCATGATTGCGCCCTGGCCTGTTCCCGCCCAGGAATTCTTTGACGCGGAACGCGCCAAAGCCACCACCGCCCTCATCGCCATCGTGTCGGCCGTACGAAATATCCGTGGCGAGGCCAACATCCCGCCATCCAAGGCCATTCCGCAGATGTTCGCCCTGACCGACGATCCTGCCCTCCGGCAAGTCGCCACCCAAATGGCCCCCGCCATCTGCCAGCTCGCCAAAATCCAGGATCTCCAGATTGCCGGCACCCAGACGGCCAAACCCGCCCCTTGCGCCATCGGCGTGGCCAGCGGCATGGAACTCGTCGTCCCGTTTGCCGGTCTCATCGATCTCCAGGAAGAAACCGCCCGGCTCGACAAAAACATCGCCAAACTCACCAAAGACCTCGAGTCCAGCCGCAAAAAGCTCGACAACCCCAACTTCGTCAGCCGAGCCAAACCCGAAGTCGTGGCCACCGAAAGAGAACGCGTCCAAAAACAGGAACTCGAACTCGAAAAACTCCGCAAAGCCCGCGCACTGTTAGGGTAGTTTTTTTGTGGGGGGACTGAGTCCCCCCACGCCCCCCGAAATGCGAAAGCGCACACGCGCCTCCGGCGCGCGGGCGCTTTCGCATTTCGTGAGGGAATGAGGCGCGGTGCGAGTTCCGTTTGTCACCCCTGTTCGTGGGTCTGGAGAAGGGGCGTTTGTTTCTCTCACTTCCCTCGCACACAAAGCCTCCCACACCATAAAACCCACTCCGCCACGGGGCAGGACTAGAACGAAAAAAAAGGCTCACATCTCCATGAGATGCACGAAAGGCGTCCTGCGGCCACGCCGCGGGGCCCTTTCGCGCATCTCGGGGGGGCATGGGGGGCCTGGCCCCCACAAAAAATAAATAGAAAAGGGAAAATATGTATCCGGATTTGCTTGGCGCCTTTGGAGTGGAACTCTATGGGGTGCGGTTTGAACAGGTGGTGTGGGGACTTCTGGCTCTGCTCATGGCATGGGGCGTGGTGAGCAGTGTGCGGCTGTGGCGCAAAGGACGTAAGGGTGAAGGCCTTGTCCAGGGAATCCTCACCACCGGAATCCTCGCGTGGAGCGTGGCCAAAGAAATTTCGGCGTTTGGAACGGATTACGCGTTATTTTTTTCGGAACCCCTTGTGCTGCACACGTATGCGTTTTGTCTGCTGATTGGCGTCGGTCTGGGGATATGGACGGCCTCGTATCAGGCGAAATTTCGCGGTTTTGCCCCCGGAGAAATCGTCAGGCTGTGCCTTGTGCTGGTGTTTTTGGGAATCCTTGGCGCGCGTGCGGCCCATGTGATTGTCGATGCGCCGACGTACTGGAATTCGTGTTTTGCCCCCCATGCGGCGGGTCTGGCCGAACCGGACTGTCTGCGCGTGTTCAAGCTGGGCGAAGGCGGCCTGACCTTTTATGGCGGCGTCATTGCGGGACTTCTCGTGATTGCCGTATTTTTGATCCGCCGGCGACGGCAGGGCCACCGTGGGGAGACCCTGCCACTGATGGACATTCTGGCCTCGGCACTTGCGATAGCGCACGCCTGCGGCAGGATGGGATGCCTTGCGGCGGGATGCTGCTGGGGAGCCGTGACGACCGGAAACATCGGCGTGCGATACGAAACGGGGTCGTTTGCCTTTGCCGAACTCGTCAAGAATCCGGAATACCAGCCCCAGATGGTCAAGGACGGAATGACGCCCCTGCTGCACGCCACGCAAATTTACGAATCCATCGGGGAACTGGCCATTTATGGGGCGTGCTGGGCGATTTTGCTCAGGCACGGCAAACCCGGAAAGATGGCCGGAATGTGGCTTCTTGGGTATGGAATTTTGCGCTTTGTCCTCGAAATCATGCGCGACGACGAGGAGCGTGGGCATTTTTTTGAACTGGCCATTGAACCGGTCAATCGGTGGCTGAACCTGCTTCCGGAACACACCACCATTCTCTCGACCTCCCAGGGGATAGCGCTTGTCATGATGGCGATGGGAGGGCTAACGCTCATTGCCGCACGTCTTGCCCCATCGTCAAAATCGTGATATAAGGCCGCGTCTCCGGAGTCATCGGAGAAAATGGTCGAATGTAAGCCAGAGGAATCATGGACTTCTTTACCCGAATGTTTACCTCGATGTTTCGGACTTCGGCGAATCGATTCAAGAATCGAATGACCGCACAAGTCCGTCGTCAGACGATCGGCAAAGTGCAGGCGAAAGCCATGCGCGGGATGACGAATCTCGAACAGAAGGCCTACAAAACGACCGATAAAGTCACAGGACTCAAAAACGACAAGACGGACGGCGCGCCCGATTTGACGCGCAAAGACAAAAATGCCGCGCCCGTTCGCGGAGCCCAGCCTGCGGGCCGTGGCGGTGCCGCAGCGGCCGGTCCTGCAAGCCGTCCAGGCACTGCCCCCGCGGCACCGGGCCGCGCCATGGCGCGAACCCATGCCCCCGGTGACGGCCAGATGGTGCGCGTGGGAAAAGTATCAGCCAATCAACAGGAATCGACAAAAATGGGCAAAGGAAAACGGAACAGACGCCAACAGGCCATGGCCATCACCTGCATGAACTGCGGATCCAATTTGCAACCCGACTGGGACATGTGCCCGTTCTGCGGAACCCCCGTAGGCCAGATTGCGGGCCCCGCCGCCCCACAGCCCATGCTCAATGGCGCCCCCATTCCTCAGGATACCGGCGAGAAAACCGTCGCCCTCAACCTCGACGCCCTCAATACCGTCTCCCGCACCGTCGTCGGATGGATCGTCGCCCAGAACGGAAACCACCGCGGAGAAGACTTCCGCATCTATGACGGCAAAAATATCCTCGGTACCGCCGCCGACTGCGACATCGTCATCACCGACCCCTTCCTCTCCGCCAAACACTGCACCATCCGACACGAAAACGGAAACTTCCAGGTCACCGACCTCGACTCCAAAAACGGCACCTTCGTCAACCAGAAACGATGCACCAAGTCCGACCTCATCGACAACGACACCATCCGTCTCGGACGCACCGAGTTCAAATTCAAATCCCTCTTCTAATCGCCCCTTTTTACTTTGCTTTTCAGCCTCGACAGGGGTATCATTATCCCCGTTTTATGCGTCCCCTTCACGCCTCTTTGACGTATGCGACTCTGGAGTATTGAGAATGTCTAAACTGAATGTGCTTCGCAATCTTGGCATCTTGTTCGTCTCGGCCATCTGCTTCTGCGCCTGCTCGCCCGAAGAATACGGTCCGTGCACCATCCCAAGCACCAGCGCCCACAAAGCCGCATGCGCCCCACAAGGCACCAACAACATCGCCACATGCACCGCCGACTACGTCTTCGACTGCGACAGCCTCATCTGCGGCATCTACTCAAACAGCAAGGCCTTCTGCACACACCGATGCGTGCCCACCGCCGACGAATGCACCTCCAGCGATCCCAAATACTGCGAATGCCCCGAAGGCTACGATTGCAAAGGACAGGGCGAATGCCCCGAAGACGCCCGTTGCGTCGAGTGGGTCAAAGGCTCGGCCGCCTACTACTGCCTCCCCAAAGAATACGATCCGCAAATCCCGGCAGTCCCCACGGTGCCCTAATCTTCGGAAAATCAAATACCGCCCGGCCTCGCGCCGGGCTTTTTTTTGCCACTCAGATGTTTTTTTTGTGGGGGGGAAGTCTCCCCCTACGCGGCTATGCCCTGCGTCGCGCAAAACCTTCCCCATAAGGGCCCGCGCGTATTGGCCACAGCCAATAGCGCGGGCCGCGAGGCGTATCGCGCGGACAAAGGCCGCCGATAGCCGAGCGCCGACGGGCATACGCCGCTACCCCCTCAGCCCTGCACGCCATCTGACCGCCCTTTCACTCAAGGCTCCCCGACAAACAGGATTTCGGAGACCCACGCGGGACAAAAAAAACCGCCTCCCATGACGGAAAGCGGTTCCAGATGTCACCGAAACATTCGGCTGCGCTTATTTATCGAGCGCAATCAGGCCACATTTGCCCTCTTCGAGACGATAGAGCACTTTCGTCCCCTTGGTGTCGATGTCGATAAAGACGATGACGGGAAGCTCCTCAAGGCTCAGTTTCATGGCGGCATCGTCGACGCTCATTTCGGCAAGTGCGACAGCCTCGTGCTTGATAATGCGGGCACGGGAATCTTCGACCGCAGCTTCGGCGACTTCGGCGGCTTCGGCGGCCAGCACGGTGTCGGCGACTTCGTCCTCGATCTCCTCCTCGGGAAGGGCAACCACCGCCACATCCAGCGTGCGCGCGGCATCAATGCGCGCGGGCTTGTGCGTACGGAGTTTGCCTTTGAACCGATGGATCTGGCGCTCCAGTTTGTCCAGCGCAAGATCGATCGACTGATACATATCCTCGCTGCTTTCCTCGCACTTGATCGAAATCCCTTTGTACGACAGATGAAGCTTCGCAATATGCCGGAATTTTTCGACCGAAAGCGTGATCTGCGCATCAAAATCGTCGCGGATGTGTTTGCGAATTACACGACGGATCTTTTCGTCAGCGTAATCCCTAACCGGGTCCGAGGGTTCCATGTGACGGAAGCTGATATCGATCTGCATTGTAACTCCTTTACTCTGACTGCGGGTCCCATGAAGGGAACGTTAAATGGCGCGGAAACCTCCGCTACGGCCCCCGGAACGGCAACGTCCCTGGGCACCGCTCATAAAAGTATAACAGCGTCCGCGCGTTTGTGGGGGACTTTTTTCACCCCGCCACGCGCATCACCTCAGTACTCAAAACACGAACCGCCGATGAACTCGCGCAACAGCGACGTCTGCGGGACATTTTCGGGGTAAATCGTGACAAAGCGATCGATGAGACGGCGCAGACGGAAGGCCACGGTCTGGGCCGGATCGTCCTCGTCGACCTCCAGCAGATACCGTTCGGCATACACCTTGAGGACGGACAGTTCGTACACCAGCGATGTATTGAACACGGCATCCGCCATCGTCTGATAGGGGAAGATGTGTTTGGTCTCGCCACGGCGCACCGACGGCCAGCGCATGATGTTGGAGGACGCCGTGATCGCACGCGTGTGCCGGTCGCGCACGATGCGGCGGAGCAGACGCACGTCCGACGCGCTCACGCGGCTGGCATCGTCGAGCGACAGCGAGGTCAGTGGATTGATGAAAATGCGAAACACGCCGTCGCTCTGATCAAATGGCATTCTCGGGTTCAGCCCGTGAATGCCCTCGAGCAGCAAGATGTCGGATTCCCCGAGGTGCATCCAGTCGCCACCCTCGGGGTGGCTCTTTCCGGTCGCAAAATTGTAACGCGCCGTGCGAATTTCCTTGCCGGTAATCAAATCGTGCAACTGCTGTCGCAACAACTCGACGTTCAGAGCCTCAAACGCCTCAAAATCGTACTCGCCGTTTTCGTCGCGCACGGTTTTTTCCCGGTCGACATAATAGTCGTCCAGCGAGATGCACTTGGGGTTGAACCCGTTGACCTGAAGCTGAATCGAAAGGCGTTTGAGGAACGTCGTCTTGCCAGACGACGACGGTCCCGCAATGCACACGACTTTGACGTGGCGCGCAGGATCGACGATCATGTCGGCCAGCTGGCTTATCCGTTTTTCATGGAAGCCCTCGCTGACGCGGATAATTTTGGAGACATCCCCGGCGATACAAATATCGTTGAACGCACCCACGCTCGTCAGACCGAGACCGTTGAGCCACGTGTCGTGCTGTTTGGCGAGGATGCGTGGATGCAGGTTGCACGATTCGGCCTCGTGCACGTCGGTGGAATCGAAATAGAGCAACAGTTCGTTGCCGTTGGCGGCCACACAAAAATGATCCAGAATCCCGGCAGACGCGACAAGGGGCACGATTTCGATCGCATAAATCTCACCGCACGAGACGAGAGCCACCGAGGCGTTGCGCGATTTGCGCAGGAGTTTGACGGCATCATCCCAGCCCTGGGCGGCAAGACGCGCCTTGGCCTCGTCGAGGGAACAATAATCACGACGGAACACGACGTCCTCGCGTATGAGCCCCTGCATTTCGGCATACAGACGCGAAGCGAGTTCGGAAGGCGTCATCCCGGCATAATCCTCAACCTCGAGAAGATAGGCGAAGCCAAGACTCGGTCCAATCCGGAGTTTGAGACGCGGATCCAGACGGTGGGCGGCTTCAAGAGCGAGCAACGACACGCTCTGGCGATATATCATGCGGCCTTCAAGACCGTCGCGTGTCAGCGCTTCGGCCGTGCCGGACGTATAAAGCGGACGGTTGAGACTGATATGTTTGTGGTTGAACAGCGCCGACACGACGGGTTTGCCGTCCACCTCGCGCGGAAGAATCGACGACAACGGCGTCCCCACGCGAATCTCCTGTTCCTGACCGTCGATGGTAATTTTGAGGCTGGATTCGGTCGCCCGAGACGGCGCACGGTAAGCCTCCAAAAGCGCGTTGGAAAGATCCTCAAGGTGCGCGTCCATCAGACGCGAAAAATTGCGCAACACGCGCAGAATTGTTCCCGGATACTGTTTGACCACGCGCTCCAGGCCGGCATCATCAAACACGCCCACCTCGATATCGGTGTTGGCACGCAAGGTCACGCGCGTCTGCATCCAACCCCAGAGGCCCCAGTCCCCAAACCCGTCACCGCGCACGAGCTGTCCAATCTCCATCGATTCGCGCAACACGCTGACGTCCCCCGAAAGCAGGACATTAAACCCGCGTTGAAACCGCAACGTCTCCCCTGCCTTGTGGGTTTCGATATGGACGCATTCCGAAAGTGCCTGCAATTCCTCGGGATGAAGAGACGAAAAAATTCCCTCTGCCAACAACGCTACCTGATTCTGCATGAATCTCTCCTTTATGCACGTTTCGCGCAGACACACTGCGCCTCTCCCTCACCACAACGCCAACGAGAAAGGCGTTATTCTGTGAATCTCCATTGCCACCACGTCTGCACGGGGACATGATTCGGCGGCGCGCATCCCCACGCCGCCCGCGGGGCGTGCGCTTCTGCCGACGCAAACCGGGGGATGATGCGTGCTAGTTCTGCGCCTTGTCTGCCTTGACGCGTCGAATGGAGGCCTCAAGTGCCGCGGCCTTGTCGTTCATTCCGAGTCCGCGATACGTCTTGACCAGAAGCTGCATGACCGCCACATCGTTGGGCATATCATTGTTGAGCTGTTCGAGCGTGGCACGTGCTTCAGGCCACTTTTTGGCGGCAACCAGGTCGTCGGCCTCGGCCAGGAGTTTCTGCAACTCAAGTTCGGCCAGATCGGCGATTTCCTCGGCCTTGTTCTCTTCATTTTCGGCCGCGACGGGCGCATCCACTGGCGCCGGTTGAGGAGCCGCCTCTGCCTTGGGCGCCGGATCCGGTTTGGCCACCGGTTCAGCCGCCGGAGTCACCACCGTCACATCCGGTTCGGGCACACCCCCGCCGCTTTCCGTCTGGAAATGGCGCAACCCCAAAATGGCCACCGCCACCAGAAGAATGACGAGAATCACAATCGTCATCAGACGCTTCTTTTGATTCTTGCGCGCTTCTTCGGCCTTCTGACGCTCTTTTTTGATCTGCCGCATCGTTTTGGCCGATGATACCGGCGCGCTCAAATCCATCGACACCCCCACCGGACTCGACAACGCCCCCACACCAGACGGCGAACGAAGGCTGTCCTTGACCTCGGACGTTTCGGCCGGTTTTGATCCCCCACCGGACTTCGGCACGTCGCCCAGCGGAAAGAATTTCGTGATCAGCTCCGTCGTCAGCACTTCGGGATAATCGCCGAGTTCTCGCCACTCATCCTCATTTTTGGCCACTTTGACATCGTCCAGCGAGGCACGCGACGACAACCAGTCCCGCAAACTCTCAAGGTCGTGAAAACTGTAGGTCAGGCCAATGTGACGGACTTTCCACGTCGGACCCTCGGATTCCTGGGCAGCCGGCTTTTCTTCCACCACGGCCGGCGCTTCCGGCTCCTCGGGCGCCGCATCCAGACGCACGAGAAAAATATGCGCACACGTCGGACACTTGATTCGAGCCCCTTTGGGAGACAGCCGAGATTCATTGACCTCATAGCTTTGGCCGCATTTGTCGCATTTGACCAGCATTTCACATTCCTTGTCGTATTTTAATCGCGTTCGCGCCATCCCGCCCGGCATCCCCTGTCCGCCAGACGGCACCATCCCTTCATCCGTGGCCCCGAGTTTGAGCCGCGTTTCTTTATCAAATCATCCCCGCATGTCGCAACGACTTTATAACCTTTTGTCCATCACCCAAATCCTCCATACCCGCAATCATTCGGGGGCGTTGCGGGGGGCTCCCCGCAGTGGGGGTAGGCGCGTAGGGGGGCGGCGGCTATCTCGACCTCCGGTCTCGATACGCCCCGCCGCGCGGCTATTTCACTGCCGTTCCATACGCCGCGCCTCAAGCGCCGAAGGGGGCCACTGCCCCCCCCAAAACACACCACCACACATGCCCTGAGATACCATTATTTGCTTGCACCACTTCCAAACCGCGTTCTAAGCTCTCATCCACCCGAATGCGGGAAATTCCACCCTATGCCGCCTCGACGCGCGCTTTCAGACCAGGAGGTCCAATTTGAAACACTGGCAATTTTTTGTCGCCATGGGGGCAGCCATCACCGGCTTCTCCGGATGCTCACCAAAACAGGAAGTCACCCCCATCCCCACCGCGGCTCATGTCTATTCCATCGAAGCCCTCGACTCGCCCGTCATCTTCAACACCCCGCAGGACGCACGCGACGTCTGTGACGCAAACCTCAAACACGTCGAACGGCTCAGAAACGAAATTCAAGCCATCGACGGAAAACACACCCGAGAAAACACACTCGAACGCATCAACGAAATCGACATCGCCTTTGAACGCATCATGGGCGTCTCCGAACTCATGGCCAACACCCACCCGCAAAAGGAAGTCCGCGACGAGGCCGAGGCTTGCACCACCAGAGCCGCAAAACTCCTCACCAATCTCCAGCAGGACCCCTCGCTCTACGCCGCCGTCCACGACGTCGATGTCAAGCAACTCGACGACCGTGCCAAACGTTTTGTCGACAAAACCCTCCTCTCATACCGCCTGGCCGGCGTCGACAAAGACGAACAAACCCGAAAAAAACTCGCCGAACTCGACGAGGCCATGGTCAAATCCGGGCAGGATTTTGACAAAAATATTCGCGAAAATCGAAAAACCATCGCCTTCACCCCGGATCAGCTCGAAGGCCTCCCTGAAGATTTCATGAAAACCCATGCGCCGGGCGAAGACGGAAAAATCGTCATCTCGACAGACTATACCGATTATTTCCCCGTGCTGAATTATGCAAAACGCGAGGAAACGCGCGCCGAACTCACCAAACTCTTCAACGCACGCGCCTACCCCGAAAACGAGGACGTGTTCAAAAACCTCCTGATTCAACGTAGCGAATACGCCAAACTCCTGGGCTTTGACTCATGGGCCGCCTATAACGCATACGACAAAATGGCCAAGGACACCAAGACCATCTCACACTTCATCGAGGACATCGCCGCGATCACAAAACCGCGAGCCCAGGCCGAAATCGAAGAACTCATGACGCTCAAAAAAGCCGACGTTCCCGACACCGACGGCTTCTATCCATGGGACCGATTCTATTATATCGAGGCCCTCAAAAAGCAGAAGTTCGACTACGACGCCCAGGAAGTCCGCCAATACCTCCCCTACGAAAAGGTCAAACGCGGCATTCTTAGCGTGGCAAGCGAGATTTATGGCGTCACATTTCAGCAATCGGACAGGGATGTGTGGCATCCGTCGGTCGAAGCCTATGACGTGTATGAAGGGGACACCCTCATCGCAAGGTTCTACCTCGACATGCACCCGCGAGAAGGCAAGTACGGACACGCCGCGAGCTTTGGCATGTACAGCGGCATCGAGGGACTGCAGTTGCCCGCCGCCACGCTGGTATGCAACTTCCCTGAGCCGACACCGAGCAACCCCGCACTCATGGAACACAACGACGTCCAGACCTTCTTCCACGAATTCGGACATCTCCTCCACCAGCTCTTTGCCGGAAGACATCACTGGGCCAAACAGTCGGGGATCAACTGCGAGTGGGATTTTGTCGAGGCTCCATCACAGCTCTTTGAAGACTGGGCGTGGGATTACGACGTCCTCAAGCGCTTCGCCGTCAACGAGGCCGGAGAGGTCATCCCCAAGGAACTCGTCGAACGCATGAAAAAATCCGACAGCGTCGGAAAGGGCGTCCTCAACATGAGACAGATTTCGTTCGCCGCCCTCTCGTATACCTACCACAGCCAGGATCCCAAGGACCTCAACATCCAGACGACGATGGATGACGTCTTTGCCAAATACTCCCCCTTCAAACCTTACGCCGAGGATCACTCGTTCGCCAGTTTCGGACATCTCAACGGATACTCCTCGATGTACTACACGTACATGTGGTCACTTTCGATCGCCAAGGATCTCGCCATACCTTTCCACCAGAAAGGCCTGATGACCCCTGACACGGCGCGCAAGTATCGCAAGGAAATCCTGTCGGTGGGCGGCGCGCTGGATGCCAATGAAATGGTCCACAATTTCCTGGGCCGCGATTACAATCTCGACGCCTTCAAACAATGGCTCAACGAATAACCCAACGTTTGTCCTCCCCACAACGCCGTGCAGCCTGGACGCACGCGGCGTTGTGGGCCATCGTCGCGTGTGCATGGCTGCCACAGACGGGGTGCCAGTATGCCGCGCATTCCCGCACGGAACGCGCCATCATGGCGGTGGCCTCGCGCATGAATCATGCTCTCATGTCGAGCGCAAAATGGGCAGCCACCCAGCCCATCAAACTCAAAGTGCGGTATAACCCGTGCGCATGTGACCCCAATCTTTTGTACGAAATCCAGATCTACGAACAGTGGCAGTACGTCGTCATCAGCGGAAAATTTGAACACCAGGAACAGCGCGAACCCTTTGAATCATCGTTCATTCTGAACGACGACCTGTACACCTCTCCTAAAGGACAAAAATATTATACCCTCATTGCACAATAACACCAAAACATCCCTTCGTTTCATACAACCCAAACAGATCATCTGACACCACAATTCATTGATACAAACTACAAACTTTAAACCACAAACTTTAAACCACAAACTTTGAACCACAAACTTTAAACCACAAACTTTAAACCACAAACTTTAAACCACAAACTTTAAACTACATACTTTAAACTACATACTTTAAACTTCACTTTCCACTCCCCACTCCCCACTCAAGCGGCGCGAAAACTCAAACTGAAACACTATTCCTGTACAGGCTCCTGTTCTTCTTCATTATTGTCAGGAATCTTTTCCGGACGCGGCGCGGGTAAAATACCCTCATTCGTCGAAAAACATTCGTCGTCGATACAATATTCGTCCGGCTGACAATTGCACATCGAGATAGAAGTATCCCCGCCGCACGAACTCGACAAACACAAGGCCATCAATACAAAACATAAAACTCGAACTTTCACCGTTACCCCTGAGGTTGCGTCGTATAATTTGGTACACTTGGAGAGAAATCATGGACTCCCGAATCGTCCGTTTTGATTTCATCATGAGGAATCAACACATCGCGACCGGCCTCATCCTGAGTCCGATCGGCGAGCACTGGCGGCAAAGCCGCAGAAACACCCGGTTTTCCCGACATATCCGGCACATAAACGCCATGAATCCGCACCGTATCCCGCGACAATTCCGCCGTAAATGCCCCGCTGTCCGGAATCGCCAGTGCCAATTGTTCGGACGCCATGATCTCGCCCCCCAACGTCGGCGCCGACATCTCGACATCTGACGGATGAATCACAAGATACGTCCGCGCTTCTATACATCCGGACAATGCCACCGGTTTGTCATCAATCACCAGAGACAACGACGCCAAATCGATCGCCCTGTCCGTGGTATTGTAGATTTCAAGATACTTTTGTTGCATCCCGTTGACATGATACAATTCTTTGGAAACATCGGGACGGCTCATCAACTCATTGAGAAGCAAGGCCCCCGCCGTGGCCGGCTCGCACGGATTGACCGCACACGTCCCCCCCTCGCAATAGAACGATCCACAATCCCCGTTGTCCTGACACGATTTGCCTTCCGCACATCCCCGGCACGATCCGCCACAATCGACATCCGTTTCGTCGCCATTTTGACGCCCGTCCGAACACCCTTCGCCAGACGCCTCCATGCACGCCCCGTCACGACACTCCAATCCCGGCGCGCAATCCTCATCGCCCTGACAGCCGGAATCCTCCACGCAACGCCCATCCCGACACGTACCCTCGCAATCCGCGTCACGCACACATTCGACATCCCCGGATCCGGCCGCGCACACTCCGCTTTGGCACACCAGCCCCGACGCACAATCAGACGCATCCCGACACCCCAAACCAACCCCGCATCCGCCGCAAAACGCCCCGCCACAATCCAGCGCCGTCTCGTCTCCGTTGGCCTTGCCGTCCAGACACGTCGCGCAAAATCCCCCGTCACACTTCCCCTTGTCACACTCCGAATCCGACGAACACCGACGGTTGTGACACACGCCGTCCGCACAATACAGCGATCGACAATCCGCATCTTCCAAACAGGCCACGTTGTTGGCACACGCTTCCGGACAAAGGCCGCCGCAATCCACGCCGCTTTCCGCCGCATCCTTCTCACCGTTGGAACAGTGCGCCGGCACCACATCGGCCACGCAACGTCCCGAATACACATCACACGTACGCCCCGATCCACACGATGTACACGACATGGACGAAGAAGACGAATCCCCGCATCCCGCACAACACAATATCGCCAACACCATTCCAGCCTTCCTCATGACGCCTCCTCCAGTTCATCTCCGCATCGTTCTCCGCCCAGGAATGGCTTCCCGAAAGGGATGGCTTCTCCGTGGCGGTCTGCTATGGGCCCGTCTGGGCCCATACGCAGCCTCCGTGCGTCTATTCCCCCACCGGGGGAATACGACGCACGTCCCTTGCCTAAAACGGATCGTCCTTCGCGCTAGAGACGATCTCATCCAGAAAACTCGCGCGCATCGACTGATTTCTTTCCTGCATCTCGCGAAACGACAAAATGAGATCCACCGAGGGAATGTCCGCCTCAATCGTCAGCTTTTCCTCGTCGAGTTCAAACGACACCGTCTTGGGCGCAGACCCACCCTCCTGGGCATACCCTGCGCACGGAAGAACACCCATCACGACAAACACAGGCCACAGCATCCGAGATATAGGCCACTTTTTCATTTCTCGCCCCTCCTGTTCATAAAATTTAAGCCATCCATGTCAAAATCATCTCAAATACGCCACGCTCCCGCTAATCGACGCGCAACGTCTCACCGCTTTCCCCTGCCCCTGCTTCCTCCTCACCAGATTCCGAGAACGAACCAAACAAGGCCTCCGCATCAAGGGCCGCCTGAAGCGTCTCTATCGCATCATCCGTCGTGCGGATATACCCTTTGGCCAGCGCAATATCCTCCGGATCCGTCCAGTGCTGCGACGCACTCTCGAACTGTGTTCGGGCCAACTTCAGACGATCCATGTCCTTCATCGGCAGCTTGATAAGCTCAAAATTGAGATATAGCGTCCCCATGGCAAAATCCACAAGGCCATTGTTCGGATCAAGACCGCGTGCCTCAAGCAGCAACTTTTCGGCCTCAGGACCACGATCGACCGTCTTGAGCGTATTGGCCAGATTCACCATCACACCCACGATCTTCGGATTGAGCTCGAGAATATGGCGGTACATCGATTCCGCTTTCTCGTAATGACTCGCCTCATAATAAATGTTGGCCCGCATCCAGAGAGCCTCGATATAATCAGGGTTGAGCTCAAGCACGCGATCAAGCGTCGAAGCTATCCCCGGAATGAGAGCCACATCCTCGCTGCTCAGTGCCTCATGAATGCGCGCACGCAAAAAAAGCGCCTCGGCATCATTCGGATCGATGTCCAGGGATTCCCCCACGATAAAATCCGACAACCGGTAACGCCCCCGCTCAAACTCCACAAGCGCAAGATAATAACGAAGTTTGGCGTTCGCCTCGTCCTTTTTGAGAAGAGAACGACACAACGCTATCGACGCGTCATACTGACGCGCCGCAATCATCCCCTCCAGCTTGGCATAGGAATGATCAAACGCCGCCGGAGTCTTGGCGATATAAGACTCCGCCGTCCGGATGCCCGCCTCGGGATTCCCCGCGCGAATGTCCATACGCACGATCTGAATCAATGCCTGACTGAAATTCGGTTCGGCCTCAAGTGCCGCCTGATACGCCGCGCGAGCGCGCGTCGTGTCGAGCTGACGCTCATACAAAAGACCAAGATCGTAATGCGCAATAAAAGACTTGGGGTATTTCTTGCTGACCTCCGTCAACGAGGAAATGGCCCCAGACAAATTGCCTTCATCCGCCTGTTGCAACGCAGACTCGATGCCGCGCATCGACGCATCGACCGATTCTATCGCATCCACATTGTAACTCGGACGAGACACGCTCTTGCCCAGTGACGACGAGGACGACGCCTCAACAGAAGACGACGCGCCAGACGTGGCCGAACGCGCCGTCTTGGCTCCATCCTGTGTCGACGCACACGAACTCAATCCCAACAACAGCGAGGTCCACCATAAAATGCGCAAAACTCTCATTGGGCATCCTCCCCGGACAATATGGCTTCAAGCTCCGCTTTCGCCTTCGCTTCGGCGGCTTTCGTTTCTTCCTGCTGTCGCTTAAACTCGCTCGGCGTAATCGTCCGACTCGGACTGTACACATTCCGCATCGGATCCAGACGCTCCTGCGTACTCGCCGTGCGGTCAAGCTGCTTGAGACCGTCGAGGCTCTTTTCTGTCCACACCATGCTGATCCCAGCAAGTTTCGAGGCTTCTATCGCATTCTGATACATCTTGATCGCCTCGTCACGGGTACCCGTCGCCATGTCGCTCATCGACGCAAGGAAAGCCAGATGGTTGTCACTTCCCTGACGGACATCGCTCGGACAAGGCACTTCTTCAAGCTCGTTGACAAGTTCATGCATCATCCGCGCGATGGCATAACGGGCCGCAATGCCCCATATCGGACTGTTGTATGTCATCACCTGCGAAAATTCCCCATAAATGCGCTTCATTTCCGCCATGTGATCTTTGAGCTGTGTGGTCATCGTCTTCATCTTCCCCTTGAACTTGACGGATTTCCACACCTCATAATCCATTTCCGCCAGCGTATACGCCGCCTTCGCGGCATAATCTCGACCAATGCTCCCTGAAGAACTCGGCGCGTTGAGATACAGCGATTTCGCCGTTTCATAGTAATCGCTATACTCCTTGGGTTTCTTTTTATGATCACGCATATAATCGGCCTCGACGACGTATGACGCTATCACATACGCGCGCATCGACGGATCAGACCCGTATTTGCGTCGAAATTCCTTAAATATGCGCTGCGCTTCCGAAAACAATCCAAGCTCGGCATACGCACGGCCCGCCTCATACAAAAACTGCGGTGCATCCGACTGACCAGGATAATCCTTATGATACCGCTCAAGAAGTTGAGCCGCACCTTTCTTGTCTTCGATCAATATCTTGATGCGCGCCGCATTGCGCAAGGCATTCACGCGATATTTAAACGACTGATACAACGGTTTCTTGTTTTCATACAATGACACAAAACTTTGAATCGCCGTGTCAAAATCAAAGAACATTTCCGCATTCACACCAATTCTATACAACGCATTCACGGCTTCTTCGGTCTCACCATATTCATTGAGTACTCGACGATAAAGCTGCATCGCACTGTCGTAATGCTTCATCTGTTCATACGCATAGGCCGCATTGTACAACGCACGGTTGTTATGCTCAAACGTCGGATTCTCATCGATAATACGTATAAATTCCGCCGCCGCTTCCAGGTATTGTTTGTTGTCAAACAGTTTAAATGCCTTCTTAAACAACGCGTCGTACTTCTTGTCCTTAAACCGAGAATTGATCACGCTGTCCGAATCCGCACTGCCAAGCTGCATACTCGCGTACATATCCGAAAGCTGTGCCACCTTGTCCAAATCCCCACGCAACTCATACTCTGCCACAATAATATCCGCAGCACTCAGCGCATGTTGGGACGCAGGAGACTTCTCAATGATCAGGCTGAACCGTTTCTCGGCTTCTTCAAAATTGCCATAATTATAATATATCATCGCATTGTCATAGCGATACTGAGGCGCAAGCGCCGTCGGATCCATGTCCGTCTTGCCCGACTTCGTCTCTATCTCACTAAACACCTCGCGTGCATCGATGAGCGCCTGAACGTCCTGGGGCATCTCCCTGACCACAGAACCGCCCTTCCGCTTCTCAAGCTCCGCCTTCACCGCTTCGGGCGTCGAACCCGTCACCGCCTGCGACAACAATATGCTCGTCGGTGCCTCGCTCAGACTCATACGGCCGCGATTGACACGTTCCACCAAATCGTTCAGCGGAAGCGCATACACATACGACGCATCCTCTTCTGCCTTCGCACGTATCAAATACTCCTGGGCATCCGCCACATAACGCGCCGCATCCGCCTGGTAACGCGTATTCTCAATATCCCGTATCGCCATAAAAGCATCGATCGATTTCTGATACTGACCCGAATAAAAATACGCCTGACCCAGCAAATATCGATAGTTGTAACTCTCTTCGTCGTCAGGATGCGATTTGATAAACGCTCCCGTGATCTCCGCAAGTTCCGTGTTCGCCTGAATCACCTGCGCTCGGGCCGAAGAAAGACGCATCTCACCCTGCGCCCGCTCCGCCGCAGAAAGACCAGGATCTTCCAGATACTCCTCCGCCTGACGGACATCATCCTCCGCCTTGAGAACCTTGTCATGATACGCCATGATCGAGTTCTTCAGAGCCTGACTCGTCGCCTGATTCGCCGCCGCAAGCGCCTCGTAATTCCCTTCCCGCTCCTGACACGCATACCACTCGCTCTCGGGACCAATGCGCTTTTCTATCCGACCCTGCTCCTCCGCCGCCCTGTCCATCTTCCCAGTCAGATTCAGAGCAGCCACATAAACCCGGATCACCTCCGGCATGTCCTCCGCACACGTGTCCCGGGAAATATACGCCTCATACGCCTGCGCCGCGTGCTCATAACGCGTCTGCTCCATCAGCGTGTCCGCAAACTTACGCAAAACCTCGTTTTCAAACTTCAGACCCGTGTGAAGATATTTGTCAAAACGCTTCATCCCAAAATCGGGATCTATCGCCACATCATCCGTCAAATCCCAGTCTTCCTCGGCAAGCGCCGCCGCCATAAAATCTATCGCTTCCGAACGAAGCGCGCTCCCGTTCTCCACCTCGTCGGCATACCCCACCAGCGTGATAAAATCGCGTATCATCGCGTCGTAATCCTCGGTGTAGTATTCCGTCCAGGCCTTGCGGTAAAGCGCCCGGTCGTACACAGACGATTCAGGACCTATCGCCACCGCCTCCGTATAATACTTGAGCGCCTCATCCCACATGATCTCGCCGCCAAGACCAAGTATCGCATCCTGGGACTGCGAAAAATAAAACTCACCAATCCGCGTCAATACCTCCGCACGACGCGTGCTGTCCGGATAAGCCGCAATGAGCTGCATAAACGTGTCACGCGACGCCTCACCCTGACCCATCTGAGACTGACAATACCCCTTGAGATAAAGCGCACCATCCATCTGACCATAGCCCGGAAAATGCGTCTGCAACTTGTCAATATAAGACAGCGTCGTCGTAAAATCGGGATACTCCTGCGTCCCATCCGACATCAGATACGACTCGTCCGCACGTTCATAATGAAGACGCGCCAGCCGATATAAAATATCCGCCGACTTCTCGTGCGTCTCTCCATAGCGCTGCAAAAACGCCTCCATACGCACAATCACGTTCTCACGCATCACACGCTCTTCCTCGCGCAATGCCGTTATCTTCTCCGAATACGCGCTGTCCACACTCGAAAGACGCTCTTGATAGTCCGTCATCAGCGTCCGTCGCAAGTCCATCTTGTACGTCGTGATCTCCTGATGATACCTGTCCGACGCCGCCTTGAACGCCTTAAACGCCTGCTGCGTCTCCGAATCCACCACGTCCAGTTTCCCTATCTCGCCCGCACGTTCCTCCGACGCCACCTCCTGCGCCATCGTCTCAAAATGCGGCCATAACGTGGCAAGACACATCGCCACCACCCGTGCCATTCGGCGTCTGCTACCTGTCAAAACTTCATTCACGATCGTTTCCTTTCGGGATCATCGTCTGTCAAAACCTGCGCACGCTGCATACAAAATACTTCAGGCGCTTTTGGGGAGGGGGAAGCCTCCCCCTGCGCGTCTATTTCGGCAAGTGGGCTCGCCCCCTTGCCTTCAATACGACGCGACCCCCTCTGCCACGCTTCACCCCAGGTCCCACCTGCGATACCTACGGCTCCCGGGAATCCCCACTCTCCCCAGATTCCTGCAGAAACTGCTTGAAATCCTGCTCCAACACATCGCGCTCTTTTTTCCGCTCTTCGAGCGTCATCGAAAGCGCCTTGCTACGCGCATCCTTCTGCAGCCACGCAATATCGACCATGCCCAAATCCGCATTGAGCACCATCTCGCGAACCTGTTCATACACGCTCTGCCAATACTGAAGAGATATCGCACCGGCAGCCTGGCCCACATCCGTCTTCATCGTCGAATAACGCGTCTTCTCCGCCTCGACAAAAACCGCCTCCCTCTCCAACTGACGCGTCAAATCGGCCACCCTCGCCTGAATCCGCGCGTCAAGCTGCGTCTCAAAAGACGATACATGCGCCAGCAATCCTCGCGCGCGATCTATCGAACGGCGATACCCCTCGCTCGCCCCACCATAGTCGCGCTCCCAACGCGCCTTCAGCGCCGATTCCAACCCCTCCACGTGGCGCTTGTATTCCGAACGCTCACCCATCAGATTGGACGTGTTGCGCAACTGCGTCAACTTCGACTCCACGCGCTTTTGCTGACCACGCAACGCTTCAAGTTTCGACTCCAACTCCCCGATCTGCGCCAAAAGAGACGCCTTCTCCTCGGACGTCAGAGAATCCGTCTTGCCCGACGAAATCCAAGACTTCATCAACTTCGCACGGTGTTCCATGCTGTCGGCCTGGAGCTTGAGACGATGAAGACGGCCCTCGCGCTCGTCACGGGCACTCTCCATCAGCACCAGCTGAATCTCCCGTTCCTGACTCGTCCGCGGAAAAAGCGATAACGTCGACGCATACCCCTCACCCTCCGGAAACCCACCGCCATACTCGCGCGTAAATTCATACCCGGTCAACAAGGTGTTGAGATGAACGCTGTCCGACTGGCTCGCATACTTCCTGAACTCAGGCATCGAACGGATGTTCGATTCGTCACTGAGAATCCCCCGTATCTCCGACACAATCTGTTCGGATTCCGAGGTGTTGGCGTCACTCTCGCGCAACGACGTCAACATCGTCTCCACTTTCCCCACATCGGTGCCCACCGCCACCATGCCGCGCGCACTGTCAGGCACAAGTTCAACCTGATCAAACTTCCCCGATTCCACAATCTGCTGAAGCTCCGCGCGGCGCTTCTCAAGATCGGCAGACTCCGTCTCCATACGCGCCATCACGGGTTCAAACTCGTTGACAATCGTCTGGTACGACACCGCCGCTTCTTCATACTGACCAAGCTCTCGCTTGATATCCGCCAGCAGACGTCGCGTTTCAAGCGCATGACTATCCCCAGGATGCGCCAGCAACAAAAGCTCAAAACTCTGCTGCGCCGACGCATAATCCTCCTGACGCACCAGCGTCCACCCCATCTCATAGAGCACCATCGGAAAATACGGGCTCGACTCGGGAATTTGCTGGTAACAATCGACCGCCTGACTCCACTGTCCCTGCTCGTAATACAGGCGCGCGCGCGCAAGAATGGACAGTTCGTGCACCGCATCGCTGCCACGAAACGACAGCGAACTCCCGGACACCGTTTCAAACCGCCTTAACGCCGAATCATACTCCCCGTCCTGCGTGTCCAGAACGCCAAGAAGATACTGCGCCTTGACGCTCCATTCGTCCTCTCCTCGCAAGGCGTCGAGGCTCTCACGCGCAAGGGCTCGATCCCCCTGCAAAAACATCGAACGGCCCATGATGTAAAGGTAGGCCGGCGTCTGCGAAAAATCCCCCACATCCGAAAGCGCCGCATTGACCTCGGCCCAGTCCCCCGTGTGTTGCGCCACCTGAAGCAACAAGACCACCCCGTCCGTGCGCTCACTCCCATGCCCCGTGTGGAGAAGATCGATCAGATAGCGCTGGCTCAGACGATAATAGCCATTTTCATAAAGCGAACGCGCCAGATACAGCTCCGCCGTCTGATACCCTGACTGCCCGCGCCACGCATCGCGCTCCACAATGTCCATAAAAATGTAGCTCGCACGCTGATGATCTCCCGCCAGATAAAGCTCTATGCCCGTCGCAAGACGCTCATCCAACGTGACGTCACTCCGGTTCGCCCCGCGCTGAAGAAAATCGCTCTCCACTTCAAGAAGCTGCGTCTCCAGCGCATCCAGACGACCCTCATAGTCCGGCGACGCCTCCGCCAGCCACGGCCACGTCAAAAAAAATAAAAGTCCTGTTTTAAATCCTCGATGCGTCATGGCGTTTTACCTCGACGTCGCCTGCGACGACGATTCGCCTGTCACCGCTTCCGCCGACACAAGCGCCGTCTGTTCAAGATGATACGTCACGTATGGACGTTTCTCATAGGCCGTAAACGCATTGCCCTTTTCGGACGCCGTCACCGTCAATACCGCAGACTTGCCTTCATCCACGATAAAATCATACCCCGATTCCACGCGGAACGTATACGTCTGCATGTACCGAAACACCCCCCACTTCTTGCCCTTGTAGACGTAAAGCACGTTGAGCTGATGCGCCCCGGGCGCAACCATCTTGTCCGACACGATCTCGTCATCAATCTTGTCAAGTGCCCCGCTCGTGTCCTGACGCGTGTACACCGGCTGCTGATCGACGCCGTAATAGATCTGCACCATCTCGTACTGACCGCCCATCGCATTCTTATGACGAATCTGAAGACGCGCCCCGCTCACCGCCCGCTGAAGCACTTCCTCGCGAAGCAGAAGGAGACGGCTCTTCGTCGAAAACGTGTCCTCTTTTAACGTGTCCACGCTCGTCCCGACTTCCTTGATTTGCTTGTTTAGAAGCGCCTGCGTCAGAACCTTGTCCTGAACCTCCGCCCCCGTGCCCGCTTCCGTCGCCGGAGAGGACTCAGACTCGCCCGCTTCCGTCGCCGGAGAGGACTCAGACTCGCCCGCTTCCGTCGTCGCAGGAGCGGCCTCTCCAGGCTCCGCCACCTCACCCTCTGGAAACGATGGCGACGCCTGCGGGACACTTTCCTCGACCGCGGTTTCCTGGGCCATGGCGTAACTTCCGCCAAAAAACATCGTGCTCAACGATATCACCATCGCGACTCTTCGCATCATCTCCTCCAAAAGGGCGCCCTTGTCCAAGGTGCGCTGTGCGCATACTTGCGACCACTCTACCGTTTTTGATTCTCTCTCACCAGATCGCCAAATTTCAATAATCCATTTTTATGCCTTTTATGCCGCTTTTGTGACGCCGACACCAAGGCCCCACACATCTCACCCCAAAATCCCATGAACCGCAAAAATTTTGGTGCAGGATTCCCCGAGGGGGTAGCGGCGTATGCGCGCAAGGGCCTTGAGGCCCGAGCACATAGCCGCTCAGGGGGAGGCTTCCCCCACCCACCAAAAAAAAGACCTACGTCTTGTCCGGCTTTGACGTCGGAGCCTCCTGGATATGCTCGGACGCACGAGCCCCAGGACGCACACACGTAAACGCATCATGGCGTTGCATCTCGTCGCGACGATGCCTGAGCACTGCCTGGTCATTCAGACAATGACGGCACAAAAGCTCCTGCCCTTCCTTGGGCTTGAACGGCACAAAATCCTGCGCCGCACAACGCGCACAGGTAAACGGATACTCCGTGGCGCTCACGCGATTGCGACGGGCCCAGTCTTCGCCAAACAGATTTTCGGCACACTGACGGCAAAGGATCTGGCCGCTCGTTTTGGGCACAAACGGAAGCGTGTCGACGCAGCCGCAACGTTCGCAACGAATATCCACGCGAACTTTCGTATTGTAGACCACATTGGGGTGATGCTTCGCATAATACGCACGCTGCTCGGCCTTGCGTTCCCGTTCGGCCGTATGACACTCGCGACAGAGCACGCGACTGCCGGGATCCGGTTTGAACGGGACCTTGTTTTCCTTGCCACACACCGCGCAGATGATCGTGTGAAGAATTTTGCCGCGAATGCGCTCGATATTGGGATTTTCCATGCACTCACGGCACAGCACCACACTGCCGTCAAACGGCCTGAACGGAACCGTGTCTTTCTTTCCACAATGACTGCACGTGATGTCAAACGTTTCGGCCGAATGGCGCTCGCCACCATGTCCGCGCGCCTCGCGCGCCTCCCCGTATTCGCCCGACTCGCGGCTGGCGCGAAGACAATCACGGCAAAGCAGGGGTCGGTCTGGAGACGGACGAAACGGAACCTGAACGGCCGCGCCACACTGACTGCACGTGCCATCGAACATCTCGCGCTCGGGGCCGCCGTCACGCCCTAACCCTTCACGACCCGATCTAAAACCGCCCCCGCGGCCACCTCGCACAAACCCGCCACCCGGACGTCGTTCATTCGCCATCTCTCACCTCTGCTCTTATGAATATGTCAATTGCGTCGCCCCAAGGGTCCACGTACCCAAGGAGAGCGCCTCCCTCTACGCGCTTCGCGCGCAAATTGCCACCCCAATTCCACCATTCACGCAAAAAGCCCTCCCCCCCCCCACCAAAGACTCAGGCCAAACACAAAAACCTCCACCAAGCCCACCCAAAGGCCCCACCTCCACGACGACACCAAATCCCCACCATAAAAAGTGAAAAAAAAATGTCACAAAATGGCGTGGGACGCATCATCGGGGCAAACGAACCGAAGAGAGGTTCATGATTTTGGGAGGTGATTATGTCGATTTGGGGTTTGCTGGCGATGTTGACGATGGGGTTTCCTGGGGTGTCTGTGGATGAGCCTTCGGTACACGCACCGGTGGAACAAGAGGTGAGGATAGAGAACGAACAAAATTATCTGGTGGTGGAGCAGATCGAGGGGGAAATGGCGAGGCTTGAGAGCGAAGCGGGGATGTTCTGGGTACCGCTGGGGGCGCTGCCGGAGTTTGCGCGTCAGGAGGGGACGGTGTTGGAATGGCGCGATGTACCTTCGGAAGGGGTACAGAGGCGGGCAGCCGGGCAGGCGCGGATCGATCGTCTGGTGGCGATGAGCGGGACGTTTTGAAGGCGTGGCGCAGAAACGCAAATCCCCCGCGCCCTTGTGGGAGCGGGGGCCAGGGGGGGGAGGGGGCGGCGCGTATCGGCCTTGGGCCGATAGCGACGCGAGCGGGCGTATTGGCCGCAGGCCGATAGCCCGCGCCCGGAGGAAGACGTCTTTAGAAGTGCCATGTCGGGGTTTTGAGACCCGGGGTTGAGGAAAGCCGCGTCTGCCATCGGCCGTCCTGGTTCATGAGGTAGAGTCTGGGCTGTTTGCCGTCGCGGGTGGACTCAAAGACGAGGTATCGGCCGTCGGGGGCCCATGAGGGTTCGCGGTTGTGTCCCTGATCCTGGGTGAGTCGGGTGACTTCGCCGGAGTTGACGTTGACGGTGAAGATGTCGAAGACGTTTCGTTCGTCGCGTGCGGTGAATGCGATGAGATCGCCTTTGGGTGACCAGTCTGGGGTGGTGTTGTAGTTGCCGACCCAGGTGATGCGTCTCATGCCGGTTCCGTCGGCGTTGATGATGTAGATTTGGGGTTTTCCGGAGTAATTGGAGACGAAGGCGAGTCGGCGGCAGTCGGGGGACCAGGAAGGGGAGGTCTGGATGGAGTCGGGCATGTCGGTGAGCTGGGTGAGGTTTGAGCCGTCTGCGTCCATGATGTAGATATTGCTGTTTTGCTCGCGGGCGCCGGTGAAGGCGATTTTTCGGGATTTCGGGCAGTAGTCCGCGCCGGATGCCCAGCCTTCAAAATCGGTGAGTTGGGTGAGTTTTTTGTCGGCGTAGAGGAAGAGGTTGTCGCCCTGTGGGGAGAGCTGTGTGTAGAGGATTCCGCCGTCTGGTCCCCATTCGGGCATGACGTTGATGGCTTCGGGGAGGTCGTACGAGGCGAGTCCAAAGCCGTCGGTGTCGAAGGCCTGGATTTTACGGAAGTTTGATTTGCCCTGGGCGGCGAAGAGGATTCGGGAGCCAAAGACGCCGTCGGTTCCGGTGTAAAAGCCGATGAGTTTGTTGACGAACTGGTGCGCGACGGCGCGGACGTTTTTGGGGGTGATGGTCTGGGTCGGAAATTTGAGCGCGATAGGACTGGCTGTATCCACATTAAACACATCAAAGGCGAACTCGCCGTGCTCGGGATTGACGGTATAGTGGGTTTTGACGAGGACGGAGGCGCCGATGTTGTACCAGCTGTCGAACTGGATGGTGGACGTGGTGAGTCCTTCTTTGGCAGGATTGACGAGGGCGTAGGTTTCTGTGGGCATGACTTCAAAGAGTCCGCTCATGGTGAGGTCATTGCGTATGACGTCGCAGAGGGTGCGTCCGAGTCCGTTTTCGTCGGCGTTGTCTCCGATTTTGATGGAATCCGGGATGGCGATGGGGATTCGGACGGGCGGTCCGCCTGGGGTGACGGTGATGAGGCTCAAGGGGTCGACACCGAGGACGACGGCTTCCTGATTGATGGTCTGCTGGCCAGGATCTGCGGATGCGTCTGTCGCCGCGTCTGGTTTTGCGTCGAGGGCGGAGAGGGCTGCGGCGGCCGGATCGTCGGCGTGCGCGTCCTTTTTGTCTGGTCGCGCGGAGGCGGCTGCGGGCAACGCGAGGAGTAAAGCGAGAAAGAAGTACCTTGACATGAGCATGGCGTCCCTATCGGGAGATGAATTCGACGCGCCGGTTGAGGGCGTAATCCTGTTCGCGCGTTCCAGTGGATGCGGGGCTTTCCTTTCCGTAAGGAACGACGGACATGCGGGATGGCTCGATGCCCATGTTTGAGGCATGTTCCTTGACGGCGTCGCCGCGTTTCTGGGAGAGGGCCAGGTTGTATTCGGCGGTGCCGCGTTCGTCGGTGTGGGCGGCGAGGAGGACGTTTTGTGCGGGCTTCTGTTTCATGATGTCGACGTTGTGCCGGAGTGCGGCGATGGCATTTGAGGAAAGCGAGGATTCGTCAAAGTCGAAATAGATGATCTGAAATTCGGCGTCCGGCTGCATGGCGACGGGGTTGGCGAGGTCGTCGTCGAAGACCTCCTTGATTTGCGCAGAGATATTCTTTCGTTTTTCGCATTCCTCGGCGTTGAGCTGGGCTTCCTCTTTGGCCTGCGCGGCGAGGGACTGGGCGAGCCTTGCCTTTTGTCGGGCGGTTTCTTCATCGCCGTTTTGCTGGGCTTTTTGTGCGTCGCGGAGGGCGGCCTGGGCGAGCGCGAAGGTTTCGGCGGCGCAGTTCTGGGCGTTTGAATCGTCGATGGCGGACTGGGCGTCCTGGATGAGCTGTGACGCGGGCTCCTGGGATGCGCATGAGGCGAGGAGCAGGGAGAGGGAGAGAAAAATCTTTTTCATGGGCAACGTCCTGAAAGGCAATATGGGCGGGAGACAGGGGATTTTTTTGTGTGGGCGGCGCTATGTCGGCGAGGCCTCCATACGCGCCTGCCGCGCGGCTATCTTCGCTTGCGCTCGATACGCCGCGCCTTTTTTGGGGTGTGCGTGCGGCACGTAAGGGTCAGTGTCCCCAGACGGGGTTTTCGTACCACCCTGAAGACGTGACGGGGGCCTGTGATTTTCCGTCTGCGGTGGAGATATAGATTCGGCTTCCGGAGTCTCGGGTGGAAGAAAAGGCGATGTACCGGCCGTCCGGTGACCACGTGGGTTTGTCGTTTTTTCCCTGCTGCTGGGTGATTCTGTTGAGGTCGGAGCCGTCGGCGCGGATGGTGAAGATGTCGAGGTTGTTCTGTTCGTCGCGTGCGCTGAAGGCGATGACGTCGTGTTTCCCCCAGTCCGGGTTTGCGTTGTATTTGCCGAGGGTGGTGAGCCTTGTGACGGCGGATCCGTCGGCGTTCATGGTGTAGATTTGCGGGTTTCCGCCGCGGTCGGAGACGAAGGCGATTTTGGCGCAGTCCGGCGACCATGAAGGCGACGTGTCGATGGCGCGATGGTCGGTGAGTCTGGTGAGGCCGGATCCATCGGCGTTCATGGTGTAGATTTCGGCGTTTCCGTCTTTGGACAGGGTGAGCGCGATGCGTCCGTTGGCGGGGCAATAGTCGGCGCCGGAGTTCATGCCGGGGTGAGAGGAGATGCGTTTTCCGGCGCCGTTTGAGACGGCGTAGAGGTCCGGGTTTCCGTGTGCGTAGCTGGTGAGCAGTACGGAACCGCCGGGGCCCCATGTGGGGAGGATTTCGATGGTCTCGGATCGCGTGACACGGGCGACCTGGGTGCCGTCGGTGAGCATGGAGACGACGCGGGCGCCTTTCCCGCGGCCCTGTCTGGAGATGGCCAGAAGGGACTGACCGAGGAAGCCCGGCGCCCCGGTGAAGTAGGCAACGACGGCGTTGACGAAGGCATAAATGGCAGGGCCCGGTTTGTCCGTGGTGACGCGTGGGGCGTCGTATTTGAGATCGATGCGTTTGTTGCCGACGACGTCAAAGAGCCCGAAATCGATGGTCATGGCGTTGCCCTGAGTGTGCGCCTCGGCCTTGATGAGGACTTGCGCGCCGGAGGCGTACCAGCGATCGAACTGGGTGGCATCGAGTTTTTCGTCGACAAGCCCCGGCAGGAAGGAGGCTTGCGGCACGACGTCAAAAAGACCGGTGAGCGAGAGGGCATGGGCGAGCATACCGTCAACCTTTTGAGCGGTGTCTTTGGACGAGGTTTGGACAGGGGCGACGGCCAGCGCCAGGCGCTGCGCGGCGACGTGGACGGTGATTTCCTGGGGGACTGGCGTTTCGGGCGACTGCGCGAACGCGCCGTGCGCGCACGCAAGCGCACATACAAAACAAAGGGGATATCTGAGGTGCATGGGAGGTCTCCATCAAAAGGGACGACAAATCTTATCGCCGTCCTAACGGTAAAAGTTTACCGAGGATTTCTGCTCATGGCGAATTTGCTAGTTTTTATGGGTAGTTTTGTGGGAGGACAAAGTCCCCCACGCCCCCCCGAGATGTGCGAAAGGGCAACGCGGCTTGGGCGCGTTGCCCGTTAGCACAGAGGCTGAGGGTGTGGGGGGGTGTACTGGCGGTTTTGGGTTGGGGTTTTGGGGGGTTGGGGGGGTTGTTGTGCTTGGCTTTTTTTACCTAAGCCATAAGCCCCCGCAGCCCCAGAGGTGAGGTCAGGGCGCGGGCGCACATACCGTAAGAAAATAAGGCCGTTTCTAGACGAAACTAATCTTCGGGTTCGTCTTCGGGTTCGTCTTCGGCTTCGATGAGATCGGCGAGTCCTTCGGCACAAAGTTCGAGGAAAATTTGGATGGATTCGCGCGTCACACCGCCAGCGATGCACAAGGCGCCGTGCAGGATGATCACGCCGTCGTCGGCGATGAATGCGGACACGACGTCTTCACCGCTGTTAAACGCGTTGATGTCCTCCACGGTGGCCTCGTCGTCCTGAATGGCCAGCGACATATTGAGAAGCTGACAATCCTCTTCGTCCTGGATGCTCAGCTGTGCCACCACGCCTTCGCATATCTGCCAGTTGAGTTCTGACGTTTCCTCCTCGCCCTCATCGTCATCGACGATGGTCCAGCCGAGTTCCTCTTCATTTTCGGCAATGATGTCCGAAAGAATATCGAGTGAAATTTTTTCGATAAGATTTGTCGCCATAACACCATCCTTTATAAATTCACCGCCATTCGCCCCATGCGAACGGCTCTGGCTATCACGTTTGGGTATTTGGGTAAACAGAGGTTTTACTCCATGCGGCAAGCGAACTTGTTCTTGACCGTGTTCTTCCGTACCGCCCGGAGGGGGGCGGCGCGTATTTGCCCGGAGGGCAAATAGCGACGTTGGGGGGA
>CAMCLY010000013.1 GCA_945875805.1 uncultured Myxococcales bacterium | reverse complement strand
CGGTAAAATTTTAATAGACAATAATTTTTTAGCAACATTTTATTTTAAAATTTTAGCATAAAAATTAAAAACAAAAACAACAAAAAAACAAAACGTAAAAAAAAAATTAACCCCCACACACATAAAAAAAAAAACACTACATACGAGCGGCGATGGTTTGGATGATGTGTATGGCGATGTCGAGTTTGGACGGAGCGTCTTCGTCATCGCCGAGAGAAACGGTGGCGTCATGGGTGAGGATAAGAACGCGGTTGGTATCGGTGGCGAATCCGGCGTCAGGGCGGCTCAAATCGTTGGCGACGATCATGTCGAGGTGTTTGTCGTGCAGTTTTTTCGTGGCGCGCGCGAGGAGATCCTCGGTTTCCATACAAAAGCCGCACAAGAATTGTCCCTGATGTTTTTGGGCACCGAGGGTGGCCAAAATATCGGCGGTGGGAGAGAGTTCGATATCATGATCGGCGCGTTCTTTGTGGGTTTTGCGTGCCGACGGGTGCGTGGGGGTGAAATCCGCGACGGCGGCGGTCATGAGGACGATGTCGGTCTGTGGGGCGCATTCCAGAACGGCACGGGTCATCTCTGCGGCGGTGGTCACCCGAACGAGATGTGCGCCTTGCACAGGCGGAAGGGAAGTCGGCCCGGAAATCAGCGTGACCTCGGCGCCGGCCATAAGGGCGGCGCGTGCGCAGGCGTATCCCATTTTTCCGGTGGACGGGTTTGAGATAAATCGCACGGCATCGATGGGTTCGCGCGTGGGGCCGGCTGTGACGAGGACGCGCTTATTCTCCAGGATTTTGGGCATGGCCAAGTGGCGCACGCAGAGTTCGACGAGGTCTTCGGGATCGGGCATCCGTCCGCGTCCGGTCGTCCCGCAGGCCAGGGGGCCTGCCCCCGGTTCGATGACGGTGATGCCGCGCCGCCGCAGGATTTCGACGTTTTCCTGAGTGGCGGCATTTTCGTACATGTGCGTGTTCATGGCGGGCGCCACGATGACGGGACAGCGCACGGCGAGCAGGGTGGTGGAGAGTTTGTCGTCGGCGATGCCGTGGGCGAGTTTGGCCATGAGATTGGCGGAACAAGGGGCAATGAGGGCAAGATCGGCCTGAGTGCCGAGGGTGACGTGACTTTGCGAGAGATCGTCGGCATTTTCGAAGGTATCGGTGTAACATTTGGAATGGGTGATGCCCTCAAAGGTCGCCGTACCGATGAATTTTTGGGCGTTGGCGGTCAAGATGACGTGAACGTGCGCCCCCAGCTGAGTGAGTTTACTGGCGACGCTCGCCGCTTTGAACGCGGCGATGCTTCCGGTGACGCCGAGGAGGATATTTTTGTCTTTGAGCATGGGGAACATGGCCGAAACTCCGGGTAAAAAAATCGGGAGAAAACGCCGTATGACGCGGCGAGGATGAGATAGCGCGAAACGATAACGTCGCGGCACAAAAAAAGGCGGCGTATCCCCACCGGGGATAGCCGCCTGGCCCGCGCGTATCCGCCCACGGCGGATAGCGGGGCCCCATCATCAAACACGGCTATTTTTTGCAATACGCGTAGGTCACGCCGTTATTGGTGGCCGTGACGCAACCGTTGTTGCAGTTGCTGTAGAACGTGTTGAGGGTATTTTTGGCCGGGAAGGTGAGGATTTTGAGGGTATTCCCGTCGCAGGTACCGAGGGTGGACAAGGTTTCGGTGTCGGCCTTGTATTCGGCTTTGCAAGTGGCGCGGGGGATGCCGTTGTATTTGTAGGAGACGCAGGAAGCCGTCAAGCCGAGGGAGGAGCAGTCCATCTGGGTCTGGACGAGGCCGCGGACGGAGGGATCGTAGGCGCAGTTGGTGGCGATATTTCCGTTGCACGCCGCGGCTTCGGTGGCACAGGAAGCAAAACCGCACGAGCCTGTGGCGATCTCGCAGGAGTTTTTACCGAGCATGTTGCAATAGAAATGGTTGAAGTAGACGTTGCCATCCGGGTCGGTGTTGCAGGACATGGAGAGGTGGGAGACGTCGGGGATTCCTTTGTCGTCGGGTTTGCAATAGCCAAATGCCGTGCGGATGCCGTATCTGGCGTTTCCGAGGTAATCTTTTCCCTGGACGCAGGGGCCGATTTTTTCGCCGTTGCTGCACCATGTGGCATTGATGTCCTCGCTGCAGTCGACGAAGCAGCCGGTTTTTTCGGCGAGGGTTCCGCAGAACTGACTGGAACCGTTGCAGGAATTGACGACGATGCCGTTGGTGCCTTCGTCGCATTCGATGACGTAAACATTTCCGAGGGAATCGGTGACGCACTGGGATTTGTAGGAATACCAGTCGCATTTTTGGCCGGCGACGCTCTTGCACTGTCCGTCGGTGCACACTTCGTCGTAATTGCAGGTTTCTTTGACGATCGCGCCTTCATTGCTGCAATAGACTCGTTTGTTTCCTTCGCATGAGGGTTTGAACCCTTCGCCGCATTTGCTCACGCATCCTTTGGTGGCATTGCAGGTCTCGTTGAGGAGGCACGGGGTTTTATCGTAGGTATTGGATGCGGTGCATTGGTACCACACATTCCCGTTGCACGAGGAGGTGTCGGTTTTGGCGTTACATTCCTGGCAGACGCCGTCGATGCAGGAGGGATGGAGGCCGGTGCAGGCGTCCGCAATGGGTTTGAGATATCCATCGACGCATTTGGCTGGGGCGTTGTCTTTACAGAAGTTTGAGCCATCGCCGACGCATTCGGTGCCGACGCATTTGCCGTTCAAGCAGGTTTGATCGGCGGCACATTCAGTATCTTTATAGAGCCCTGGCGCGACGCACTGGCGCGTGCCGTTGCCCTTTTCGTTGCACGAGACGACGGAGCTCGGTGTGCATTCGGGCTGGAACACGCACACCTTGGAAATGCACGCGTAGTGATCGGGACACTGGGCGTCATCGTCGCAATTCTTGGTGCACAGACCGTCACGACAGAGTTCACCTGCCTCGCACGGATCGACGACGAGTTCGCCATTTTCGTTGCACGTCGTGCCGACATTGCCATCGCATTTGGCGACAAACTTCCCGGGATCGCACTGGGCGCATCCATCTTCAAAACAGATGTCGCGATCGGCGGGACAGATGGAGGGCTGGAGGGTGCCATCAGCGTTGCACTTCGTGACGACGGTGTGCTCGCCTTCTTTGGCACACCAGCTTCCCGTAAAGGAAGGATCACAGGCGAGGCATTTGTTGCCGGAACACACCGCATGATCGCCGGGACATGGCGTCAAGGTGATGACGGTCTTGCCTTCGCCGTTGTCGAGGCATTCGAGGAGTGCGTTTGAATAGAGGTCACAATACTGTTTGAAGGTCGCGGGATCGCATTCGTCACCGGGCTCGGGATTTTTGACGCATGCCCCATCCTCGCAGTGTTCCTCGCTGGAGCACTGAATGGTGCCCAGTTCGCCGTTCTCCTGGCATATCACGGGCATTCCACTGGCGTCGCAGAACGGCTTAAAATCGACGTCGGTACACGGGACGCATGCTCCAACCGAACAGACCTTGTTGCCGCATGAAGACGACGTGACTTTGCCGTTTTGACAAATGGCGAGGGTGCCATCTTCGAGGCACTGACGGACAAAGGTCTCGCTGTCGCAGTCATCGCCCACGGCGATATCGTCATAACAAATCCCAGCCTCACAATGGCGCTTCTCGCCACACTCGATTTTGGCGACATGTCCGGCCACGCATATCCGCTGTGCATCGCCGTCGCACGATGCCTTGTATTCGGCTTCGACACAGGATTCCGCCGAGGAGATGTCGTAACACTGACCGGCGGCGCACACCTCCTTGCCCATGTCGCAATACTTGGCGTGCCAAGCCCCGTCGACGCATTCGCGAACGATGTGTTCCGAGGTGCATTCCTTGGAGCCATCGGCACACGGACCCGCAATGGTCTGACACACACCGCCCTCACAGACTTCCCCTTCCGCACACGGTGTGTTTTCGGTGAGGGAATCCTTGCACGTGATCTGCGTTTTGTCGTCATAACACGAGGGCGTGAAGGTCGACGACGAACACGGTGCCGAGTCTTCGCATTTTCCGAGGTAACACGTCCCCGTCGTGCACGTCCCCGTGACAATTTTCCCATCGACGCAATTCTGGGTCTCGCCCTTTTCGTTGCACGACGGCGAATACGTGCCGGGATCGCACGTCGTGTCGGTGACGCAAGCATTGCCGACGCACGTCTGCCCGGCGAGGCAGGGATCCCGCGTGATGACGCCATCCTTGCACACCTTGACGCCATCGGTTCCGTCACACGAAGCCACAAAATCATCGTTACACGGATCGCCGAGATTCCCCGTCGACGCTTTTTTGCACACGCCACTGACGCAGACCTCGCCTGAGGCACATTCGACAGAACTGACAAAACCGTTGTCACAAAATACCCGGTTGCCGGCGGCGTCACACGAAATCGAGAACGTTTCCGTCTTGCAGGTCTCAACACACTGGCCGCCAAGACATGCCTTCTGTTCGCCGCATGACTGCGCCTCATACACGCCGTTGGTACAGACCAACACCTGTCCAAGGCCGTTGCACGACGTCTCGCCTTCTACCGAACACGGCGTGTGGACGCTTCCACCTGACACGGAGTCATCACTGCATCCCTGAGCCACAGACAGAGCGGCCACAAGAACACCCAAACTAAACAAAGTGCGATTCAAATGGTGATTCATTCTTCCTCCCAAAATAGTTCGTATCCTTTTATGTCACCTAAAACGGCGTAAAAGTATGACAAAATGCACGGATAAATCAACTTTACCCGGAACATCTTTTTCCGACATTCGCGCGTGCGTGTGACAGATTTTGGCTTCTTGGGGTTACAAAAAAAACGCGATTTCTCGCGTTTTTTTTTCCACAGTACAAAAAGGCTATTTCTGCGGGGCCGAAGCCGTAAGCTGTTTAAGGAGTTCGGCGATCTGGGTGATCTGCTCCAAACTCAGCGTCACGTTCACCTTGACGTTGGTCTTTTCGGACGAAAACGACACGGCCTTGGCGAGGAAGTCAAGCCCGAGTTCCTTGAGAGAAGGATCGCTCAGGATGCCGCCGATGTTCGTCGTGAGAATGGCTGCACCATTGGCCGCCTTCTCGGCATCTTTCGTCTGCGCCACGACGTCCAGCTTCAGTCCTTTGGAAAAATCGGCCGACACCGCCAGGGCATCGACATCACTCACCGTAATGGCCTTGCCTGCGCCATCGTCAATGGAGTTCGTCCCATACTTCGCCTTGAGATCCTTGGTCATCTTGGCGCCCAGACGAATATCCGCGGATTTGGCGCTTTTGCTGTAGGCATTGAACAGCGCACTGTCGCGCTGTTTGAGCGTCTTGGGCGACTTGGATGTCGCGTTGTCGAGCATCGGCTTGACGTCGATCTTCTTGTCACATGCGAGCATTCTGCTGTCCGACAGCATCACAATGGAATTGCCTTTATAATCGTAAATCTTGACGTCGCCGGCATAGTCCGAACTCGTCAGATTGTATTTGGCCACGACCTTGGCCCACGGTTCGGCCATCGATTTGGTCGCGTCAATCGCCACACATCCGTGACCGGATGAATTGACCGCAATCGCCACGGCGCTAAAATCCTTCTCATAATCGATACCGACTTCCTTGAGTTCCGCGAGAACTTTGCCCGCCTGGTCCGACGAGGCATACGGATCGAGCAATCCCTTGAGCATGTCGTTTTTGGCGAGTTTCTGCATGTCCAGAGTGGAAATGCCCGCAAAATCGCCGACAAAAAGGTCGATATTCGCCACGTCTTTGGCCATCGCCTGCGTCGCAAATCCCATACTCAGTGCCAAAGCACCTGCCATCAGAACTCGTTTCATTGCAAATTCTCCTAATCCAAAGATTTTTAGAGGGAACCGTCATGGTCCCGTGGAACCGCATCTCTTGGGTCGGGTGGGGGCCGTGGCCCCCTGCGGCGCTATCCGCCTACGCCGGATACGCGCCTACCCCCACTGCGGGGGAAATCCCCCGCAACGCCCCCTACAAAAGGAATGTCAAGACCTCCCATGCTACACTAAAACCTTCAATGCACCATGGCACGAACGACCTGACATCTTACATAAATGCACGATGAATGCCAACTCACCATCGCACACCCCGGCCTGTTCATGCAGACTTCTCCTCCACACAGACAACCGCCACCCCGCAATTGTCACCCCCGCCTCCCATGTTCGCCTGTAAGATGAGTTCGAGACATTTACCCCCAGCCGGACCAGACTTGCGCAGAATCTCCGCAATGCGCGCCTCACTTTCGGCCATGTCACAGGCAATGTAGTCCAGCACCCCGTCCGTCGTCAGAAGAACGGTGTCGCCAGGCAAAAGGTTCATCGCATACACATCAAACGACAACCCGTTGTCGGAATCGGAATCCTGAATGTAATACCCAAGACACTGAACCAGAGAACCCGCATGCGGATGATTGGCACACATCTCAAGCGGAAGACCGTTGAGAAGCCCCACCGTAAAAAGATTGTGATCCCGCGTGATGCACTCCATGGTATCGGTGCGCACAAGATAAGCCCGTGAATCCCCTATCGATCCAAGCGTCAGACGTCCATGATCGATAATGGCGACAAGCGCCGTCGTCCCCATACACTCCGAGGGCATCGGCGAAAAAGACGAATACTCCTGGCGGATATACTGGCAAATGCGTTCGTTGGCATTCTGGAGAATACGAGCAACACAGGCATGGGCGTCGATTTCCTCAGATATGGAAAGTTCGTCATTCCAGACAGACTCGGCCGCCTGAAGAAGCATGCCGCTGGCGATATCCCCAGATCCATACGTCGACGTCGACACGCCATCCCCCACCACCAGGAGAAGGCGGCCGCCATCGTCAGAGCGTTTCATCATGACCGCATCCTGGTTGATCGGACAACGAAGACATTTGGTGATGCCAATATGCGTGTCGACGGCGGCATCATAACACAACGACGTCTGCGGCGTTTCACGACGGACCATGAGTTCAAGGGCATCGCCAAGATCCCTCATAAACGCATCCAGCGAACCATAACGCATGCCCGGGTTCCCAGACATCGCACGGAAAATCGGACCGTCCCAGCCTATCGGAAACGCCGGTTGAAAGGCACGCGTCTGTATCGCAGGCTCATACCCAAATTCCTCACCAAGCGGCGGCATCGCGCCCGCCACCGCAAAATACACCAGCCCTCCAAAGACATAGAGGCATTGCGGCATTGCCGTGCGCTGACGCATGTACCCACGAAACTCCGGCGGTATCGGCGCCATTTCCAACAAAGCATGCGCTTCGGCGCATCGCTCACTCCACGGAAGATCAAACGAATACAACGCCATAAACGTCACCGTGTCGGGACGCAACACCACCGTGTCAGGCGAAAACCGGATCAGCGCATGCCGTGTGCGATAAACCCTTTCAAGCACATGGGCGATATGAGAAAAAATGTCGTACAGCTCCGAAGGCGACCGGCTCCCCCGCGCATCCCTCCACATCCTCAGGGTCTCACGATGAGACAGGGCATACACTTCAAACATCACTTTGCCTATCGAACCGGTATAATCGGGAGGTTCAACCGCAAAATCGCACGATTCGGGAAACACTCGCGGAGAGGACACCGGAAAATGAACCCCAAGAAGATAAGAACACCCCTCGGCATCCTCGCCTTTCCACAAAAGCGTCGAGTCAAAACTCGGACACTGCTCGACCAGAACCATCTCAAGCGATGCCCCTTCCGGCACAGACCCCGTCTCCAGGGTTAGCGCAAACACATAGTGCGCGTCTTCCCCCGACGAAGGCTCATTCTCCATCGTGAAAATCGCATAAGAAGGAGCCTCCTCCATTCCAGACTCCACCGTCCCTCGCGTCAAACGCATATAGGACGATACGTCTCGGGTCAGCACGACTTTGTCCCCGCAGACAGGACACGGTATGCTCGGCGCATTTTCTTCAGGCAATGTATTCAAGGTCTCATTCGGCATGGATGACAGTTCAATCGATGGTATAGCTTTTATCCACATATCCATGGAAGAATGGGACTTATGGATAACACGTCCACCTCGAAAAAAAGATAATCGAAATCCTGTGCTTTTTGTTACGTCTCTAACGCTTTTTTTTCACGAATCCATCGAAAAACGTCTTTTTTGCCCACTCAGACATGAACATATCCGTTATACAAGCTCGACGTGCTCCGCGTTGGAATACTTGAGGTTTGGGGGGCCAATCATTAAAACGTAAAACGTCCGAAATGTTTGCCAGAACACACGTCCTAGCAATATTTTACTCCCCCCGCGATGCTTTTTTGCCACTACCATTTTTAATGGATTCTGGTCGCCTATGAAAACCCGATTGACCGTTTGCCGTCCAAATTCGCTTTGTCTGTGGGGCCTTGCCGTGGCAGGGACTTTAACCTGCGCCTGCGGACCAACGCTTGACGAAGGCGCCGACGCGCGCATCCGCGTCACACCCGCCCATCAGGTCGCCTTCTCGCGCGTGACCCCAGGCGATACACGAACACTCCCCTTTGTCATTACAAGCGTGGGACGCGATGCTCTCGACGTCCAAAAAATCGAATGGAACGGACCCGCCTCGGTCTCTCTCGTCTCCGAAGAACGCCCCGTCCCCGTTTCCCTCGAAAATCAGGCCTCCATGCCCGTCTCCGTCCAATTCACCCCAACTCAGGATCAACCCTCACCCAACGGGACCATCCTCATCTATTCCAACGACCCCGATACCCCCGTCTATACCCTCGACGTCGTCGCACAACAACTCGCCGCTCAAATTCACGTCGTGCCTTCCGCCGAAGAAAAACTCCTCATCGGACAGACCGAACCCGGCCTCACCACGACCAAAGACGTCGTCGTCTCCAACGTCGGTGACCTCCCCCTCCAACTGACCCAGATCTCCCTCAACACCACCTCCGATTTTAAATACGCACTGCCACAAAATCAGCCCCTGCCCGTCACCCTGGCGGCCAATGCCGCCAATTCCCTCACCATTCGCGTCTCCTTCACACCGTCCGCCCCGGCCCGACAGGAAGGTTCCCTCGCCCTGACCTCCAACGATCCCACCACCCCCATCTATACCCTGCCCATCATCGCCAACAGCAACACCCCATGCCTCACCATCACCCCGTCGCTGCTGGAATTCTCACCCTCCGTCAGCATCGGAACCTCCAAAACACAAAATGTCCTCCTCACAAGCTGCAGTGACGTCCCGCTCGTCATCGAAGACGTTGTCCAGACCTCCGGCTCAAACCTCTTCACCCATTCCCTAAAAGGCACCGGGGCACCTCTCGCCAAAGGCGAAAGCGCAACCCTGGCCGTCACATACGCTCCACAGACCGAAGGCACACACCAGGCACAGTTCGTCATCCTCAACAACGATCCCATGCAGCCCAACGCAACCCTCTCCGTCATGGGCTCGGCCTCGACCAATCAGTGCCCCACCGCCAACGCACGCGGACGCCTCTCCACATCCAGCACATGGGCCAAAAACCTCGACCTCGCCCCCCTCGACACCGTCATCCTCGACGGTTCCCTCAGTTCCGACAAGGAATCCTCCTCCCTCGAATACTTCTGGTCCGTCAAATCCGCCCCCCACGACTCAACGTCAAAAATCGCCGCCGACGGCGACAAGGCTTCCTTCTTTATCGACCTGGCCGGAAACTACGAACTCTGCCTCTCCGTACAGGATTCCGCCCAGATGATGAGCTGCAACACCGACTGCGTCACCATCCAGGCCGTTCCCCGCGAAACCATCCACGTCCAGCTCGTATGGAATACCCCAGCCGATTCCATCACCGGCGACTCCGACGGCTCCGATCTCGACCTCCATTTCCTCACCCTCCCCACCGGCACATGGGGCGACACCGGCTCCCCACAGCTCAACAACGGCACCGACGTCTACTTCCAAAACCGCGCTCCAATATGGCAGGCTTCACAAATCCAGGAAGAACCCTCCCTCGACCGCGACGACAAAGACGGGGAAGGACCCGAAAACGTCAACCTCGACAAACCCGAGGCCTGCCGCTGGTACGCCATCGGCGTCCACTACTACAACGATTACGGCTTCGGACCTTCGCAGGCCACCGTCCGGATCTACGTCAACGGAAAAATGTATTTCGAAAAAGCCGCCATCTCCATGACCCAAACCGGCGTCTTCAAACACATCGCGTGGATGTTCTGGGATGGCTCCAACGGCCGATTCTACGAGTCCGACTTCGCCGTCACACGCGACGAGGACTGGATCGGTCTCACCCCGACCGTGCCAGACGACGTCATACAAAAGGCAAAAGTCTCCTCGCCGAAATGTTTTGAATGACAAAGCGTTTCTGTCGGGTGGGGGAAGCCTCCCCCTACGCGTCTATTTGCGCGGCGTATGGAGGCACCAAAGGGCCGACATAGACGCGCGGGCGGTGCGTATGGAGGCCAATCGGCCGACATAGCACGCCGCCCAAATACGCCGCTACCCCCTCATCCCCACACCCCATTGGCCCCCAATCCCATCCAATTTCGGATATATTCCAATCGCTAAGGAGGACATCATGCCCACATTGGATCAACTCGATGAACAGCTGGAAGCCATCCGCGCAAAACTGCAGCTCCAAATCGTCGAACTCGTCGACGTCATCACCGGTGACTTGCCGACCTTCACGCTCAAACAGATTCGGCGAGCCTTTATCGAAGACGTCGAATTTGCCGAAAAATTGAGCGATGCAGAACTCACAGCCTTCAAATCTCGCGTACATGCCTTTGGCGATGCACTCGCCGTCGAAATTCGCGCCTCACTGCTCGACGACATGGACGCATGGTGGGGAAAAGCCGTCCCACTGGACGCCGGAGGAAAAACCCTCGACGGAAATCCCGCCATCGCCGCCAAACTCGCCGTCATCGCCCCAAAAATCGAGGCCTTCATCGACCACGAACACCTCTCCCCCATCGAGATTTCATACAAAACGCCCGCCTACTTCATCCAAGGCAAATACGCCCCGGGAATGATCGAAAAATACTGGTCGCAATTGGCAAACCTGCGCGCGGCCGAAGAATCACGGGCCATCGTGGACAGAGAGGAACGAAAGGCACGCCTGGCCCAGCGATGGGACGAGGTTTAATCTTCATGTACGCATAAAAAAACCGGGACCATCATCCCGGCTTTTTTGTGTGTTCGTTTGGTAAAGTTTTTTGACACCAAAGCGAATTTAGAACGAATACTTGGCCTGTAAGAAAATGTAGTTCGGACCGGTAACCCGGTTGCCGAATGTCGAATCATCTTCGCCCGCATGGAGGAGCGCACCGGCCAGAAGCTCAGTGCCCGGCCAGAACTTAAACGAAAAACTCGGCATGATGATCGCGCTGGGTTCGGTGAGCTGCATGACGACCGACACGCGGAACAACATCTGCTCGTTAAATGCTTTGAAATCGGCGTTCAGCATCAAATAATGGTTGAGATCGCTCGCCCCAAACTCGTCCACAAACCCGTAGATGTACTGCATGTTGACGTAAAACCATTTGGTAAACGAGTTGTCGATGCCCACGACCGCTTTGAAAAATGCGCCCTCTTTTTCCTGGGCATCCTGAATTTTGACGCCGTTGACGTCGATGTCGATTTTGACGTCGTCGTGGAATGTGACCGAAAATTCGCCCCAAAGCCCAACGCCTCCCATGAAATCGAGGGACGTCGCAAAATCGGCACCCACGACCCAGACGCGCGGATACTCGACGACCACGTCCGTATACCCCGTCAAATACTGGATGTGATCGGGCCCCAAATCGTTCATCAGCGTGAGAAGATTGTTGAATTTGGACGGATCCGCGATCTTGTCGATATGCGCGTTGATGGCGTCCGTCAGAGGACCGTCGGTCGACTGAAGATCGACGTTGACGATGCGCGGCTGCATGTTGTGGTCATACCCGTAATACCCCATGAAGTTGAGATCCACGCCAAGAAGCGAAAATCCCAGCCGGACACCGACCTGCGAGTTCTCGATCGACAGGCTGGGTTCGTGAACCTTGACGTCGTACAAGATGGCGCCCTTGTTATCGACATAAGCCTGCTGCAAATCGACCAGACGTTTGAGCGTCGAGGATCGCACAAAGCGACGGAACTGGTCGGGACCGCCAAAAATGTATTCCGACGACTCCGGAATCAGACCCGAACGGAACACCGGAACCCACACCACCTGAAACTGAAACTCGCTGAATATCGGCGTCTCTTCGCCTTCGACCTCCCAGTCGGGCGCAAACGTGATGTTGACCATTTCGTTCGCCACACGGCGGCCAAAATCCTGATAGTCCTCAAGGTCAAGTCCGTTGATGACACTCGTCGGATTGAACCGGTCCGCCGACCCCCAGTCGATGATTTGACGACCCACGCGCACATCAATCCCGTCCAAAATAAAGTCCGTAATCCGGATGTAGAGCGCCTCGCTTTCAAAATAGAGCGGGTCGACTTTCTGACGGCTCCGCAACGTTTCCAGTTCATAGACATCGCTGCGTCCCGAGTAGGTCACGGAAATATCGGCCACGGCATCGACGCTGTCCCACGTAAACGACCCCGTAAAACGAAACGTGTTGTCGGTCCGGTCAAAGCGTACCTTGTCGACATTGCCAGGCATATCCTGCCCGGGAACGGTAAAGCGCAAATCGCTTGTGATGGAGCCTTTATAGGAAAAATCCTGTGCCGAAACCTGGCTCGGAACAAACGCCGCCAAGCCCGCAGCAAGCGCACAGGTCATAAGTGCTGATGAGTGATGCATCCAAAAATCCCGATGATTGTCCATGCTCCGACGCTTGTCTTCACGTCGAATCCGGCGCCAAAGTCGAAAAAAAAGCGGCTGTCCAAGGCCACATACCCCGCACCAAACGATGGACATCGGGCATTATTCACTAGTGGGGGAATAAAAGACATGAGCAAGGGCTGTGCGTGCAACCCTTGCTCATGCCAATTTTGGGGTGCGGAATCCAGTCCCCCACGCCCCACCAAATTCCCCTTCCATTCCCGGTCGGGGACGGGAACATTTCTACCGAACGTTCTCCCTCTCCCCAAAAGAGGGGTGGGGGTGAAGCCGTTTTATATTACTTGAAGTTTTTGGCCTGGGCATCGATTTCCTGTTCGATTTTTCCCTTAAAGGCCGACGCAAGCAAACCGAGTTCAATGTTGATCTTAAGGCACGTATCGGTCACGCAGAATTTGCCCGTAAACCCTTTGCCCTTGATGTCGGCGGCCGTCTTGTCGTCATTCCACGAGATATCTCCAAGTACGGAACCATACGAAGACTGGAGCTTTTCGAGAAGTGTGTTGGCAGCCGTCTTGGCGCCATCGAGTCCAAGGGAGTGTTGAATTTCGCGTTCGATCTTAGCCATTTCTTTGTCCTTGTGAGCAAGTGGGGTTCAGGGTGAGACCCCAAAAATCAAAAATTTCCCATGACGGGAACATCTCGCCAACGTGCCAGAATTACCCGTTTCGGATCAACTGATATTTAGCGAGTTTGTTAAAGAACCGCGTATGATTGACCCCCATGGCGTCGGCGGCTGCATCCGGATCGCGTTGGTACTTGTCGAGGATTCTGTCCAAAAGGCGCTTTTCGATATCGGCGTAGGTGCCCTCCAAAAATGCGTCTTCTTCGCAAGGTGCCCGTTTCTCGCTCAACTGGAGTTCGAGCTGGGCGATCCGGTCGTTCATCCGTTCTATCTGGGCCTGCTGCGTTTCGTTGAGGATCTGCATGAGCTGAACCTGTTCGCGAAACACATCGGTTTCAGAAAGCGCGACGTTTTTGGTCGAAGCGTCCGATAAATCCACAAAGTCACGTCCCAAATCGGCGACGGTAATCTCGTGGGTTTCGCACCGCAACACCGCGCGGTCCACGACCGCGCGAAGCTCCGTAAAATTCCCAGGCCAGGAATACGACTTGAGGGCAAGCAATGCCTCACTCGTAAACGCATCGACCGTCTTGTTTGTACACAATACCTGCTTTTGGCGAAAGAAATTGGCCACCACGTCCAGATCATCCTGAGTGCGAAGGGGATCGAGCGCGATGATCTCGGCATCGAGCTTGGCCGCCAACGTCTGAATCTCGGCGGGCAGGGACGACGGCGTCCGACGATACTGCTCGACGTTAAACGATTCGGGCGTCGTGTTGACCGAAAGATAAAGGGCCACACTCTGCTTGGACGGAAGCTTCTGGAGCACATCCAGAACATCGTTGAGCAGTGTCTCGCCGATGCGGTCGGCGTTCTGAATGAAAATACTGCCGTTGGCCGCGTTGGCAATCAATCCGGGATCCTGACCATCCCCAAACATATCAAGCGCAAAGATGGACTCAGGAATGGCGGCCGCATCGATCGTCAAAAATGCCCCCTCGCTGCGCGCCTGATGGGCGGCAAGCGCCAAAAGGCGTTTCCCCGTTCCTGGTTCGCCCACAAAAAGCATCGGTGGATCGAGCGTCGCAATATCGTCGAGCGCCGCCTGCTGGGCTTCGGTCAGTTCAATTTCACCAAGCGCATAGCCGCGTATTTGCTGACTGTAAAGCGCCGCCACCTGGCTGCGCAAAAATTGAACCTCTTCCTCATAGACGCGCGTATCGCAAGTCACGTCGAGTTTTTCAGGGTTATCGACGACAAGCGTGCTCGCCTCCGAAAGTTCCGTGTTCTCAATCGGTTCTTCATCCTCTTCCAACAGGCCGTGTGGCAGCGCGCGAGGATCCATGGGCAATGTCGGATTCTTTATCCCGCGCGCAAACGACGCCGTTTCATGACAATGACGGGCAAATTCATCGATGTCCTCACCGACAAATTCAAGGCTCATTTCCGCCGACTGATAGACAAACGCAGGGGCACACCGGACGAATTCTTCAAGGATTTCTGTCAGTTCCTCCCGTTGAGAGGACGAAAGCACCACCGAAGGCACATCCTGCAATGACGCCTGCTCCACACTGACAAGAAAAGTCAGGCTCGTCAACGTCCCCGCCACATTGTCCGCCATGGGAAGCGCAATGGCTATCCCAAGTTTGGCCGCAATGCCATGCACCGGATCCCGGGCATCATGAGATTCTCCGGTCAACGCGCTCCCCTCAATATGGAAAACATCGAGAAAATCCCGCCAACTCTCGGGGATGATGTCAAGCGCCAAACCGTTAAAATCGCTCTCCTCGTCTGAACGCGACACGGCCACAATATGGCGAGGCGCCGGGCGTTCAATCACCACTTGGACGTGATAGGCATTCCCAAACAAACGATGCGCACGATCAAACGCATCGCGAATGGGCACCGTCGAAAACAGAGGACTGTTGAGACGAATCCTGCTCATGTCGGATTCAGACTCAAAACTCGAAAATGCCCCCGCCACACTCTGAATCACCACGGACGCCATCAAAAACCACTGCGCATTCATCAAATCAATGCGCAGATAGATAAAGACAAAGACCGAGACCACGCACGACATCCATACCCCAATTTCATAAGGGGACAACGGACGCTGCGGTTCCCGGAATCGACGGGCAATCGCAAGACCTCCGTCAATCATCGTGTAGGCCACGGCCCATAACATCGGCAAAAATACACACGAATCGAGACGCATTTCCGCTTCGGCGGCAATATCTCCCCCCCACAATACGGGAAACGACTCAATGCTAAACCATAACGGCGCAAGCAACGTCGCCGCTGGCCCCGCAAAAATGACGATGCGCGTCCACAGCTCAGGACGACGATTGAACCCAAAGAAGACCACGTGATAGTCGAGATCACAAGCCTTGAAAAATGTTATCGAAAACAAGCCCAGCACGAGAAGCGGCGGCACCGAACTCAGCATCGTCCACATGCCAAGCGTCATGGCGCTGATCGCACCAAGACCGAGGATCAGATTGCCCCACAGGGCACTGCCACGGGGCAGACGCTTGCGGCCTTTCCACGCCACCACGCCCATCAACGCAATCAGCAAAAATACGAGAGAGGCGCCAAACGTACGACTCGACGAACTGAACAGGGGCACCGTGGCATCGATGACTTCTTCCTGACGTTTGAACACCACCGAGACCCGGCGGCCCTCGTCCTCGAGAATGCCTCGCAATGTCCCCAGATCCACGCCTTCAAGTGGCGTATATTCCCCAGATTCGTCCGTCAAAAATATCGGCTTGTCATTCGCACGAACCCCCGCCGGAAGGGTGTCCCCCACAAAATCACTCGCCGACACCGGACGCTGAAAACGGCTCCCGGTGCGACGTATCGTCATCTCCACCGTATCACCGGCCAGAAACAACGCATGATTAAGACCGGCTCGTGAGTGGATATTTTTGCCATCCACCGACTCAATGATGTCGCCCACCTGAAGCGACGACTCACTCCCCAACACGCGTTTGACGACCACGCCAGAGGTCTGGACGCTCACCTCAAAACCAGGCCGCGGCGTCAGGGCACTCAGAACCAGGCAGAACAGACAAAAGAATCCTGCAACAGCCACAAAAAAAACATGGAATTTGAGACTATTGCGCGGCGATATTGCACTCAGCATTGAAATCCCACGCTTTCTTGGGTCAGTCGGACGCCACCATCGGGCATGACCAGTTTCGCCGGCTTATAGCGCGTTTCCACTGAAATAAATAGAGGGTGCGGCCGTTTGAACCAGACCTTCTTTTCAACCATTCCGCTTCCGTCGAGGAAATCCTGAATGAGGGGGTAGGCGCGTATTGAGCGCAAGCGAAATAGCGACGTAGGGGGAGACTTCCCCCACCCCAAAAAACATTTCCAGAAATTCCCGTGACGGAAAATTCAGAAGAATGAGGGCACCACCTTCCCGCACAAAATAAAAAAATCCCCATCGCTCTTGGAGATGGGGACATCGGGAATCATGGTCTATTCGTGACGCGCCTTGACCGCATCCTGAACATAAACCACAGAACCGTTGGCACCGGGAATCGAACCCTTGACGAGAATCAGATTCTGCTCGGCGTCAATGCTGAACACCTTGAGGTTCTGGACGGTCACGCGAGCGTTGCCATCCTGACCCGCCATCTTGCGATTCTTCATGACACGGCCCGGCGTACTCGTCGTACCAATCGAACCGCCGTGACGCATGTATTCGTGCGCACCGTGAGAACGTTTGGCACCACGGAAATTGTGACGTTTCATCACGCCGGTAAAACCGGAACCCTTGCTCGTGCCAATCACATCGATCACTTCCCCGGGGAAGAATACGTCGGCCTGAATCTTCTGACCGATTTCGTACTTGTCCAAATCCGACGCTTTCAGACGGATTTCGTGAAGCGATTTGCAGGGCTCAACGCCGGCAGCCTTGAACACGCCAAGCTCCGGACGGTTCAGCTTGTACACGGTCTCGCCATTGACCTCGGCACTGCGGGCATCTTCAAAACCAATCACAAGGGCGTTGTAACCATCTTTGGATTCCGCCGTCTTCTTGCGGACAACCGTGCAAGGACCCACCTTGACTACCGTCACGGCCACACATTCCCCTGTCGGCGTAAAGATTTGCGTCATACCAAGTTTGCGACCGATGATTGCTTTAGCCATTTTTTCCTCCAGGGACCGTCACCCTTTTTTCCGGGCCGCCATCCCAACGCCGTTTCCATGATCAAAAACGGCATGTCCTTACGCACCCACAACACCACGCTGCAGGCACATCAAAATCTCCGCGCTTCTACGCGCTCTTTCATGCAAAATCAACCCTTCGGCGACACTTTCGTGTCGACCCCGTGCGACGACGCACACAACAAATCCCCCCAGTGCGCATGAATCCGGGCCTCATCCGGCGAACTCGACGCCAGCAAATCCGATATCTCAAAATGTATCTGAGATAACCCCTTAAAATCGCCAAGTTTCTCAAAACACCTCATCGCGTCAAACAGCGTCCTGAGACGGACCTCCGACTGACCCGACTGCGTTTGCGACAGCAAAAGAAGACCCTCCGACTCCGTACGCGTGTCGCCATTTTGATGCGCCGTATCAATCGCCATGTTGAGTATCCGAACGGCTCTCGTCGTGTCGTGATTCGACAGCGCACTCCGCGCAAACGCCAGAAAAACCTTCCCCACATAAACCAGATTGTGAAGCGCCCGAGCCGTCTCTATGAGATGCGGCGCCACCGAGGCGTCATACGGAAACCGCGCCGCATACACCTGAAATTGAATCGCAAGCTGCTCCGGACTAAGCGGCGGCGTGATCGCCGACAGCAGCCTCAAAGCCTCATCGAGAAAAGACAGAACGGACTCGCGCTGCACCTCCCCCTCGCGCGACAGCATTCGCGCCTTCAGCACAAAATACGCCGCCCGACGTTCCGGTTCCTCACAAAATTGCTGCGCATAGTCAAGCCACTGCAACCGCTGAACCGCCTGTTCCACACGATTCATGTTGAGCGCAATTTCCGCCTGAATCACCCAAATATCCACGATCTCCGGCGTGCGCGCATCAATAAAACCAAGATGCTGCATCAGCGCATCCTGCGCCTGCTCGATATACCGGGAGGCTTCCCCGTCATTCCCGCAAAGCACACACTGACGCGCAAGATTGCGACACACATGAAACGCATCATAATACTGATGCGCCAAAAGAAGGTGACGCGCAATCTCGCGGTCGTTCGCCGGGCTCGGGGAAAACTCGCGGCGCGCCAGCGCTATCGCACGGTGATAATCCTGAACCTCATAGTCCTGCAACACCGCAATCAGCGCGTCCTGCATGAGCTTGTGCTTAAACGACAGCGTCGTCGCATCCAGCGTCTTGAGCACGCCTCCCGAAAGAGACAGCGAGATAAACGTGCTGGGACTGATGAGCTTCTGACTCGTGGGAATGTGACGTATCGCACATGACAGAAGGGTCGGCGTAAAACTCTCGCCACACGCCGCCGCCAGCGACGCCACCGGCGACCACGTCCGCAACGGATAGTCCGAAAATGTCAGGGTGATCTGACACAATATCGCTTCGTGAACCACACGCGGAATGGGTAACGTCTCCACCGGACGAACGCTGTGATAGCCATCCCGGGCGTGTTCCAGAAAACCCGCCAAATGCCACTGACGCGCAAGATCCACCGCTATCTGAGGCAATCCCGACGACAAATTGTCAATAAAAAATGCCAGCGCCTCCGACATGCCAAGACTCCGCGTCGTCAAAAGATGCATGTCCGCATTCGACAACGGCTCTATCGTCAGACTGTGACGAAGCCACAACGTGCCTTCATTCCCAAGCGACAGCTCAAGATCCGTCGGCATCTCGTTGACCGTCGTGTTCACCACGCACAGCAATATCGGAAGCCTCACACGCGAGTATTCCGTCAGTTCCCGCGCAATGTCGCACAACTCCATCCGCTGCTTCGGATCGAGGTTGTCCACACACAAAAGCAACGGACGATCCTTCGTCAGCCGCTCAAACACAACCCCAAACACACAGTCCATCATCTCAAACGAAGGCACGGACTGCGCCATCTCCGCCTCAAATATCTTCCTCAGGGCCTCCACCCGAAAATCGTGCTCGTCTTCCGTCTGCAAAAAACGACACAACGCCAGCACCACCTGGTTCTCCGTCAGGGTCTTGAGCAAAAGACGACCAAATAATGCACGAAATATCGAAAAACGAAGATTCGCACACACCGACCCGTCCACCACCAGCGACGTCGCACACCCATGCCGATAACAGTCCTGCGCAAAAACTTCAAAAAATCTCGACTTCCCTACCCCGGGACGCCCCGTGATCAGCATCACCGCCATGCGGCGACACTGATACACATCCCGGAGATAACGCTCCATGATATGCAGCGCACAACTACGCCCCACAAACTCCGGAGGACGAAGCGACAACACCGAATAATTGTACTTCGCATGCACAAGCTCAGGCAGGATCGTGCGATACGATCGCGGACCCAAATCCGTCGAAAAAAAAGGACCCTCCTCCTCCTTGCGTTCGTCAAAAAGCGTCTCCTCGACACTTCTAAACCGCTGAACGCCAAACGTCACTCCGTCCTCTATCAGATGGTATTCCCGCAACGCCGCACGAAAATCCGCCGCCGTCTCGTACCGTTTGTCCGGCATCTTCTCCAAAAGACGCTCGATGATCGGCCTCAGACGAGCCGCCTCCGGAAAATACGGCAACGGATGAAAGGCCGGAGGCATTTCCTTCGCCTGCGCCACCATCACCATCACCGCATTCGCCCCCTTAAACGGAGGTTCCCCACAAAATAACTCGTATAATATACACCCTATCCCATAAAAATCTGTCGCCGGACATATCTGATAATGCTCGTCACACGCCTGCTCCGGCGCCATGTACACAGGCGTCCCCACCACCATCCCGTCACTCGTGATCCGCATGTCGTTCTCGTCCGCACGAAGCGCCAAACCAAAATCCATCAGCTTCGGCATCAGACGACCTTCCGAATCCTCCGTCACCAAAATATTGTCCGGCTTCAAATCACGATGAATCAGATTGTGCGCATGCGCCTCTCCAAGACCCTCAAGCACGCGATCCAAAAGCATCATCACTTCCGAAAAAGAACGACGCCTCAGCATTTCCGTGCAAACCGGACGCCCGTTCACCTGCTCCATCAAAATGTACGGATCCCCTGTCCGCATCTGCCCCACATCGTACACCTGCACAATATAGGGATGCACCAGCTGCGCAAAATTCCTAATCTCTCGCTCAAAACGCGTCAGCGCCAGCGGCGACATCCCCGGCTTCTGACGGATCACTTTCAGCGCACCCATCCGATCCGTCTTCTTGTCCCGGACCGACCAAACCACCCCCATTCCACCCTCGCCAAGACGGCGTATCGGCTCAAAATACGGGGGAAGCCCCTCGGGAATTTCGTCCATCTCCTCTCCCCTGCATCTCAATGCCCACCCAATGCTCCCAAAAGGCCAGTCCCTACCCTTGCGCCTCTCTCCGGGGAGCCCGGGCTATCGCGCTCCGCGATACGCCCGGGCGCGAGCGCTATTGGCCTGCGGCCAATACGCTCTCGCTTCCATTATTTCGACACCAGCGCCGAACCAGAACCACCGGTCTCCCACAAACTGCGGCGGATCTTGTCCCGCGAACTGTGAAACGCACTCAGACGACTCCCGCTCAGAGTGTACGCCCGCCGCGTGTCCACCGACGACGGATCAATATACTTCCCGTGAAGTTTTAAACCAAAATGAAGATGCGGACCCGTCGATATCCCCGTGTTGCCCACAAGACCCACCACCTGACCCTGGCGTACTCGAACCCCCTTCTTGATCCCTCGACCAAACGCATACAAATGCGCATAAAGAGACGTATACCCATTCGGATGTTCGATAACCAAAAGATTGCCATTCCCGCCTTTCCAGTCCGCAAACGTCACCGTCCCGTCCCCAAAAGACATTATCGGAGTGCCCGTCGGACACGCCCAGTCCATACCATAATGTGGACGCACACGCTTCAGTATCGGATGCATCCGCTTCAAATTGTATGGACTCGTCAGTGGACAACCCACTACAGGCGTCTTCAAAAAGGTCCGCTTCAGTGCGCGACCTTCGTCATCGTAATACCCTTTGTAATCCTCTTCCGGCGCATCAAAATAATACGCCTCAAGACGTCTGCCCGACACCGTCTCATACGTCGCAGCCCACACCCGCCCGTATTTGTAAAACTGACCGTTCAGATAGACCTTCTCCACAAGCATCGTGAATTCATCCCCACGTTGAGTGCCCGTCGAAAAATCCATATCATACTTAAAAAGCTGCATAAAATGAGACGCCAACTCGCCAGACTCACCAAGATTCACAAACGCCTGGTACAGCGTATCCGTCACCACACCCGACAGGCGTTTCTGGACAACCTCACGAAGTATCACCACCTTCTGCCCCACAAAAACATTCCCTTCCCGAACCGACACGCTGATATCCTCGGGCGAAGACTCATACACAAACTTCAATATCCGCCGATCCACGTCCAGATGAACCTCATACCGATCCCCAGGACGAGATTTCTTAAAATCCACCACACCCTCAAGAGACGCCAGAACCTGCTGAACATCATCGATGTCAAGACCGTGATTCTTGAGCGCAACAAACAACGTCTGGTTGCGCGTCACACGACCACGTATCAAAAATAAATCGTCCACCGGTTCTGATTCCGAATCCGGCATGTCCGGAGACTTCGACACATCATCCGACTCAAGCGTCTGGCGCGACAACGGTATGTTCTCCGGCCACTCCTGCGCGCCAAATGTCTCCATGTCAAGCGCACGACCCGTGACCACATTCAGGTCCTCTTCACCATGAAACACCACAAAGGCTATGACCGCCAAGAGAAGCACCCCAACCCCACACCATATCCAGAGCCAGTTCCGCTTGCGCGAGGTTCCCAACGAAAGGGGAAGGGATAATTTTTGATATGACATAAAGAGATTCTCTATCGAATGCGCAACGGAGAGACAAAATGCTCTCAGAACGATTCCTCAGAGGATTGCTCATGCGCTTGCGATATCATCTCCGCGGCATGCGCCAACGTGGTCTCTGTTATCGATGTCCCCCCCAACATGCGCGCGATTTCTTGCACGCGCTCCGACTCTTTCAGAAGCGTTATCCTGCTTTGGGTCCGTTCGTTCGCCACGAATTTGGACACTTGAAAATGCGCATCCGCAAAACTCGCTATCGAAGCAAGATGCGTAATGCACAATACCTGGTGACAACGGCTGACTTCCTTCAACATCCGGGCAACATGCGCGGCCGTCTGACCGCCTATGCCCGTGTCCACCTCGTCAAAAACATAACACGCCACGTCGTCCTTTTCGACTATCGCGCGTTTTAAAGCCAGCAACACCCTCGAAAGTTCACCGCCAGACGCGATCTTCGACAACGCGCGCGGAGACTCCCCGCGATTCGGGCACAGCAAAAATTCAACCTCATCACGCCCCGTCGGCTTCAGCTCCGAAAAATCATCCAGACGACGACACACAATGTCTATCGAGGCATTCTCCATCGCAAGAAGATGAAGACCCTCCGTCACTTCTCGCGACAGCTGCTCGCTGGACTTCCGACGGCGCTCCGACAAAACTTCCGACCGCGTCCTGAGCTCATCTGCCAGCTCCGAAAGCGTTGTGTCCAGTGACGTGATTCGGGCATCCGACAACACAAGCGCCTCACGCTCCGCCTCAAGACTCTGACATAACCCGGGAATCTCATCCGCTTTCGTGCGGTACTTCCGCTCAAGTTTGTCGATCACCGAAAGACGCTCCTGCAACGCCGCCAGCTGCGACGGCGACGCTTCATCCAAACGGATATGACGCAAATCATGAACTGCGTCTTCCACCGCATGCATCGATTCACTCAGAGACGAAACCACCGGATAAAGCGAGGACTCCACAGAGGAGACACGACCAAGCTCCCTCACGTGATGACCAAGACGCGATACCACAGAGTCATTCGCATCATAAAGATCGACAATGGCGCCCTCTATCGCCTCATGCGTCGTCTCCGTGTTGGAAAGACGCTTCAGACGCGTCGAAACCTCCTCCGACTCTCCCACCCGAATCCCCGCACCGCGAAGCTCCTCTATCTGATAATTCAGAAAATCAAGGCGTTTCGCACGCTCCTCAAGACTCGCCGCCAGCGCATCCCGCTCACGCTTCAACGCATGATACGAACCATACACCTTCGAAAAAGAGGCAACCTCCTCCTCAAGACCCGCATACCGATCCAGAATCGACAAATGACGGCCCGAATCCAAAAGACTCACATGCTCGTGCTGCCCGGAAATGTCGATCACCGTCCGCATCAGATTTCGAAGGGACGATAAATTTTGAAGCGTCCCACCAATAAAAATTCGACCGCGCCCCTTGCGCGGTATCGTCCGACGTACCACAAACTCGTCGTCATCGAGATCAATGCCTATCGACTGCAACATCGCCATCGTCGGGGCATGCCGCCGGTCCACCGTAAACATCCCCTCCACACACGCTTCCTCCGCACCGGTGCGTACCAAATCCGGAGACGCCTTCCCACCAAGAAGAAGACTCAGCGCACTGACGATGATCGATTTGCCCGCCCCAGTCTCGCCGGTCAATACCGACATCCCGGCATCAAAACCAAGCTCCAGCTCCGAGATGATCGCAAAATCTTTTATGACAAGCGTCGTCAACATACGTGTAACAAATCCGTGACTCCCCCCAAATTTTCAGGGCGCTATAACACACTCAGACGGCTTCCGCCAAATTTTGCGCGCCAAATCCCCCACTCAGAGAGGCAAAATTCCACCAAAATTCAACGACTTCACAAAATATCCCACTCGCTACTCACACTCCACAGGGCCGTACCCCACGCCATCCTGATGATCCAGAATCCCTATCGCCTGAACGCGATTGTGCGACGTCCCAAGATGCTGGTGAACCTCATAAACCGTCCCGCAAATATGCGTGCACGCTCCAGGCCCCGTCTCCCAGCCGCCTGACGCCACCACCGCCTTCCCATTGACCGGATTCACCACCAGAAATTTCGTCCCACGCGCAGGTTTGCTCGCACTGTTCCAGTACATGTTGATGTACCACGCCTCCTGAATGTCAGGCACCTGATTCGCCGTGCTCCCCTGACCATAACTGCACCCGCCTTCGCCGCTCGGACACCACTCCCCGCCAGAACCATACCCCCCCGTGATCTCCTTCGTATGCGCCACATGCTGGGAGATGTATTGCGTCTTCGACGTCGGCCACGCACTGCCAAGAAGATTCGCACGATCCCAGTCCGTCACAAGATGCGCCTCCTGAGCCACTTTCGCCGCCGCCGGAAGCTGGACCGCACTACACCCACCAAGACGATGAATCGTGCTCTGCTTCAACCCGCATTTCCCGGAATCCGGCAGAAACGTGATCTTCAAATCATACGTCCCCGCATTCGACGACGAACCATACGTGTCCACCACGATATAGCGTATCCCCGCCGACACATGCGCCGCCGTCCCATAATCATCCCGCGCCACACAGCCATCGCCACTCAATGACGTCAGAATGTGAACATCCACATCCTTGGCTCCCACTTCCTTGATCCCCGCTATCAGTGTCCCCGATTCCGGCAAGTTCACCGCATAGTAATCCTCAGGACCACTCTCGTCAGGATGAGACGTCAAACCAAACGACGAACACGTCGTGTACGTCGAAATCACATTCTTGCTCTTCGACGTGTCGCCACGTATCGTTTCCTTGAAATTCGTCACCGCCTTCGGACACACCGCCGTCGTGCACGGCGGAAGCCACGTGTCCCTGCACTTCCCTCCCTCACATCCATACTCGCACGACTCACCATCCACCCACTCCACACAGCCATCCCCGTCCGCGTCACGACACGTCTGAACCGCCTTCCCCACACACTGCGCCGAACCTGACACACAGCCGTCCACACACGTGGGAAGCGCCACACACCCCGTCCCCTCACAACGCTCGTTCCCGCCACAGCTCTGCTCCACCCACTCAAGACAGCCATCCCCATCGTCATCACGACATGTCCGATAACGCACCGCGTCAATACACTCCGTCCCCGCACTGCACGCATCCGTACACGCCACCACCTCGCGACACGAAAGACCGTTCTCCGAACATCCCGCCGGACAAGACTCCCCTTTCACATACCCAAGTTCCCCGTCTGCCCCCACCTCACACCGATACATCTCGCCTTCTTCACATTTCTGCGCATCCAGAATGCACGCCCCCACACCCTGCTCCCGACACGAAACGCCATCCTCCGAACACCCCTGCGGACAGCTCTCCAAAAATGACCACGCCGTCCCACCTTCTCCCCCCACACACTGATAAAGACTGCTCGACTCGCAGTGCAACGCCCCCTCCTGACACAAAACCCCCCCCCCCGCCGGCGCGCACGCCGGCTCCGACGCCGTCCACCCCAGCGCGCCCGGCTCCGACTCACGCCACCCCGCCGTCCCCGACGCATCCGTGCGACACTGGTACACCGTCGAGCCCTCGCACTTCTGCGCGCCCAGCGTGCATTTCCCCGGATTCGGCTCCGGCGACGTCGGAACCCGACACGCCGTCCCCGCACTGTTGCACCCCTCCTCACACGCGCCATCCGTCTTCCACGACGATACCCCACCCGACGACACACACTCCTGCAACATATCCCGCACACACCGGATGTCCCCCGAACGGCACCCCACCACCGTCTCCTCATCCAGGCACGTCACCAAATCCTCCGCGCATCCCTTCGCGCAACGCTGCAAAAAACTCCAGCTCCCCGTGCGCCCGTCCGTCTCACACGTATACAGCCGGGATTGCTCGCATTTCACATCCCCCACCATGCACGACGACACATCCCCGGGCTTCACCACCATCGTCTCCGTCTCGCACCCCGCCAGCACACTCGCCGCCAAGCCGCTCAAAACCACACCCCGACGCCACTTCTTCAATGATGACATTCTCCCTCCCTCCTCATGCTTCTTCGTCCGTGCAGGCCAAATCCCCCACACCCAAAAACGACGGCATTATATATAAGGATGCTTTTTCGTCCAATCCCGGAGCGCTGGCTATCCGCCTCCGGCGGATACGCCACGCGCGCTCGGCTATGCGCCCCGTCCGGCGCGCATACGCCTCGCCCCCTTCTTTCTGACGGTCACACCAAAACGCCTCCACAAACCTTCGAGCACACACGCGACACAAACTGCGTCCTCACCGCCCCCAAAACCTTCCCATCACAAAAAAAAGAGAGCTCAAACACCCATGCCTCCATGTCGCCGGCTCTCAGAGGGGGTAGCGGCGTATTGAGCCCAAAGGGCGAAATAGCCGCTCAGGGGGAGACTTCCCCCCCACACACAAAAAATCAACGCGTCGACGCCATGCCGGCTTTGAACGCTGCCTGACGCTCTTTTTTCAAAAGTGTCTTTTGCGCCTCGTACTCCTCCCGAATCTCTTCCAGCTTCGCCTTTTGCGCCTCCTTGGGAAGTTTTTTGATCTCCGCCCGCTTGCTTTGATATTCGGCATTCAGCCGCGACTGCTTTTCTTTGTATTCCGCCTGCAGCACATCGAGTTTATCCCGGCGCTCCTGCTTGCGAATGATGCGGCTGGCTCGCTTCTGAACTTTCACGCGAGGATGGTTGAGCCACGACTCAAGCTGGCGCTCATCAAGCGAGGCTTCGGACGTGTCCACCATATCCAGCGCACGGATCTGATCCTCCTCGGAAAGGGACGCGGCCGCATCGAGAAGCCTCAGCGCGGTCTTGTTCACCGAATCCGCAATGGGATCGTCGATATATTTGGACGGCCTGCAACCAAGGAAACGATCGCGCAACACGCAGGGAAGCGTGATTTCAAAAGCCCCAGTGGTGATATGCTGTTCCGCCTTGGAAATCACCGACGATGGGCGTTTTTTCTCCTCGGCATAGCTCAACACCTGCGCTTTGAGCCCAGGCGGAAGCGCAATGTTTCCCACCGGAACCGCCGTCTGCGTCAGCGCGGCTTCTATAAACGTCCAGGTCGCCGCCATATCGATAGGCAAACCCTCTGGATTTTGGGAACCTGCCTTACCTTTCCTCTCTTTGGTGGCTTTGAAATCCTCATCCGCCCATGCGTCATAAAGGGCCACCAGAGCCGCCTCGCGTTCCTCGTCGTCCTCAATGGCCATGGCCTGCGCTTCCTGGGCCTTGCGGTCTTCTTGAAGCGCCTTCCTGAGTTTTTGCTTTTCCTTGACGGCCTCTTTCCTGGCCTCTTTCTTGGCCTTGACGTTCGCTTTGCGCAACCCCATCACTTTGGTCCTGGCCGATTTGTATATTTCATTGAGCAGAGTCTTCACCGTTTTGGGATCCTCGCCTGCAAGTTCGACCTTCCGGCGTTCCACACCGGCCTGATATTCCTTATTGAGAAGGACGGTGATATCCTCCTCGTCCGAGGTCACGATTGCCCCACGGCGGAACACCGCATTCGGCTCCACCTTGGATTTCCCCTTTTCAAGCACATAAGCCCCAAGTTTCACGCTCAACAAGCCGCCCTGATGCGGCATGGGATACTTCCCGTCTCCAAACGTCAAAGCCCTCACCGGAATCTGAAATTTCCCGTTGCCACTCAGTCTGCGCGCCTCTTTGAGCGTGGCCTCCAGAAAATCCTTCACCGCCTGACCGGCATACGTGCGGTGATTCTCAATGGCGCTTCGGGCAAACACAACCCCGGACATGTTCTTGAGATCGAAAGGGCGGTCGATGCCGTCGCGCATGACGGCGCCGGGGCCCGTCGGCGTTCCTTCCGGAAACGCGCTCGCCCCATCAAACACGCGAGCCCATTCGGCGTTGTCAAACACAGGCGCCGCCCACCCCGTGGTGGCACAAAATCCGATCACACCAGACAACACACACGACATCCAAAACTTGCTCATGGTCGCTCTCCTCTCATCAAAAAATCGACATCCCCAGATGACGGCATTTCAGAGGCGGGGACGGCTCGCCATCACAGTGTATGATCTCTCATTTCAGCACTCAACATTCAAAGCGTAAAACACACGGCCCGCAGAGATAAACGCGTCCGCCAGGCACACAAAAACGCGAATCCGTTGCACGGGTGAAGAAAATGGAATAAGCCGCGCGCGGTATTTTGTGAATTTCCGGGGGACGGGAGAAAAGGCGAATCGGTATGGCAAAAGGGATAAAGTATCTGGTGTTTCTGGGCGCACTGCTGGCAATCCACTCGGGCGGGGCAACGGGCGCGCGCGCACAAGACCCCGAAAAACCGCATGAACCCTCGCCCGCGGTATGGATGATGCCCGCGCAGACCCAGGCGCCCTCATGGCTGGATCTCAGAAGCCACTCAGCCATCCCCGATGTTCCCCATATCGTCACGACGGGCGAAAAAACTGCCCTGTTGCGCGATCAGAACGCGCGCACATGGATCCTCGACCTGCAGACCCAGACGACGAAAGACGTCGCCCTTCCCAAAGACGCGCAGTGGCTGGCGCTACGGCGAGACGGTTCGATTCTGGTCTACGACGGCACGCAAATCCTGACGGCCCCTTCGGCGGATGCCGCGGCGACCGTCGAAGGCTTCGTCCCGGTATTGGGCATCTCCGGCGCAAAAGTCCTCGACGGCGCCGAAGACACGCTCGTCTATGCCGACGACGCGGCGTTGGTCATCGTCGATCTGATGGCGAGCAGCATGCGGCGCGTAAAATTGACCGATTTTTTTGACGACGAAAAAATCGCCGCCATGACGCCGGAAGCCGTCCAAAAATCCGAAGAAGCCGCCGCCAAAAAAAAGTCCAAAAAGAAAACGTCCAAAAAGACCGACCCCGACGCCCAAGGCGAGACCACCGTGCTGGCCGAAGCCACAGGCGTGTGGTGGCGACACGACGGCGTGGGCGTCGTGCGCGTGCGAAGCCTGCTCGACGTCCGCACCTTTGTCACCACCGACAACGGGCGCTCCTGGACGCGCTCCACCAACGCCCCCGACAAAATCGTGCACGAATTCGGCCTGATCTGGGACGGCGAACGCGTCGCCCTCAGCCGGGACGGGCAGACATGGGTCTGCACCGAAGGAAAACGCGTTTCGCCCATGGACGCCTACGTCCCGAGACACGCCCTGACCGTCATGCCCCTCCCCCCAAAAACATGGTCACGCCTCGACGCCCCGCTCCCCCCGCAAAAAAACATCACCTCACAAAACACCCCTGACGCGCCACTGGCCACTCCGGCGCAGACCGAACAACCCCAGCCGGAACCCGCATGTGCGGAACTCCCAAGAATCAGCGCTCAGCCGACGATTGCCGCCGCCATGGAACAAAACGTGACCGGGCTCTACGCCCCCACCCCAGAACCGACGGGCATCCGCATGGGACTTTATAGCAATGCGACATGCCTCACCGACGCCGATCCGTGTCCGGACGGATTCGTCCAGCCGCCAGGCGCCTGGAGCATTCCCGTCGGAAGCGCACTCGCCCCGATGGACCTCCCAGAGGGATGCATCCCACGCTACGTCGGAAGTGCCGCAGGCATCGGCGTGGCCCTGTGCGAACACACCCCAGACATGGTGTCGGTCTATACGCGTTCGGCACAAACCCCATGGACGCCGGAAACCCAGATCTCGTCGGCTTTTACACAAGACCTGCGCCTTCTCGTGGCCGACGACGGAACCCTCGTGATGTGGGGCGCATGCACCCAAGAAACCTTCCAGACGGTCGACGCCGAAGGCCAGCCGCTCTCCGAAACCGCCGACGTCTGCCCGATGGCCGTGCGACAGCCCCGGGAAATCGGCGCCCACCCCGTCGTCACCGAAGACGAAAAGCCCACCGCCGAACTCTGGCGCATCGAACGCGTCGAATACGCTCGCGGGGTCGTGCCCGTCTCCGGCGGACGCCTCCTCACCCTCGAAGGCAACGGGGACGCACAGGGACCGGTGCGACTGACCCTCCGCTCGGCCGAACGCACCGAAACCCTCGTCGATTCCTTCGACCCCTCCCCACACCACGGACTCGTCATGACCCAGGAAGGATGCCTCGCCATCTACGATGACGGCGACGACCTCGCCACCCTGCGCACGGGCGACGTCGCAACACACCCCGATGCCGTCAAACTCCTCTCCCGAGACGGACACATCGCCGAACTCGACTGCGCCGCCTCCCGAACCGCCGCCGAACTCGGTTCCACCCCACCCCCAGAAGACGAACCCGCAGGCGACGACCGCTACGGCATCCGACTCGGCGCAGGCGGCTTCTTCACCACACAGGACGTCCAGACATGGTTCATGCGCATCGAAGCCATGATCCCCATCTACCGCGGACAATACGAGATCGGACTCATGTACCGCATGGGCGGAGGAAACACCTCCACCGCCATGGGACACCTGGGACTCGCGTCCATCCGATGGCGCTACGACGGTTTTGAACACTTCGACTTCGCCGTGGGCGCAGGGCTCGGATACGGCAGCATGTGCGGATATGACAAAAAATCCGACTCCGCCGCCATGGACGAGGACGACGACACAAAGCCCTCCGGATTCGCCAAATGCAGCAACAATTCGATTCGATACCTCATCTCCGCCCTCGCCACCTACAAACTCGCCGACCACTGGAAAATCTTCGTCGGACTGGAACTCCTCGGCGGATCGAGCTGGGGCTTGGACATCTCGGGAGGTCTGGAGGTTCGTTTCTGAGGCAGGCGCCGCTATCCGCCCGGACGGGCGAATACGCGGACGCCGGCGCCGCTATCCGGACTACGCCCGGATACGCCGCGCCACGCCTCTCAATACGCAAAATAAAACGTGCGCCGACGCCCGTTCGGCGCTATGATAAAACGTTTTATCGCGTCATCATCATTCATATTCGCGAATACAAACGGGCGTCCAAGACAGGAGTAAACATACATGCGGTTACAGTGCGCAGGATTGACAGATACGGGTATGGTTCGTGATCACAACGAGGACAGTTTCCTCGTCTCCCAAACGGAATCGTTTGTAGTCGTCGCAGACGGCATGGGCGGACACCAGTCGGGTGAAGTGGCCTCGCGTATGGCGATCAACGAAATCAGTGCCTATTACGACGAAACGTTACACCAGACCGACCCCATCGAACTCGCCAACTGGCCCGTCGGACACAGAAAACCCAAAAGCCGCGAAGAACGAAGACTCATCGCCGCCCTCGTGCGCGCCAACAGGGTCATCAATAAGGCCGCCGGAGAAAACCCCAAATACAGCGGCATGGGCACCACATGCGTCGCCGCCTATTTCGTTCAGGAAGGCGTCATCATCGCCCACGTCGGGGACTCCAGATGCTACCGTTTCCGAAAGGGCGTCCTCGAACAAATGACCGAAGACCACTCCCTCGCCAACGAATACATCCGCTCAAAAATCCTCAAGCCCGAAGACCTCCCGAGCTTCCCCTACAAAAATGTCATCACGCGCGCCGTGGGACTCCAGGAGTCCGTCGAGGTCGAGACGCATTTCTACCCCCACGAGCCCGGCGACATCTATCTGCTCTGCTCCGACGGCCTCAGTGACCCCGTCAAAGTCCCGCAAATGACCGAAATCCTCGCCTCATGCGGCGACGACCTCGCCAAAGCCTGCCGCGAACTTATCATCGCCGCCAACACCAACGGTGGCCCCGACAACGTCACCGCACTTCTGGCACGCACCGTCTACTGATCGGCACGAATCCATCGTTCCGGGCGCTCTGCACACACACACAGATGCCGGCAGGAATGACCCATGCCTGCCCCTCCCCCGCGGGGAGGGGACGGGGGTGGGGGCCGAGGGGGGCGGCGCGTATTTGCCCAAAGGGCAAATAGCGACG